>CACZXG010000001.1 GCA_902785055.1 uncultured Lachnospiraceae bacterium
TACATGACATGCAGGATGTTCAGGAGCTGTCTCTTGTACTCGTGCAGTCTCTTGACCTGTACGTCGAAAATAGAGCGGGGATCGACTTCGATTCCGTTGTGCTCGAGGATATATTTTGCCAGGCGGACTTTGTTCTTGTACTTGATGTTCATGAACTCTTTCTGCGCCTTGGCGTCGTCCACGTAGACTTCCAGTTCCTTCATCTGGGACAGATCCGTGATCCACTCGTCGCCGATCTTATCGGTGACCCACTTGCCCAGGCTCTGGTTGGCGTGAAGCAGGAATCTTCTCTGGGTGATACCGTTGGTCTTGTTGTTGAACTTCTCGGGGAACATCTCATAGAAATCCCTGAGTTCCTCGGTCATGAGGATCGCGGTGTGCAGCTCGGCAACGCCGTTTACAGAGAAGCCCGCCACGATGGCAAGGTTCGCCATGCGGACCTGTCCGTCGTAGATGATGCCCATCTTGTAGATCTTGTGACCGACATCCACGCCTGTATTGTCATAGCGGTTGTGGATCTCGCGCTCAAATCTTCTGTTGATCTCCTCCACGATGGAGTAGATACGGGGAAGAAGTCTGGAGAACAGCTCGATAGGCCATTTCTCAAGAGCCTCTGCCATGATGGTGTGGTTCGTGTACGCGCAGCTCTTTGTGACGACGTTCCACGCTTCATCCCATGTAAGAGCGTACTCATCCATAAGGATGCGCATCAGCTCGGGGATCGCCAGTGTGGGATGCGTGTCGTTGAGCTGGAAGACATACTTCTCATGAAGCTTTCTGATGTCGTCGTGTGTCTTCATGTACTTCTGGATCGCGCACTGAAGCGTGGCAGATACGAAGAAGTACTGCTGTTTGAGGCGCAGCTCCTTGCCCTGGATATGGTCATCGCAGGGATAGAGGACGTTGCAGATCGTGCGGGCCAGGTTCTCCTGTTCCACGGATTTCTGATACTCACCTCTGTCAAAAGAGTCCAGCTTAAAGCTCACTACCGGCTCCGCGTCCCAGATTCTCAGAGTATCTACAAAACCGTTGCCGTATCCGATGACCGGCAGGTCATAGGGAACAGCCTTTACAGCGCTGTAGCCTTCCTGTTTGTACATGGTGCGGCCGTTTCTGTCCAGATAGGAGGTGACATATCCGCCGAAGTGGACTTCCTGTGTGTACTCAGGTCTTCTCAGTTCCAGAGGGTTGCCGTTCTCCAGCCAGTTGTCCGGAACTTCCACCTGATAGCCGTCTCTGATCTCCTGCTTGAACATACCGTACTGGTAACGGATACCTGCGCCGTATGCGGGATAGTTCAGAGTTGCGAGGGAATCCAGGAAGCACGCCGCAAGTCTGCCGAGGCCGCCGTTGCCCAGAGCCGCGTCGGGCTCCTGGTCTTCGATGGCGTCAAGCTTGAAGCCGAGTTCCTTGAGCGCCTGCTTGATGGGCTCATAAGCCATCAGGTTGATGGCGTCATTGCCGAAAGCGCGGCCCATGAGGAACTCCATGGACAGGTAAACGACCTGCTTGGGATCCTTTTCGTCGAAGACCTTCTGGGTCCTCATCCAGCAGTCGATGATCTGGTCCTTAAGAGCCATGGCGGAAGCCTGGAAGACCTGCTGGTCTGTCGCTTCCTTCATGGTGCGGCGGTACATTGTACGTACATTGTACTCAACACTTCTCTTGAAAAGATCTTTGTCAAAATTAAACGTGGGTCTCTTTATCATTCTTTGCGTTCTCCTTAAATCTTCTGGACACCGATCGTGACCTTCTCACCGTTGATATCCCATTTCTTCTGATTTGCCAGTTCCGTATCCTTCTCGATCCTGTCTGCCAGAACCTTGCCTGCGATCGCCGCCTCATTCTTGGCAGCTACTGCGGACAGTTTGTCATTTCCGTCAAGAGATACACGGATGCGGTCCATGACTTCGAAACCGGATTCTTTTCTCATGGTCTGAATCTTGCTGATCAGCTCGTAAACATAGCCCTCTTCCACAAGTTCAGGGGTCAGGTTCGTATCGAGAACAGTGGTAAATCCTCCGTCCTCCTGGCTCACATAACCTTCCTTGCGCGCTGTGTCGATCAGAAGGTCTTCTTCGGTCAGCTCGACTCCGACGCCGTTCACATCGAAACGCAGAGCGCCCTCTGCCTTAAGGTCATCCATCGCTGCGTTTCCGTCCAGAGAAGCCAGGTACTTCCTGATGCCGCCCAGCTGCTTACCGTACTTAGGTCCGACAGTGCGAAGCTGAGGCTTGAATGTATAACTTGTAAACTCGCGGACATCGTCCGTGAAATTCACTTTTTTGACATTGAGCTCATTCTTGATGATGTCCTGATAGAAGGCGTCAAGACCCTTGGCTGCCTTTACGAACATCTGCGCGATGGGCTGTCTGTTCTTGATATTGGAGGCGTTGCGGCATGCGCGTCCCATGACGACGATCCTGAGGACCTCGTCCATGCTCTCCTCGAGTTCCTTGTCGATGTGTGCCTCGTCAGCGACGGGGAACAGGCACAGGTGAATGCTCTCGGGGGCTTCGGGATCGACGCTTCTTACGATGTTCTGGTAGATCTCCTCTGTCATGAAGGGGATCATGGGTGCTGCGCACTTGCAGACATTGACCAGGGCGGTGTACAGCGTCATATAGGCGTTGATCTTGTCCTGCTCCATGCCCTTAGCCCAGAAGCGGTCGCGGCAGCGGCGCACATACCAGTTGGACATCTCGTCCACGAATGTCTCCAGAGCGGAGGCTGCTTCAGGAATCCTGTAGTTCTCAAGATTCTTGTCGGTGCTCGCGATCATGGTGTTCATTCTGGAGAGCAGCCACTTGTCCATGACGCTCAGTTTGTCATAATCCAGCGTATACTTCGTGGGATCGAAGCCGTCGATCTCCGCGTACAAAGTATAGAACGCGTAGGTGTTCCACAGTGTTCCGAGGAACTTGCGCTGGCCTTCCTTAACGGTCTTGTCAGAGAACTTGTTGGGCAGCCAGGGCGCGCTGTTGGTATAGAAATACCAGCGGATCGCGTCCGCGCCGTGTGTCTTGAGAGCCGTGAAAGGATCGACCGCGTTGCCCTTGCTCTTGGACATCTTATTGCCGTCCTCATCGAGGACCAGGCCCAGAACGATGACGTTCTCATAGCAGGGCTTATCAAACAGGAGTGTTGACTCCGCGTGCAGGGAATAGAACCAGCCGCGGGTCTGGTCAACCGCTTCACTGATGAATGCAGCGGGGAACCATTTCTCAAACAGATCCTTATTCTCAAAAGGATAGTGGAGCTGCGCGTAAGGCATTGCTCCGGAGTCGAACCAGCAGTCGATGACCTCGGGCACGCGGTGCATCACGCCTCCGCAGTCGGGGCAGGTGATCGTAAACGCGTCCACATAAGGTCTGTGCAGTTCTGTGTGCTCAGCTTCCGGATTTCCGGACATCTCGGCGAGCTCTTTCCTGCTGCCGACACTCACCTGGTTGCCGCAGCCCTCGCACTCCCAGATATTCAGAGGAGTTCCCCAGTATCTGTCACGGGAAATACCCCAGTCCTGAATGTTCTCGAGCCAGTTGCCGAAACGGCCCTCTCCGATCGTCGGAGGGATCCAGTTGATCTTCTTGTTGCCGCTCACAAGGTCATCTCTGACAGAAGTCATCTTGATGAACCAGGACTGGCGCGCATAGTACAGAAGCGGTGTTCCGCAGCGCCAGCAGTGAGGATAATCGTGCTCGAACTTGGGCGCGGAGAACAGGATCCCGCGGGCGCTCAGGTCCTTAAGCACTTCGGGATCAGCGCTGATCGCGCCTTTCTCGATCTCAGCCTGCGTGGGCTTACAGCGCATGCCCGCGAAAGGAGTTCCCTCGACGAGGCGTCCCTGTGCGTCCACGAGCTGAACGAAAGGAGCGTCGTATTTGCGGCCGACTCTCGCGTCGTCTTCACCGAAGGCAGGCGCGATATGAACGATGCCGGTACCGTCTGTCATTGTTACATAATCGTCGCAGTATACGAAGAAAGCCTTCTTGTGCTGCTGTGCAGTCCTTCTTGCGGCCTCCTCATACAGGGGCTCGTAAGGCTTGTACTCCAGATCCTTGCCCTTCATGGTCTCAAGGACTTCATAAGCCTTGTCGTCGGCAGTCGCGTCATACTTCTCTTTCAGAGGCTCAAGGACCTTGTCAAGAAGAGCTTCCGCCATGTAGTAAGTGCATCCGTCGATCGCCTTTACCTTGGCGTATGTGTCCTCAGGGTTCACGCAGAGCGCGATGTTGGAGGGCAGAGTCCAGGGAGTCGTCGTCCATGCCAGGAAATAGGCATCCTCGTCAACCACCTTGAAGCGAACGATAGCTGAGCGCTCTTTAAGAGTCTTGTAACCCTGCGCCACCTCGTGGGAGGATAGCGGTGTTCCGCAGCTGGGGCAGTAAGGAACGACCTTGAAGCCCTTATAAAGAAGGCCCTTCTTCCAGATCTCCTTGAGAGCCCACCACTCGGACTCAATGTAATCGTCGTAATAAGTCACGTAAGGATTATCCATGTCAGCCCAGAAACCGACGATGCCGGAGAATTCCTCCCACATCGATTTGTATTTCCAGACACTCTCCTTACACTTCTCGACAAAGGGAGCGATCCCGTACTCTTCGATCTGCTCCTTGCCCTCGATGCCGATCTCTTTCTCAACTTCCAACTCTACAGGAAGACCGTGGGTATCCCATCCGGCCTTTCTGGGAACCTGATATCCCTTCATCGTGCGGTAACGCGGCACCATGTCCTTGATGACTCTTGTAAGAACATGGCCGATGTGCGGCTTTCCGTTTGCCGTGGGCGGGCCGTCATAAAACATATATGTGGGGCAGCCCTCGCGCTCCTTCACGCTCTTTTCAAAAATCTGATTGTCTTGCCAGAATTTCAGTGTGTTGTGTTCTCTTTCCACGAAATTCAGGTCGGTGTTAACCTTTTTGTACATCTTTCTCCTTCCGCCTTTCTCGTCAGCATTTGTAGGATGGAAGAAATACAGAACTCTGCACTTTCTCCATAGTAACCAAACGATTATAACGTTTGGGGCAAAATACTGTCAAGGACTGCTTCATCTTTTGTCACAATCCCGTAAAATTTATTCAGGCCGGCCGCACCGTCAAAATGCTCAACAAAATGCCCCTGTTTGACAAAAATTCCTCAAAGAATTTGCTAAATAGAGTATTTCGTAGTATCATCATGGAAAATAGTGCTGTCAAGACACCGCGAATTTGAACAATTTTTCTGTACAAATCTCAACAATCACCATATGCTGTGTCCCTTGACAACACTTTGTTTCAGTCATTGTCTCCAGGAGGAAAAAAATGGACAGACAGAACCTGACATTGCTCACAGATCTCTATGAGCTTACCATGATGCAGGGATATTTTAAGAATAAGGAAGAGAACAATACTGTCATCTTCGACGCGTTCTTCAGAAATAATCCCTTCGGCGGCGGCTATTCGATCATGTGCGGGATCGAACAGCTTGTAAAGTATATCAAAGAGCTCCATTTCAGCAAAGAAGACATCGATTATCTTCGCGGACTTGGCATCTTTGACGAGGATTTCCTCGCCTATCTCGCCGATTTCCGCTTCACCGGCACTATCTACGCTATTCCCGAAGGATCCCTTATGTTCCCCAGAGAGCCCATGGTAAAGGTCATTGCCCCGATCATGGAAGCACAGCTCGTAGAGACAGCGATCCTCAACATCATCAACCACCAGAGTCTGATTGCCACAAAGGCAGCAAGGATCTGCTATGCAGCCCGCGGTGACGGAATCATGGAATTCGGACTTCGCCGCGCTCAGGGCCCCGACGCGGGAACTTACGGCGCACGCGCGGCAGTTATCGCCGGATGTGTCGGAACATCCAATGTACTATGCGGACAGCTCTTTGACGTCCCCGTAAAGGGCACGCATGCCCACAGCTGGATCATGAGCTTCCCGGACGAGCTGACCGCCTTCAAGACTTACGGCGATCTGTATCCCAACGCCTGCATCCTTCTCGCGGATACCTATGACACCCTCAAATCCGGTGTCCCGAACGCGATCAAAACATTCCAGTATCTGCGCGACAAAGGCAAACTCGGCAAAGGCTACGGCATCCGCCTCGACAGCGGCGACCTTGCCTACCTCTCCAAGAAAGCCCGCAAGATGCTCGATGAGGCCGGTTTCCCGGATGCCATCATCTCCGCCTCCAACGACCTGGATGAGCACCTGATCGATTCCCTGAAGAACCAGGGCGCGACCATCACTTCCTGGGGCGTCGGCACACACCTGATCACAGCTAAAGACAACCCGTCCTTCGGCGGCGTCTACAAGCTTGCTGCGATCCAGAACCCGGACGGCTCCTTCGAGCCCAAGATCAAGCTTTCCGAGAACACCGAAAAGGTGACCAACCCCGGCAACAAGAAGATCTACCGCATCTACGAGAAGGCTTCTCACAAGATCATCGCAGACCTCATCTGCCTCGAGGAAGAGACCTTCACCGACGAGCGTCCTCTGGTGCTCTTCGATCCCGCAGAGCCCTGGAAGAAGACCCGCCTGGAAGCCAACGAATTCGAGCTCAGAGAGCTGATGATCCCTCTGTTCTTAAACGGCGAGTGTGTCTACACATTCCCCAAGACCATGGACATCCGCAAAGAGTGCCTGGCCGAACAGGACACCCTCTGGGAGGAATCCAGACGTCTCGTCAACCCTCACCAGATCTACGTCGACCTTTCCAGGAAGCTGTATGACACCAAGCTCCGCCTGCTCGACGAAGTCGGTGAGAAGACACAGGGAATCCAGAGCTGACAAGCAGGTAAGAAGACCTCGCGCGGAAGACCATCCCAAAATACAACAAAAACCCCCTGCCGCCACGCGGCAGGGGGTTTCCATTCATTCAATACTATCAGAAGTAGAAGAACAATCCGGTCTTCTTGAGCGGTGCCCTGAGCGACATGTAAAGACCTGTCGCGATGAAAGCGGAAACCACGGAATTGATGGCTGTCACGCCGATGTTGATCGCGAAGGATACCTCTGCAGCCGGTTTACCGAGGATCAAAATCTTGTAGAAGTAGCGGATCGTGGGATCGCAGACCGCGTTGAAAAGGAGGCCTGCTGCGACTGCTGCTACTGTCCAGCGGAATACCTTGCCCAGGTCTTTCTCTGTCGAGATGTGGCCCATCCTGTGTGCGATGGCGCCCACAAGGATGCCCATCAGGAACTTGATCACAAATGTGATCGGCGCCTGCACGATGTAAACGGGATCCATAAGGTCCGCGATCGTAAGGCCGAGAGCGCCGCCGGCTCCCCCGTAGAAACTGCCGAGGATCAGGGCACCCAGCACGCAGAATGCGTTGCCGAGGTGAACTGTTACTTTGTCACCGGCGATTGTGGGAATCGGGATCGATAAAAATGTAAATACAATGTATGTGAGTGCCGCAAATATTCCCGCGAATACAAGTTTTTTCAGACTGTCTTCTCTGGTGCTGCTGATCGCAGCGGCTGAATCCATAGTGTTCATAATGACCTCCTGTCTGCTTCCTTTTGTTTACAATCAGTATAGTCACATCTGAACATATTAATAGCATCAAAAAATGTATTTTTTATATAACCAGTTTGTGTTTCTTTTGAATGTGCCATTCATCAGGCCAAAAAGCAGTTCATCTTAGCACCCACCTTCACCCGATCAGTTTGTTCGCCATCGCCACAAGAAGTTCCTCAACTGACGTCAGGAGGATCTCCTCGTCGCGGACAGTCACGCCTACCGCCTTGTACTGGTACAAGAATTCCGGAACGCCGCGGCCGCTGAAGCCTTTGACGCTGAAAGCAAGGTTTTTGCGGTAGTTGCGCAGCAGGGACGGGATATTCTCCGCGTGGACTCTGGCCTTGGGATCCATGTAGAATCGGATCGTGCCGGGTGTTCCCGCGATCTCGCTGATCCCGATCCTGGCTGCCACCGAGCGGATGAGCGCGATCCGCAGAAGATTTCCCGCGGGCGCCGGGATATCCCCGAAGCGGTCCTTCAGTTCTTCCCTCACGTCGTCGTAATCTTCTGTGGATTCGATAGCTGCGATCTTTTTGTAGATCTCCAGTTTCTGTTCCTCGTTGATGATATAGCTCTCAGGCAGAAACGCGTCCACACTCAGGCCTACGCGCACGGTGCGCTCTTCCTTCACCGGCTCGCCCTTTGCCTGTTTGACCGCAGTGTTAAGAAGCTTACAGTAAAGATCGTAGCCGACCGCCTGCATGTGGCCGTGCTGCGCCCTGCCGAGTATACTGCCCGCTCCCCGGATCTCAAGGTCCCTCATCGCTATTTTGAACCCGCTGCCGAGCTCCGTGTATTCCCTGATGGCGCGCAGGCGCTTTTCGGCAACTTCGCGCAGGACGCGGTCTCTGCGGTACATCAAAAAGGCGTAGGCTGTGCGTCCCGTCCTGCCGACTCTTCCTCTCAGCTGATAGAGCTGCGACAGGCCCATTTTATCCGATTCGCGGATGATGATCGTGTTGACATTTGAAATATCAAGGCCGGTCTCGATGATAGTCGTGGAGACGAGAACATCGATCTCCCCGTCGATGAAGTCATACATGATCTTCTCAAGCTGCTCTTCGCTCATCTGGCCGTGCGCGAAGGCGATCCGCGCCTCCGGGACGAGCTGCTGCAGGCGGGCTGTCACTACATCGATGTCATTTACCCGGTTGTGCACAAAGTAAACCTGCCCTTTTCTGGACAGCTCACGGATTATGGCCTCCCTGACCATTTCCTCATCATATTCCATGACGTAGGTCTGTATAGGCACACGTCCCTCCGGCGCTTCCTCAAGGACCGACATATCGCGGATCCCGACAAGGCTCATGTGCAGCGTCCTGGGAATGGGCGTCGCGGACAGAGTCAGGACATCCACATTTTCCTTCATCTTCTTGATCTTTTCCTTGTGGGAGACGCCGAAGCGCTGCTCTTCGTCCACCACAAGAAGGCCAAGGTTCTTGAATTTGACGTCCTTGGACAAAAGCCTGTGAGTTCCGATGACAATGTCGCAGAGACCCTTGGAGACCTCGCTGATCGTCTGTTTCTGCTCAGCCGGCGTGCGGAATCTGGAAAGCATCCCGATAGTAATGGGATACCTGCGCATTCTCTCCACAAATGTGTTGTAATGCTGCTGGGCCAGGATCGTGGTAGGAACGAGAACTGCCACCTGCATTCCTTCCATGACCGCCTTGAAGGCAGCCCGTACCGCGATCTCTGTTTTGCCGTAGCCGACATCTCCGCAGATCAGGCGGTCCATGATGCGGTCGCTCTCCATATCCTTTTTGGTATCTTCAATAGCCGTGAGCTGGTCATCTGTTTCCTCGTAGGGGAACAACTCCTCGAACTCCTTCTGCCACACGGTATCAGGGCCGAACTGATGCCCTTTCTTCTCCCGCCTGGCCGCATAAAGCTGCACAAGGTCCTCCGCGATTTCGTCCACGGCGCTCTTGACCTTGCTCTTGGTGTTGCCCCACTCCTGCGTGCCGAGCTTGTTCAGTTTGGGCTTGGCCGAACCCGCAGAAGCATATTTCTGCAGTACAGAGAGCTCTGTGGGCAGCACATAGAGAGTACCGCCTCCGCCGTACTCTATTTTGATATAGTCCTTGGCGATGTGGTTGACCTCGATCTTCTCCACGCCGCGGTATATGCCGATCCCATGGTCCTCGTGCACCACATAATCACCGATCTTAAGTTCCGAGAAAGCCTGGATCTGCTCTCCCTCGTACTTTTTCTTCTTCGCTTTCTTCTTTTTCTCGGCGCCGAAAATATCGGACTCCGCAATGACCGCGAATTTTATATCGGGATACTCAAATCCCTGCTTGATCTGCCCGTAATAAGTCATGATCTCGCCGGGATCGAGCTTTCTCTCCGGGTTTTCGCTGTAGAAAGCAGTGATCCCGTCATTAGTCAGATCCTGCGCCAGTCTCCTGGCTCTCGTTCTCGACGGGGAATAGAGGATCGTTCTGTATCCCTTCCTGCGGTATGACATAAGGTCCTTCTCAAGCGCGTCGAAGCTCTTGTTAAAGGCGGACATAGTCCTGGCTCCGATCGTTACGGTCACATCAGGATTCATGTAGCCGCATCCGCTCGCAAGACCGGCGACGCCGACGCAGCGGTACCCCAGCATCTGCTCCGTCACCGACTCCGCGGAACTTAAGAGCGACATCTGGCCCGGAAGAACATATCCCTTCTCCGCCCGGCTCGTCATGCTCTGTGTAAATTCCATTTCCACTGCGTCCGCA
This sequence comes from uncultured Lachnospiraceae bacterium, assembly GCA_902785055.1. Classification (GTDB taxonomy): domain Bacteria; phylum Bacillota; class Clostridia; order Lachnospirales; family Lachnospiraceae; genus CAG-791. The sequence goes on from CACZXG010000001.1 coordinate 10,233, forward strand.
TGCTGCTTCACTCTGTAGGGCTCATCCACAAAGATCATGGCTGCGCGCTTGGGGAAAAGATTGAGGAAGTTCTCTGTGAGCGGGTAAAAATAGTGAATATAACTCTCAAGAGGTCCGAACTGCCGCCACTCCATCGCCTCCTCTTCCATACGGGCGATCGTGGTCTTAAGGCGGTGCGCCTCCTCGGTATGGTTTTGATCCCTGTAGAGCTTCTCTACTCTTTTTTCCTCTTTCCGGATGCGCTCGAAGCCGTCTCTGAGCTTACTGTTTGAGAGAATCATCTCCGTGGCCGGGTAGATCGTAACTTTTTGAAGCGGCGCGATGGATCTCTGGCTCAGCACGTCAAAAGAGTGGATCGCCTCCACGTCATCTCCCCAGAGTTCGATCCTGATGGGGTTGTCCTCCGTCAGGTCATAAACGTCGAGAATTCCGCCCCGGATCGCGAACTGTCCGGGCTTTTCCACCTGATACTGCTTCTCATATCCCAGACAGACCAGGCGCTCTGCAGCCTCTGTGAGGGACAGCTCTCCTCCCTTTTTGACCTCTATGACGCTCTTTTGCAGAACGTCCAGGGGCACCTGGGGCGTCATCAGCGCGGAGAAGGTCGTGACCACCGTTGTCTGGCTTCCCTCCATGATCCTTCTAAGGCACCGGATCCGCTCGGTATCCAGCTCTCTTCCGCGGATATCTGCCTGATAAAAGATCAGGTCTTTGGCCGGAAACAGGACGGTGTTTTTGTCATAAAACCGAAAAGCCTCCTTGATCTCCCTCGCCCTCTGGTCACTGTAAGTCACGATCAGGCGGAACCTCGCCAGTGCAGAGAGAGAACTCTCCCTGTAAAGGCTGTAGATCATATGAAGCTTCTGTGCTTCCGCGCACCCTTCCGCCAGCACGCTGAAAGAGCCGTTCTGTAAAGCTTCCACTATTTTGTTATAGTTTTCAGATTCCTTCAGCGGAGCTGTTAATGTCGGCATTTTCACCTACCTCCGAAGCCGCTTCCGCGGTTTCGGCCTCTTTTTTCTGTTTCTTCTGCTTCTTCTGTTTTTTCGTATTATAAAGGTTCATCGCCTTGTCCGGCCCCTGTCCGATCGCGCACTCCACTGCGTCAGCGGCCTTCGCGTAAGCTTCTTCTATGACCGGCCTGTCCTCAGAGGAAAAATGACCGAGCACGTGGTTCGCCAGGTCCGATCCCGGGGCAGGTTTCCCGCCCACTCCGATCCTGACTCTTGTGAACTCGTCGGTTCCCAGATGCAGGATGATATTCTTGAGCCCGTTATGACCGCCTGCGCTGCCCTTCTTTCTGATCCTCAGATGTCCGACGGGAAGATCCACATCATCGGAGATCACAATAAGGTGGTCCGCGGGATCTGCCTTGTAATAGCTGCAGATCTCCCTTACAGCCTCTCCGCTCAGGTTCATGTATGTAAGCGGCTTGACCAGGATCACTTTCTCTCCCCCGATCGTTCCTTTTCCGATCATGGATTTTCCGAAGCGGACGGGCCTGTCGATGTGAAATCGGTCAGCCAGTTCGTCGATCACTTTAAAACCCACGTTGTGCCGCGTGCCGTCATATTTTAAGCCCGGATTGCCAAGTCCTGCGATAATATAGTAAGAATCCATTGTTTGCTCCAATCAGCTGTTTTTCACTGTTTTGACCTGCTGCCGCGCGCACTGCGCCGCGTATTTCCTTACATACCACAAATACCGGCCGGACGTCAAGAAAAGTATCGGCGCGGCGCCTTTAAAAGGCGCGCAGCGATACTTTCCGCAATTTCGATATTCAGCTATTAATTGTTCGTGCGATGCTATGCTGTTGTACCTGTAGGTGTAGTATCTTCCTGCAAAGCACTGTTTTCATACTCTTCCAGAATAATGCTCTCGAGCATCGCTCTGGTTTCTGTATTGATGGGATGGGCTATGTCTCTGTACTCTCCATCCGCCGATTTCTTACTCGGCATTGCGATAAAAAGACCTTTTTCGCCTTCGATGACCTTGATATCGTGTACCACGAAAACCTGATCGATAGTAATAGAGACGACTGCCTTCATCTTGCCTTCTTTGGCAATTCTTCTAACTCTTACATCCGTCACCTGCATAGCGTTCTCCATTTCTAAATGGTATAACGTTCGCCTTTTTCAACAACGATCCTTATACCATTTTCACCTTTGTAACAGGAATTTGCCTGAATGGTGTCGCCGCTCTCCACGATGCAGTTCTCAATGATAGTATTGTCTCCGATGTAAACATCATTCAAAATGAGTGAATTCCTAATTACACAATTATTGCCAACATAGACCTGCTGGAACAATACGGAATTCTCCACCGTTCCGTTCACGATACATCCGCTCGACAGCAAGCTGTTACGGATGTGCACTCCCACGTTGTACTTCGCGGGAGGAAGGTCGGCCACCTTCGAGTGAACGTCCGGATACTGTTTGAAGAAATAATCCCTGATCTCCGGATTCAGAAAATCCATATTCGTCCTGTAATAATCCTCAACAGTCGCAATATTGCTCCAATAGTTGTGCAGCTTGTAACCGTAGATTCTCTTCAGGCCTCTGTAGCGGATGAGGATATCCTGAACCAGATCGTACCGGTTCTCTTCCATGCACTTCTCCAGAAATTCTATCAGAAGTCTCCTTCTGATCACGTAGATTCCGCATGAAATTGTGTTAAATTGCGCAACGACCGGTTTCTCCACGAATTCCTGGATCCTGCCGTCCGCATCCATCTGCACTGTGCCATACCGTTCCACATTAAAGTTTTCCGGCATTTCCTTGACCACTACAGTGATATCCGCTCTCTTTTCCATATGATATTCGAGAACATCATTGTAATCCATCTTGTAAACACAGTCGCCCGATGTGATCACCACATAGGGTTCGTGAGATGTCTTGAGAAAACTGATATTCTGCGCGATCGCGTCAGCTGTTCCCCGGTACCACTGACTGCTGGCGTCCGCAAAGGAAGGCGTAAAGAGGAACAATCCTCCCTGCTTGCGCCCGAAATCCCACCATTTTGACGATGCAAGGTGTTCATTCAGACTCCGGGAATTATACTGCGTAAGGACAGCAACTTTCTGAATTCTGGAGTGTTCCATATTGCTGAGCGCAAAGTCTATGCTGCGATAACTTCCCGCCACGGGCATCGCGCACACAGCCCTCTTTCTGGACAGTTCCTTCATTCGTTTGCTGTTGCCGCCGGCCAAGATAATTCCTACCGCCCTCATTCTACGTCACCTTCTTTCACCAGAGTTCTGCCGCTTTCAAGCATTCCGCCAGGGTAATCATCTGCGGTCGTGACACCGGAAATCATGACATTCTTTCCGATGCGCACTCCGGCCGGGATCTCCGTTCCTTCTCCGAGCGTCACAAGACCGTCCCTGTAGATATCGGATCTTGTTTCGTTGGGGATGTCGCGGCCTTCACCAAGGACTGCTCCGTTCCCGATCGTGACATTCTCCGCGGCAATGACTTTATAGAGTCTGCTGCCTGCGCCAACGCGGGTGCCGTTCATAAGGATCGAGTCCCTTACTTCCGCGCCCTCTCCGATGGTCACGTCACAACCGATCACAGAGTTGTAAACTCTGCCGTAGATTTCTGTTCCTTCGCCGATGATCGTCCGCTCCGCAGTGCCTTCTGTGCCAAAATACTGCGGAACATTGGAAGTGCTCTTTGTGTAGATCTTCCAGTACTCCTCGTACAGGTTAAACTCCGGAACGATGTCTATGAGCTCCATATTAGCTTCCCAATAGGAGGTCAGGGTCCCGACATCTTTCCAGTATCCGTTAAACTCGTACGCGTAGAGAGGAGCTCCCTTATCGCGGCAGTACGGAATGATGTGCTTGCCGAAATCCAGATTGGGCTGTTCCTTGTTGGTCACCAGCGCTTCCCTGAGCGTCTTCCAGTTGAATATATAAATACCCATGGAAGCCAGATTGCTGCGGGGATGAGCGGGCTTCTCCTCAAAGTCCACGACCTTTCTGTTCTCGTCAGTGATCATGATCCCGAAGCGGCTCGCCTCTTCCTTTGGTACCGGCATGACAGCGATAGTTACTTCTGCATTGTTTTCCTTATGGAAATCCAACATCGACTCGTAATCCATCTTATAGATATGATCACCGGACAGAATAAGCACATAATCGGGGTTGTAGCTCTCCATATACGTGAGATTCTGATAGATCGCGTTCGCAGTCCCCGTGTACCAGTCCGTATGCGAGATCTTCTCATACGGAGACAGTACCGTGACTCCTCCCACATTCTTATCGAGGTCCCACGGGATTCCGATCCCGACGTGCGTATTCAGCCTCAGCGGCATATACTGCGTCAGTACACCTACAGTATCTACACCTGAATTGATGCAGTTACTGAGCGGAAAGTCAATGATCCTGTACTTCCCGCCAAAGGATACCGCCGGTTTGGCCATGTTTGATGTAAGAATTCCAAGTCTGCTTCCCTGGCCGCCTGCCAACAGCATAGCGATCATTTCTTTCTTAACTATCATGTTGCCACCTCTGGTATGGTTTTTGCAAAATCTTTTACATAATAACGTTTATAATTTTGCAATGATATTATACCATACCGAATACAGAAATGAAACTGTACATTATATGTGCCAAATCGTTCTACTTTATACGCAATTATGTTTTATTGCCAGACAATTTCTGCTTATTTCGGGAGGATCATATGCTCCATTCGGATACTCCTTTGACTTGTATGACTTCTTATTGTATGATACGAACGTCAACTCAATCAGATAAGAAGCACTGCGCTTCTGACTATCAATACATTCAGGGAGGGCATATGTATCAGCTCGATTTTGACAAGCCGATCCACGTCTATTTTTCAGGGATCGGCGGAATCTCCATGAGCGGTCTCGCACAGATCCTTCGCAGCAGAGGCTTTGAGGTCTCCGGATCTGACCGCGCCGCTTCTTCCATTACCGATGAACTGGCTGCTGACGGCATCAAAGTCATTATCGGCCAGAAGAAGGAAAATATAACACCCGACATCGATCTCGTCGTCTTTACAGCGGCGATCCGTCCGGATAATCCGGAGTATATAGCTGTTATGGAGAACAAGATCCCGCACATAACAAGGTCCGTTCTTCTGGGCCAGATCATGCGCGGATATAAGGATCCCGTCGCTATAAGCGGAACCCACGGCAAGACCACTACGACATCCATGATCTCGGAGATCATGATGGCCGCCGGAACGGATCCCACCCTTTCCATCGGAGGCATTCTGGACAGCATCGGCGGAAACGTCAGGATCGGCCGCAGTGAATATTTTGCCGCGGAAGCCTGCGAATACACGAACAGTTTCCTCGATATGTTCCCGGGCATCGGCATCATTCTGGATATCGACGCGGATCACCTGGACTTCTTCAAGGATCTGGATGACATCCGGCGCTCCTTCAGAAAATTTGCCCGGCTTATTCCCGCGGACGGCGCGCTGATCATCAATACACAGATCCCCGACTACGAGGAGATCTCTGGCGGCCTCGAATGCAAAGTGGTCCTCTACGGTCCTGACAACAGCGCGGATTACTGGCCCGAGGACATCACTTATGATCAGTTCGCACGTGCCTCCTACACTCTCTGCTCACGTTCAGTCGACGGCACTGTCAACAGGCAGGCGGTCACCCTGGGAGTTCCCGGCGAGCACAATGTTTACAACTCTCTCGCAGCAGCTGCTGCGGCGGACTGCCTCGGCATTGACCGCAAGTACACTGCGGCAGCTCTGGCAGGTTATACCGGAACCGAGAGACGTTTCCAGATCCTGGGAAGCAGGAACGGATTTACCGTCATAGACGACTACGCGCATCATCCCACAGAGATCGAGGCTACGCTCAGGACCGCTCAGAGTTTCCCTCACAGAGAAGTCTGGTGCGTCTTCCAGTCCCACACCTATACAAGGACCAAGGCGCTGATGGATGAATTCGCCCAGGCACTTACGCTGGCGGATCACGTGATCCTTGCCAAAATATACCCCGCCAGAGAGACTGACGATCTTGGGATCAGCTCACACACACTGGCCGAAAAGATCGAACAGCTCGGGCATCCCTGCCTCTGCCTGGATACTTTTGAAGAAATTGAAGATTACCTTCTGAAAAATTGCCAATCGGATGATTTGGTGATAACTATGGGGGCCGGAAATATCAATGAAGTAGGGAAAAAGCTGGTTATGTGAGCTTCCCTTTCCGACTTTTCCACATCATCCCCCCAATACAGCCGCAAAACGATGTGGATATCCTGTTCTCCCGAAGTGCCCCTTATTAAGGCATTTCGGGAGTTTTTTCCACTTTATCCTCATTATCCACAATTGTTCCGGCCGCCGTCCGATTCCCGCCGCCGCCAAAAATTATGGACAAAATGACCATTTCCGTGCATATTTGCCTATGCTATACTGCACTTATCAAATTATGCTATTTTGCCGCATGTATCGACAGATCCTAAGCGGCCGGGATTATAAAGACTTTTTCCGCGCGGGACTGCGCAGAGCTCTGATAAGACTTGGGGAATCATGAGCGTCTGTGCGGCTATCCTGACCCGCCGGACAGATATGGGAGGTTTGTGCATTGTTCACGGTTTACAGCGAGGCAGATCTGGGCTCCACCCTGATCTCCAATCTCTTTATCGATAAGTACATGAAGGACGCCAATGACGCGCAGCTCAAGGTCTATCTCTATCTTCTGCGGATGATGAACGCGGGAAGGACCACGAGCATCCCGGATATGGCCGATCAGTTCAACCACACGGAGAGAGAAGTTATGCGCTCGCTCCGCTATTGGGAGCGCCGCGGCCTTATTGTGCTCGAATACAGCGGAGCAGGCGATCTTATGTCCCTGCGCATGGTGTCTCCCAGGGCGGAAAGCGAAGCTCAGGGTTATCCTGTACCTTTCCGCGGCGGGCTTGTATCCGGCGGAACAGAGGATGACTCTGTCTTTTCCGAAAAAGAGACCCGCACTGCGCCCGCAGTTCCCCGGCTCCAGGCTATGGCGATCCCTGCACAGCACAATGTTCCCGCAGAGTCTGCCCCTGTACAGCCTGCCGCTGCGCCGGCTGCAGGCTCAATGAATGCTGCAGAACAGCTTCCCACTGAAAAGGCAGAACCGGAAGCCGAAGAGCGCAAGACCTCTTTCCGGCATCCCGACGCAGCTTCCGTGGAAGCTTTCAAGAGCAGCACCAAGCGGGCACAGCTTCTGTATATCATCGAGCAGTATATCGGGAAACCCCTTGCGCCCAGCGAGGTTGAGTCTGTATACTATATTTCCGAACAGCTCCACTTCTCTGACGCGCTGATCGATTATCTCCTGCAGTACTGCATCGACAGGGGTAAGAAGGATTTCCGCTATATCCAGAAAGTGGCTGTCAACTGGGCTGAGCGCGGTATTACCACCCCCAAACAGGCGGAGCGCTCCGTATCCAGTTTCAGCAGAAAAGGGCGCGGCGCTCAGGGTGTCAGGCCTTCCGCCAACCCCTTCAACCAGTTCGAGCAGAATCAGTATGACTTTGACGAGCTCGAGAAAGATATTCTTAGCAACTAATCCGGGAGAAAACAGGTGTCACTGACAAGAGAACAGTATGACGAGATCATGCGCGGCTATATGCAGAAGCAGAACCGGCGGCATCAGCTGACTCTGCAGCGCAGGGATGAGGTCTATGCCCGAATTCCCGAATTCCGGCAGCTTTCGGACCGTGTCTCAGAGATTGCCGTGGATTATCTTCATTCACGATTGGGAGAAAAGAAGAATGACTCTTCCGTTTCTCCCGGTTTTGTGCGCCCGCAGCTCGAAGAGATCGCGGCAAGAAAAAAAGAGCTTCTTGTCTCTCACGGCTACCCTGAGGATTATCTCACTGTAAGCCCCGAGTGCCCTTTATGCGGCGACACCGGCTTTGTGGACGGGCAAAAATGCCGCTGCTTCCGCCAGAAAGAAGTCGAGATCCTCTACAGCCATTCCCATCTGAAAGAACTGGTGACCGAGCAGAATTTTGGCATTCTTTCAGAGAACTATTATCAGGGCGAGGACCTCAAGCGGTTCCGCATTGCTGCCGCCGCATGCAGAAGAATGGCAGCGGAATTCGATACAGTATACCGGAATCTCTATTTATATGGTACGGTAGGAACCGGGAAGTCCTTTTTATCCATTTGCATCGCAAAGGAAGTCCTTGAGACAGGACATTCCGTCCTCTACTTCAGCGCGGCCGCACTCTTTGACAAGCTTTCCATGTATTCCTTCGACGTAAGGACCAAGGAGGAGCTGCGGAGTTTTATCCTGGATCTCTACGAATGCGACCTGCTCATCATTGATGACCTCGGAACAGAACTTACCAACCAGTTCATATCGGCGCAGCTCTTTGCCTGCCTGAATGAACGCCATCTGAACCGTAAATCGACCGTGATCTCAACAAACCTTTCCCTTGCTGAAATGCAGTCCAGGTATTCCGACCGCGTTTTTTCAAGGATCACCAATGATTACGAACTCTACAAGCTCACCGGCAGCGATATCCGCGTCCTCAAGCGCAGGCAGCGGAACGCCGCTCATCATTAAAAAGACCCACTAGTTTCTTACTAAAGTCAGAAAGCGAGGATGGCTAATGGAACCAATCAAAAACGCCGAAAATCTACATCTCAACACGATGGAACCGATCAAGAAACACGACAAACGGCATTTGGATTCAATACCTGCAGGTTCCCTGGGGATCATTCCCGTCCTGGGCTGCGAGCAAATGGCTTCCGAGATCGATTACTATCTCACCCGTTGGAGAGCGGAGCGCGAAAGTGAGCACAAGGGTTCCGTCGCTTATATCGGTTACAAGAGCCCTTCTTATATCATTAACTGTGATCTTCCCCGTTTCGGTACCGGTGAAGGCAAAGGCGTGCTTTCCAAGTCTGTCCGCGGAATGGATCTCTATCTCCTTGCAGATGTTGTAAATTACAGTGAGACCTACAAAATGTTCGGGATCACCAACCACATGTCCCCCGACGATCACTATCAGAACCTCAAGAGAGTGATCGCATCTATCGGCGGCAAGGCGCGCAGGATCACCGTGATCATGCCCTATCTCTATGAGAGCCGCCAGCACAAGCGCACCTCCAGAGAATCTCTCGACTGCGCCATCGCGCTTCAGGAATTGGTGCGCATGGGCGTAGACAACATTATCACCTTTGACGCAAATGATCCCCGCGTCATGAACGCGATCCCGCTTAACGGGTTTGACACCGTTCAGCCCGCCTACCAGTTTATTAAAGGACTCCTGCGCAGTGTGGATGACCTTAAGGTCGACAAAGATCATATGCTCATCATCAGCCCGGACGAGGGCGGCATGAAGCGCGCAGTTTACTATGCCAACGTACTGGGTCTGGATATGGGTATGTTCTACAAGCGCCGCGATTACTCCACTTTCGTAAACGGCGTAAACCCGGTTCTCGACCATGTATTCCTCGGCTCAAGCGTCGAAGGCAAGGATATGGTCGTCATCGATGATATGCTCTCCTCCGGCGACAGCATCCTTGAAGTGGCCGGAGCCCTCAAGAAAAGAAAAGCCCGCAGAGTTTTCATCTGCGAGACCTTCGGACTCTTCACTGATGGAATCGAGAAATTTGATAAAGCCTATGCGGAAGGCAAGTTCGACAAGATCATCACAACAAACCTGATCTACCAGAAACCCGAACTCAAGGAGCGCCCCTGGTACGTGTGCTGCGGCATGAGCAAATACCTCGCTTATCTCATCGACACGCTCAACCACGACAGCTCCATCAGCGACCTGCTCGATCCCAGGGAAAAGATCCTGAAGATCGTCGAACGCTACAACAAGGCGCAGGCAGAAGGCAAAAAATTCCAGTAAGACTTTCAGCCTGCCCAGACATTAAAGACATCAAAAAAGAGGCACGCCGTAGTGGCCGCCTCTTTTTTGTTATTTCACTTTTTATAAGTCCACTTCGACCTTTCTTCCGGTCCTCTGGTACTGATAGTACCGGACTCCCGCCGCGTCAAACATCCGCTTGCTTGCGATCGTCATGTCGGAAGAAGCGTATTTGTCGCTGTCGTAAACCACTGTGCTGATCCCGCTCTGAATGATCGCTTTTGCGCACTCATTGCAGGGGAACAAAGATACGTACAAAGTTGCTCCCTCCAGGCTCCCTCCCCGGTAATTGAGTATGGCGTTGAGTTCACTGTGTGTCACGAAGGGATACTTGGTATTGAGCGTATCGCCCTCCCTCGCCCAGGGGAAGTCATCATCCGAGCAGCCGATCGGAAACCCGTTATATCCCATGGAAAGGATCTTATGCGCTTTGCTCACAATACAGGAGCCGACCTGCGTATTGGGGTCCTTGGAACGGAGAGCCGAGAGCTGGGCCACTCCCATGAAATACTCGTCCCAGGTAATATAATCGCTTCGTTTGCCGGTCATTTTGACAGCCATGCTCTCCTCCTGAAATTACTTTGTTCCGAAGATCCTGTCGCCCGCGTCGCCAAGGCCGGGAACGATATAGCCGTGATCGTTCAGGTGATCATCTACAGCGCCGATGTAAAGATCTACGTCGGGATGTGCCTCTGTGAAGGCCTTGATTCCCTCAGGGGCAGCGATGATGCACAGGAAGTGAAGCTTTCTGCAGCCGTGTTTCTTGAGCATCTCAACAGCTTCCAGAGCGGAGCCGCCTGTAGCCAGCATGGGATCGACGACGAAGATCTCTCTCTCCGCGCAGTCAGCGGGGAGCTTGCAGTAGTATTCCACCGGCGCCAGTGTCTCGGGATCTCTGTAAAGTCCGATGTGGCCGACCTTCGCAGCGGGGATCATTGTCAGCATGCCGTCCACCATTCCAAGGCCTGCTCTCAGGATCGGAACGACCGCAAGCTTCTTGCCCTTGATCTCCTGCACAGTTGTCTTGCAGATGGGTGTCTCGATCTCGACATCCTCGAGCTCCAGATTTCTTGTAGCTTCATAGCACTCGAGCATAGCGATCTCGCCGATGGTCTCACGGAACTCCTTGGTTCCGATTTCCTTGCGCCTGATCAGACCAATCTTGTGCTTGATCAACGGGTGGTCCATAATTACTACATTTTTCATTTTAGTCCTCCATCATATTGAGTGTATTAAAACCGCATCCCTGCCAAAATATCACTTGAAATGCAGTGTTTCTCCTTCGTCAGTCCGAACAACCCTGTGCCCGGCTGCCTTCATCAGGCGGTTCATGATCGCCTGCCCGAGTTCTCCGCCGCTGAAGGATTCCGAGTAGATGCGCTCAGCGCCATCGTCATCAAATTCCCTCAGGATACGAAACAGTTCCCTTGCAACGCTGTCCTCATCTCCGCGCGGTCCCGCGCTCTTGACGCAATCCGCGTCGTACAGGTCCCGCGTCTCATCCGTGCAGATGACTCCGGTCCTCAGGCCGTGCGCCCTGTTATAACCGGCCGCTCTGTTGATCTCCGATACTACTTTATCACGTTCTCCCTCAATAATCACCAGTTCGCCTTTAGGAGCGTAGTGCCGGTACTTCATTCCAGGCGCCTTGGGGGCGATCCCCGAATCCGGTGTGATCAGCGTCGAGTCAACTTCTACCCTTCCGAGTACTTCCTGCAGCATCTTTTTGTTAATAAATCCGGGCCGCAGTATCACCGGCTCGTCCTCTGTGAGATCGATAATGGTGGATTCCAACCCGATCCCCACCTGTCCGCCGTCGATGATCATCTCCACTCTGCCGTCAAGATCCTCCAGACAATATTTTGCCAAAGTCGGGCTGGGCCTTCCGGATCTGTTGGCGCTGGGAGCCGCGATATAGCCGCCCGCCGCGTCGATCAGGGCCTGGGCGATCTTATTGCTCGGAAAGCGCACCGCGACTGTATCAAGGCCGCCCGTCGTTTCCTTCGGGACCAGGCTGCTCTTTCTGAAGATCATAGTCAGAGGGCCGGGCCAGAAAGCTTCCGCGAGTTTTTTCGCTTCAGGCGGTATCTCGCGGACGATGGGCTCTATATCTTCCAGTCTGCATATATGCACGATCAGGGGGTTGTCAGAAGGTCTTCCTTTCGCCTCATATATCTTCCGGGAGGACTCGGGATTGAGCGCGTCGCCGCCCAGCCCGTACACTGTCTCAGTCGGGAAAGCTACGAGTCCGCCTTCCTTTATGATCCGCCCGGCCCGTTTGATCACAGACAGGTCAGGCGCCTCCTCATTCATAACCACATACTCTGTTGTCATTGCTTCCTTTCCGGACTCACTTATTCATGTAATCGGCGATGACTGTCCAGACATCCGCGCTTTCCATTCCGAGACACCACTCCGCAACGCCTGCGATGCCGTGCGCCTGCATAACTTCAAGCTTTTTCTCGATGGATTCCGCGTCCTCTATCCAGATCTGGTAGGTCGCGTCATCTTCGGAGACTTCGGCATAATTCTGTTCGGCCGCGGCGTTCCATTCCACTTCCATATTGTGATTGGCAATGAAAATCTGCAGTTCGTTCATGCCGTAAGCCGTACTTGTCACACCATCCGCTGCGGTCTTCCAGATCCTGGAATAGAACGGAATACCGTTGATCAGTTTCTCGGCGGGAACACACTTGAGGGCTTCCTCGATCCCGTAAGTCACATAGCCGATGGACGCAACGCTTCCGGGCTCCTGGCTGCCCGCATAGTGCTCGTCATATCCCATGATCACTACGTAGTCGGCGAAGACCCCCTGCTCGTCGAGGCGGTAATGGTTGTTGAAATTATAAGGCACGTAGTTATCCACAGACAGAACAAGTCCTGCTCCGCGGCAGGCGATAGAGAGTTCTCTCACAAATTCGATAAAGTCTTCACCGTACTTCTCCGAGATCCCCTCGATATCCACGTTGATGCCGTCGATCCCCATCTCAAGCGCTGTATCGACCACCTTGGAAATGACCGCGCTTCTCGCCTCGCCGGAGGCAAGGAACTTCTGCTGCACTCCTTCAGGACCGGTGAAATTATCCAGCACTGCCCACACTTTCATCCCTCTCTCGTGGGCGGCATCCACGTAAGCCTGGGTCGCGCGCACTTCTACAGAACCGGTGTCATTAAGAACGACGAACCAGGTAGGCGCTACCACATTTACGGACTGCGTATTGGCGATCCTGCCTGCGAAAGTATCATTTCCCGCCGCTCCGGCGATATTGTGCCAGACCATGTTCACTTTGCCATCCAGCGCTGTGCGCTTGTACTCGGGCTCCTGATAATCCGTTACCGGCGTCATTGCCGCCGCAGTCGGCTCGGTCATCTTCCTGTTCTCAATATAGCCGATCATAGCATCAGGCGTCACGACCTTGCTCCAGTTGTCCATCCTCTCGATGACCGCCACTTTCGTTCCTTCCGTGACTTCTGAGACCACTTTACTCTTAACGCCGCCTGACGATCTGAGTTTCGTCGCCCTGGTCACTTCCGACTCCTGGCGCTCGTTCCAGACGGTGTAGATACTCATGCGGTTGGGCTCCGTGAACGCTTCATAGGAAAAGTTGGTGAACTTTCGGACAAAATCCAGCGCGACATAAAGGGTATCCCCTTCCTTCACGCATACAGCATACTGCTCCTGCGTGGCAGCGCCGGAGGAATCTGTCCACGCATTTTCCCCCTCCTTCACCGTTATGCGCGTATCAGGAAGGCAGTAGAGGAGCTCTCCGTCCTCCTCCCCGTAGTAAAACCTGTCGTTGAGGAGCGTTTTCACTGTCTCATAGTCGAGATAATACTGCTCCCCGATTTTTTTTGCATGATATTCAGACCAGTTATCCTGCAATATCACCGGATAATCATCTTCGCCTTCGACTTCATAATATAGATTAAGGTCCACCTTCTCATCGGTGTAGGTATACTTTACAAAATAGTTTTTGTAAAATACTACGCCAAGCACACCGATCAGGACCAGAATAATTAATGTTGGCAGCACTTTCTTCATCTGTCACTCTCCTTTCGAATATACGTGCCTATTATAGCAGAGTATTCGAAATGTAACAAATGAATATATCCTTATATATACGACGGAACGCTTCGAATACCGTCTGCCGCAAGCGGGTCCCGCAGCACTGCCTGATATACGAAGCGTTCCCAGATATGACTCTATATGCTATAGATTTGGATTAAGATATAAGATCTCCGTGATCTTATAGTGAATTGCAGACGGACTGCAGAGACCTGAAGGATACAATTTGTCCCGTGAGAATTGTTCCGCGCATTCTGCATCCGCCCCGGGAAGCACAGAAACTGTACCTTAAATAAATGACATTTAAAAATCAGACGCAAATAATATCATGCTGAATTCTCTTTTTTGCCTGACCGGCAATAGATTTCAGATAATGGGAAAGTCCCATATAAAAATGTGTTATTAGATATGAATATTAAGCAAAAGCTAAGTGCGGCATCACCTCCCGGCCGGTACAGATTGTTTCATCTGCTTCCGAAAGCCATTCTAGTACATCCTCATCCGGCCGCACAACACCCGCAGGCTCCTAAAAAACGAAAGTCGTCATTCTTGTGATTTTCGCACAACAGCCGGTTTCGACTGTCCGGTGCCGGGCAAATAATCATTGACGCAGGTTCTGTTTATGCGTCAAAATATTAATAAGCACAGGGAACTCTTATCCCTCTGTCCCAAGGCGCAGAGGTGCTGTCCCTTTAATCCCTTTCGTATTTGATGCAGAGGAGAAATCCATGAAGATAGAGAAGATCAGCAACAGCCAGATCCGGTGCATCCTTACCGGCGAAGATCTGGCCTCAAGACAGCTCCGCCTGAGCGAGCTGGCGTACGGCTCCGAAAAAGCACGCGCGCTGTTCCGCGATATGATGGAACAAGCTGCGATCCAGTGCGGTTTCGACGCGGAGAATTATCCGCTAATGATCGAAGCCATTCCCCTGGGTTCCGACAGCATTGTCCTGATCGTCACCAAAGTCGACAATCCTGATGAACTGGACACCCGTTTTTCAAATTTTGCCCCTTCCGTGCAGAAGGACGCGCTTCCACCACAGGAGCCGCCCTCACCTTTGGCGCAGCTGCTAAGTTCGCTCAAGGAAAGCAGCGGCGGTGCGCCTGGACCGGCCGGGCCCTCCGGCGGCAGAACTCCGGACGAGACTATGAAAGAGCGCAGGGAGGCTCTTCTCACCTCGAGAGTGTACTCATTCGAGACCATGGCTGACGTGATCCACGCGGCCAAGGTTCTTTCGTCTGCATACACCGGAGGCAGTTCTCTTTACCGCGACGAGAAGACCGGAACCCTTTATCTCCTTCTTAAAATGAGCGGGATCGAAGAGGTCGGCGCCATGCAGAGTACTCTGGCCGCCCTCTCCGAATACGGGCACCTGGAAAAGGCGAGCCCGGCCCGCCAGCAGTATCTGGTCACCCACTGCACTCCCGTTTGCAGCGCGAATGCTCTCGAGACCCTCAGCGGGCTGTGACAGTTTTATTTACGATTTCGTTTTCTGACCAGGACAGGTGCTTCGGCACCTGTCTTTTTTCATTACAAACCATCATTTCACCGCATTCAATAAGCCTTCAAATTTCCTTTAAAATACAGTTTATTATATTAAATCCATTTAGACACTTATTAATTCTTTTGTGACATCATCTTCATAACTACTGTGAAACTTCCACAATAGTTAGGCTCTACTAACCCCGTTTTTCGTTATTATTACTGGTCTTTTTCCGGATACAATCCGAAAATGACATTGTATTTTGTATAACCCGATGCTAGAATTAAATTGCTAGATAAGCTGTGGGTTTTTACAACTTAGCGGTTTACCGCTGCAATATTTACAGGAGGAAAACAAATGGCAAGAAAGTTTCTCACCATGGATGGTAACGAGGCTGCTGCACACGCCGCGTATGCGTATACAGAGGTCGCTACCATCTATCCCATCACCCCTTCATCCGTAATGCCTGAGCATGTTGATGAGTGGGCTACAGCAGGACGCAAGAACATTTTCGGTCAGCCCGTTCAGGTTACCGAGATGCAGTCCGAGGCTGGTGCTGCAGGTGCTGTGCACGGCGCGGTCGCTGCCGGTGCGATGACATCCACCTTCACAGCTTCCCAGGGTCTTCTTCTGATGATCCCCAACCTTTACAAGATCGCCGGCGAAGGCCTTCCGGCAGTCATCAACGTAGCAGCTCGCTGCGTATGTACACACGCTCTGAACATCTTCGGCGATCACTCCGACGTATACGCCGCAAGACAGACCGGCTGCGCTATGCTCTGTGAGTCCAGCGTACAGGAAGTCATGGATCTGACTCCCGTCGCTTACTGCGCAGCAGTAAAGGGCAAACTGCCTTTCATCAACTTCTTTGATGGTTTCCGCACATCCCACGAGATCCAGAAGATCCAGATCTGGGACTATGACGATCTCGATGACCTGATCGACCACGATGCGATCGCAGAGTTCCGCGCTAACTGCCTGAACCCTACGCATCCTTGTCAGATGGGCTGTGCTCAGAACCCTGACCTGTTCTTCCAGACCCGTGAGGCCTGCAACCCCGCTTACAACGCAATGCCCGCTGTTGTCCAGGAGTACATGGACAAGGTCAATGCTAAGCTCGGCACAGATTACAAGCTGTTCAACTACTACGGCGCAGCAGACGCTGAGAAGGTTATCGTCGCTATGGGCTCCGTCAACGAGACCATTGAAGAGACTGTTGATCACCTCAACGCTGCCGGCCAGAAGGTTGGCGTTATCAAGGTTCGTCTGTACAGACCTTTCTGCACAGAGGCTTTCCTTGCAGCTATCCCGAAGACTGTCAAGCAGATCTCTGTTCTTGACAGAACAAAAGAGCCCGGTTCCATCGGCGAGCCTCTGGCACTCGATGTTAAGGCTGCTATCGCAGGCACCGAGTTCAAGGATGTTCCCGTATTCTCCGGCCGTTACGGCCTTGGTTCCAAGGATACGACTCCCGCTCAGATCATCGCTGTTTACAACAACACCGAGAAGAAAGAATTCACCATCGGCATCACTGATGATGTGACAAACCTTTCCCTGGATCCCGGCAAGGAGATCGTTACAACTCCCGAGGGAACAATCTGCTGCAAGTTCTGGGGTCTTGGTGCTGACGGTACCGTCGGTGCTAACAAGAACTCCATCAAGATCATCGGCGACAACACCGACATGTATGCGCAGGCATATTTTGACTATGACTCCAAGAAGTCCGGTGGTGTTACCATGTCCCACCTGAGATTTGGTAAGAAGCCCATTAAGTCCACTTACCTCATCCACCAGGCGAACTTCGTTGCATGCCACAACCCGGCATACATCCGCAAGTTCAACATGTCCCAGGAGCTGGTAGACGGCGGCACATTCCTGCTGAACTGCTCTTGGAACGCAGAAGAGCTCGAGACACACATTCCTCCGCAGGTCAAGAAGTTCATCTATGACCACAAGATCAACTTCTACACCATCGACGGCGTTAAGATCGGTATCGAGACCGGCATGGGCCCGACACGTATCAACACCATCCTTCAGTCCGCATTCTTCAAGCTGGCCAACATCATCCCCGAAGAGGATGCAATCGCCTACATGAAGGCTGCCGCTGAGAAGACCTATGGCCGTAAGGGCCGCGACGTTGTCGAGAAGAACTGGGCAGCGATCGACGCAGGTGCCAAGAATGTTGTCAAGGTTGACGTACCCGAGTCCTGGGGCCAGGCAGAAGGCGAAGAGTATGATCTCGTTCACGCTACCGGCGCAAGACAGGATGTTGTTGATTTCGTAAACAACATTCAGGTCAAGGTCAACGCTCAGGAAGGCAACACTGTTCCCGTTTCCGCAGCAGGCGTCTATGCAAATGGTGCTACACCTTCCGGCGCAGCTGCATATGAGAAGCGCGGTATCGCAGTCAACGTTCCCGTATGGGCTTCCGAGAACTGCATCCAGTGTACTTTCTGCTCCTATGTATGCCCTCACGCTGCAATCCGTCCTATGGCTCTGACCGACGACGAGTGCGCTAAGCTTCCTGAAGACACAGTTACTATCCCGCTGATGGGTATGCCCGGATACAAGTTCGCGATCGTTGTATCTTCTCTCGACTGCACAGGCTGCGGCAGCTGCGCAAACGTCTGCCCCGGCAAGAAGGGCAACAAGGCTCTGAACATGATGAGACTCGAGGAAGGCATGAAGCAGCCTAACGAGCAGGCAGCTTTCAACGTAGCAGTAACATTCGAGCCCAAGCAGGATGTTATCGACAAGTTCAAAGAGACCACAGTTAAGGGCTCCCAGTTCAAGCAGCCCCTGCTTGAATTCTCCGGCGCTTGCGCAGGCTGCGGCGAGACTCCTTACGCTAAGCTGGTAACTCAGCTGTTCGGCGACAGAATGTACATCGCGAACGCAACAGGATGCTCCTCCATTTGGGGTAACTCCTCTCCTTCCACTCCTTACACAGTAAACCACAAGGGTCACGGCCCGGCATGGTCCAACTCCCTGTTTGAGGATGCTGCTGAGTTCGGTTATGGTATGCTTCTTGCAAACCAGTCCCTGAGAGCAAACCTCAAGTCCAAGGTCGAGGCTATTGCTGAGACAGCAGGCGAGGAAGTTAAGGCAGCAGCTCAGAAGTGGATCGACACATTTGCAATCGGCGCAGAGAACGGCGCAGCAACAGACGCTCTGGTAGCAGCTCTTGCAGCAGACGGCTCCGATGCAGCTAAGGAAATCCTTGAGCAGAAGCAGTTCCTGGCTAAGAAGTCCCAGTGGGTATTCGGTGGTGACGGATGGGCTTACGATATCGGCTACGGCGGTGTTGACCACATCCTTGCTTCCGGTAAGGACATCAACGTATTCTGCTTCAACACTGAAGTTTACTCCAACACAGGCGGACAGGCTTCCAAGGCTACTCCTGTCGGTGCAGTTGCTCAGTTCGCAGCAGGTGGTAAAGAGACCAAGCAGAAGGATCTCGCAGCTATGGCTATGAGCTATGGTTACGTATATGTCGCTCAGATCTCCATGGGCGCTGACAGAAATCAGTGCATCAAGGCGATCTCTGAGGCTGAGGCATATCCCGGACCTTCACTGATCATCGCATACGCTCCTTGCATCAACCATGGTATCCGTAAGGGTATGGCCAAGGTTCAGGATGAAGAGAAGCTCGCAGTTACGACCGGTTACTGGAATCTGTTCAGATTCAATCCTGCCGGCGGCGCTAAGAAGTTCTTCCTGGATTCCAAGCCCGCTACAGATCCTTACATGGACTTCCTCGGCGGAGAGGTTCGCTACACATCCCTGAAGCGTTCCAACCCTGCAAAGGCAGACGCTATGTATGCTGAGAACGAGGCTAATGCAAAGGCTAAATATGCATACCTCGAGAAACTCGGCGCTCTGTACAACGAGTGATCCAAAGAGACTGACATTTTGTCAATCTCTTGACGATACCTTTAAAAAAGGATAATATATGATTGTTTCAAGGCACAGATACTACCCGTATCTGTGCCTTGACTGCAAAATAAGCTATTTAGGCTTGGCTAACTACCATCAAGAAAGGAGACCACTATCATGGCACGTGTTATTAGTGATGCTTGTATCAGCTGCGGTTCCTGCGCTGCTCAGTGTCCCGTTGAGGCTATCGCTCAGGGCGATACTCAGTACGAGATCGACGCAGACGCTTGCATCGATTGCGGCGCTTGCGAAGCTCAGTGCCCTGTTGGAGCTATTTCCGAGGGTTGAGTTCAATAAGACTTATAAAAAAGCCCGGGCGTTTGTCCCGGGCTTTTTTGTATGTTTATAAGTCTTATTTGAACAACTGCTCCATATCCTCATGGCAGATCGGCCTTATGCCATTCTCCGTGAGGACGCGGATCGCTTTATCGTTGTCCGCTACGCGGAATACCATGAAGGCGCTGTTCGCTTTTTTGGCGAGGAAAGCGTAAGAATATTCGAGATTGACCTTGTTGTCGCCCAGGATGTTCAGCATGTTGACCAGGGCGCCGGGCTTGTCCTCAATCTCAACTGCAATGACTTTGGTGATGGAGCAGACATAGCCCTCATCCTTGAGGATCTGGATCGTGTCGAAAGGGTTGTCAACAATGACACGGACAATGCCGAAATCTTCACTCTCCGCCAGGGAGAGGGCCCGCAAGTCAATGTTGCTCTTCTCCAGGATCTTGGTAAACTCCGCCAATGCGCCGGGTCTGTTCTCCAGAAATACGGAAATCTGTTTGACTGTCATTTGCTCCTCCTGTTCTCCCCTTTCAGAGGCTTTGTAGTGGTTATGCTGTTTGAAAATACATGTCAGTTTGCTGCGGGATCGGTTGAAGCCGGATCCGCACTGTTGACATATAGATTTCTCTTGTCGATGACGCGCTTAGCCTTGCCTTCGCTCCTGGTGATGCTCTTAGGCGCTACGAGTTTGACAACGCAGTAAATGCCAAGCATTGCCTTGAGCGCGGAGACCAGCTGCTTTTCTCTTCCGGCCACTTCGGACAGGGAGTCGGAGAACATCTCCGGCGTCATCTCGACCTGCACCTCGATGCGGTCGCTGCTGCCCGTTCTCGTGACGATGATCTGGTAGTTGGCCGGATAACCGCAGTTCATGAGTACTGTTTCGATCTGGGAAGGGAATACGTTGACACCCTTGACGATCAGCATGTCGTCGCTTCTGCCCATAGGTTTGGACATTCTCACGTGCGTTCTGCCGCAGGAGCAGGGCTCGTCGTAGAGAATACCGATATCCTTGGTCCTGTAGCGGATCAGAGGGAATGCCTCCTTGGTGATGCTGGTAAATACCAGTTCGCCCTTCTGGCCGTGAGGCACGGGCTCGCCCGTCTTGGGGTTGATCGTCTCTACGATGAAGTGGTCCTCGTTGACGTGCATTCCATTCTGCGCGCTGCATTCATATGCCACGCCGGGTCCGGAGATCTCTGTGAGCCCGTAGATATCATAGGCCTTGATGCCGAGACCCTTTTCGATGTCGCGGCGCATCTCTTCCGTCCAGGCTTCGGCGCCGAAAATGCCGGCCTTGAGCTTAATGCGGTTTTTCAGTCCTCTCTCATTAACGGATTCCGAAAGGTAAGCCGCATAGGAAGGCGTACAGCAGAGGATCGTAGTCCCCAGATCCGTCATAAACTGAAGCTGCCGGTCCGTATTGCCCGAAGACATAGGAAGTGTCAGGCTCCCCAGCTTGTGAGAGCCGCCGTGAAGACCTGCTCCGCCGGTAAACAGCCCATATCCGTAACAGACCTGCACCACATCATCCTTCGTCGCTCCTGCCGCAGCAAGAGCTCTTGCGCAGCATTCTTCCCAGAGGTCCACGTCGTTCTGCGTATAGAAAGCAACGACTCTTCTTCCTGTCGTTCCGCTGGTGGAGTGGATCCTGACACAGTCCGACAGCGGTGCCGCCATCAGTCCGTAGGGGTACTGGTCTCTGAGGTCATCTTTGCTGAGTGTTGGGAGGAGATGAAGATCCTCGATCCCGTGGATATGCTCCGGACGGACACCCAGCTCGTCCATCTTCTTTTTGTAGTAAGGGACGTTGTTGTAAACTCTTTCGACCTGTCTGACCAGCCGTTCGTTCTGCCATGCTGTGATCTGTTCCCGGGAGGCGCATTCCACCTTCGGGTCAAAATAGTGCTCCATGTTCTTTCGTTGTCCTCCTTCATTTACGTCCTGATGAGGGCGCGATGTCTGATCAAATCCGCTTCGCGCGGGCTGCCTGCTATCTGGCAAGATTTGCAAATTTCGTCAGCGCAGGCTGCCAGCTCAGTTCCACTGTGCCGATCGGGCCGTTACGCTGTTTGGCGATGATGATCTCGGCAATTCCTTTTTTCTCGGAATCCTGATTATAGTAATCGTCTCGATATATAAACATTACGACGTCGGCATCCTGCTCAATTGCTCCCGATTCTCTCAGGTCAGAGAGCATAGGCCTGTGGTTGGGCCTGGACTCCACTGCTCTCGAGAGCTGGGACAGAGATACGACCGGGACATTCAGTTCCCTGGCAATAGCCTTGAGGGATCTGGAGATCTCAGAGATCTCCTGCTGTCTCGACTCTCCGGACTTTCCGCTTCCGCTCATCAGCTGCAGATAGTCGATAATGATCATTTCCAGGCCGTATTCCAGCTTGTATTTGCGGCATTTGGACCTGAGCTCCGACGCTGTGATCGCCGGTGTATCGTCGATGATCAGTTTACTCTCGCCGATATTTCCCGCGCTCTCTACCAGATCCGCCCACTCGGCTTCCGTGAGGTCTCCGGTCCGGATCTTCTGAGCGTCGACATGGGATTCCATGGAGAAGAGACGGTTCGTCAACTGCTCCTTGGACATTTCAAGGGAGAAAATAGCGACGCAGCGGTTCTCTTTGAGCGCCAGGTGCTGGGCAATATTGAGGACCAGCGCTGTTTTGCCCATTGACGGTCTTGCGGCGATCAGTATAAGATCCGAGTTCTGGAAGCCTGCCGTCCTGTTGTCCAGATCTGTAAAACCGGTGGAAAGACCTGTGACGTTTCCTTTGATATGGCTCGCGTACTCGATCTTCTCGATGGCATTGATCACGATCTGGCGGATCGGCACAAAGCCGTTGGAGTCCCTTCTCTGGGAGATCTCAAAGATCCTCTTCTCCGCGTCGTTCATGATCACTTCCAGATCATCTTTCTGTGTATAACACGCTCCCGCGATCTCCTCATTAGCCCGGATCATCCTGCGCAGCAGCGATTTTTCCGAGACGATCTTCGCGTAGGACCTGATGTTGGCGGAGGTTGGCACCTGCTCGATCAGCTCGAGGATCACTCCGGTCCCGTAAACCTCCGGCGGAAGATTCTTCTCCCGCAGGCGGCTCTGCAGCGTCACAGGATCCACTGCGATTCCATTACGGTGCATCTCCAGAATGGCCGTGAAAAGCACGCCATACTGACGGGCGTAGAAATCCTCCTCCCGGAGCATCTCCGAGGCGGCTTCGATCGCCTCAGCGTCCATCAGCATTGCGCCTATTACGGATTGCTCCGCCTCTATACTGTGGGGCATCACCCTCCTGATCGCATCTTCTTCTGCCATATTATGCTTCCTGTACGATTACATTGAGCTTTCCTGTTACCTGAGTGTGAAGCTTGATCGGGATCTCAAAGGTCCCGAAGGACTTGATGGGTTCCGCGACCTGGATCTTCTTCTTGTCCAGATCAAGACCGTGCTGCTCCTTGGCGGCTGCCGCGATCTCCTTGGCGGAAATGGAGCCGAATACCTTGCCGTTCTCTCCCGCCTTCATCTTGACCACGATTTTGCGGGACGCAAGGTCCTCAGCTGCTGCCTTGGCGTCGGCCAGTTTCTGGGCCGCTACCTTGTCCTCGTGTGCTTTCTGAAGCCTGAGTTCGTTTTTGTTTCTCTCCGTAGCCTCAACACCCAGTTTCTTGGGGAGCACGTAGTTGCGTGCATATCCGTCGCTTACCTTTACGATCTCGCCCTTCTTGCCGAGTGACTTGACATCCTGTAATAAAATAACCTGCATGGTTTCCTCCTCATTCCGGAGCGGTCACACCCCTTAAAAATCAAATATCTCCGGCTTCCGTCATCTGACTGATGGTAGCCTTCAAAAGCTCTATTGCCTGTTCGATCGTCATATTTTCAAGCTGGCATCCCGCAATATTCAGGTGTCCGCCTCCGCCCATTCTCTCCATGATCAGCTGTACATTGACTTCATCGATAGAGCGGGCGCTGACGAATATTTTGCCCTGGTAGCGGGTCATTACGAAGCTGGCCCTGACGCCCTTGATATCCAGAAGGTCGTTGGCAGCCTGAGCGCCCACCACGGTAGGGCTCTCCGCCTCTTCCGCGTCACATACTGAGATCGCGTATACATCCATATAGATCTGGGCGCGGGATACTGCGTCCGCCTTAGCTCTGTAAGACGCGACGTCATCGCGGAACAGTTTGCGCACGCGGGTGACGTCCGCGCCGCAGCGGCGCAGGAAAGCTGCCGCCTCGAAAGTGCGCACGCCGGTCCTGTTGGTGAAATTATTGGTATCCACGACGATACCGCCATAGATCGCGTCAGCCTCCTCGGGTCTGACCTTGACATTCTCGCCCGTGTACTGCAGGATCTCGGATACCATCTCACACGCGGAGGACGCATAGGGCTCCACATAGGAGAGCGTCGCGTTCTCGATCACTTCCGTGCCCTGCCTGTGGTGATCGAGCACCACGATGGATTTGCACTTCTTGAGAAGTTCCGGGCACTCCGTGAGGCTGGGCTTGTTGACGTCTACTACGACCAGCGCGGAGTTGTCTGTGACATATTCCAGAGCATGGACGCTGTCAATGATCATCTCCTTGCTGTAATTCTCATTCTTTTCAAACAGTGAGAGCACCTGTCTCAGGGACACTGTCCTCTCATTGATGACGATATACGCCTTGCGGCTAAGCGTCAGCGCGATTCGGTAAATACCGAGGGCCGCACCGAAACTGTCGGGATCTCCGAGCCGGTGTCCCATGATAAAGACCGTATCTCTCGCGCCGATGATCTCCTTGAGCGCCTGCGCCTTGACTCTCGCCTTGACGCGCGTGCTCTTCTCCACCTGTCTGCTCTTGCCGCCGTAGTAGGTGATATTGTCCGAATTCTTGACTACCGCCTGGTCGCCGCCGCGTCCAAGAGCCAGGTCGATCGCATTTCTCGCAAACTCGTAATTCTGCGTGAAGGACAGTCCGTCCAGACCGACGCCGATACTGAGGGTGATCGCCATCTCATTGCCGATCTTGACAGTCTTGGCATCCTCGAGCAGGTCAAAGTGGTCCTCCTCGAGCTGTCTGAGCGCCTTCTTGCGCATGACGATCAGATACTTGTCCTTCTCCATCTTGCTGCAGATTCCGTCGATCGCGGCAAAATATTTCGTGACCTTACGGTCGATCAGCGCCACAAGAAGTGATTTTCTGACGTCCTCAAGCGTATCCACCGCTTCCTCATAGTTGTCGATATAGACAAATCCGACCACTACGCTCTGGTCATCCACTTCCTGAATCGCCAGGCGCGCGGCTGTATCATCGATCAGAAACAGCGAATAGAGCTCGCCTTTACTGGCCTTCTCATCCAGCATTGTGTTGGAGGGGATGAGATCCGCCATATTCAATTTTTTGACCTGGGCCATGAAGCTGTAGCCTTCACGCTCCACCTGGATCCTGATCTCCTTGTCGTCCTTGGGGAGGCTCTCCCTTCGGATGGACGGGAAGATCGTGGTGATCGAGCGCCGGTAATCGGCGTCCTTCTGTACGGCGCTCGCGAAAGCGTCGTTCATCCACTCGATCTTGCCGGTCTCGTCCAGCAGCGCGTACGACACGTCAAAATTTCTCAGCAGCACTCCCTGCATCTGATCGTAGTTGGTGGCAAACTCTATCATTTCCCTGCGCAGGATCTCGCTGTTATTGAGGTACATATAGAGTGTGAAAATAAAGTAAATACCCAGATAAACAGTGAGGATCACTCCCACGGGCCAGTAAATGAAATAGATCAGCACAGTGATCACAGCGAGAAACAGCCCCAAAAGAAGCGGTATTCTGAAGAATACGCTCAGTTTCTTCTTACGTCTCTCCCCACTGCTCATTGATCATTCCCTCCGGATCTTCACGGTACTTGCGGATCCATTCCTTATACGGAGTATCGGGATCCAGGATCAGTTCCCCATGGTCGCTCGTTCCGATCACAAGTTTATTGTAATCCCCGTACTGGCGGCGGAGATGGATCTTATAGCCCGAAGGGACCGGCACCTTGAGCATCTCAAAATCCAAATACTCCGTGCCCTCAAATTCGGAGCGCAGGTCATACATCTTCATGCCATAGGGCTGATAACTGATTTTCGCAACATATTTGGTCGGAATGTCGTTGTATTTGCGGCACTCCTCATCAAACTTCCTGTAGGCGTCCTTGTAGGAATACACTTTACTCACAAGCGGCATGACCAAATGCGCCGCCTTGCGCAGCCTGGAAGCATTCTCGGGATCAAAGCCTTCCGTGGTCCTGTAAAGCTTCTTGGCCTGCTCCCTGTATTTATCAATATTGTCCATCTGCTTCTTCCAGAGTTTGCGGTTTCTCACCACATTGTCCAGAGGGAAAATATCGATAAAGATACCCTGGTTAAAAGTAAACCCCTTCTTCACTTCGCTCAAAAGAACGCCGGTAGTATTGCTGTTTCGAAGCTGCGCGTGGCCTCTGAAGTAGCCCTCGTCCGTCTCTGCGGTCTGGAAGAAATAGGGCTCCTCAAATTCATCCGCATGGGCGCACAGAAGGTCGTACTGGTCTCTGAGCATCATGATATCGATGTCATCATCCCAGGGAATAAACCCCTTGTGCCTCTCCGCGCCGAGGATCGTACCGCCTGACGCATAGTATGTGATCCCGTATTTCCTGCAGACCTGATCCAACTGATAAAGAAGATCCAGTTCCACCGCCCAGACTTTCTTCATATGGGCGGAGACCAGGTACCCGCACCTTTCCTCTTCCTGATAAAAAGAATCCGCTATCTCCAGTTTCATACTTCTCCTCTCAGATATGATCCCGCCGCAGTCTGTCCGCAGCCTGTCAACGCTGTTACTCTAAATATACCACTAATCGCTTATGCGAAAAAGATAAAAGGGCCTTCTTCCCAAGTCTGTCAGGGAAGAAGGCCTCTGAATTCCACCTATGCTGCCCTAAGCTCAGCGCTCTGTATAGGGCATAAGAGCCAGATGACGGGCTCTCTTGATCGTAGCGGTCAGCGCTCTCTGATGAGTTGCGCATGTGCCGGTGATCCGTCTGGGAAGGATCTTGCCGCTCTCAGACACATACTTGCGAAGCTTCGCAGTGTCCTTATAATCGATTGCGTTGTCCTTGCCGCAAAATACGCAGACTTTCTTTTTTCTATGGAAACTGCCTCTTTTTCTGAAAGGCGCGTCTTTTCTCTCGGTATAAGCCATATTAACCTCCTGTATTATTTCAGCTACACAGCCGGTCTGGCATCAGGCGAAAGGAAGTTCCTCGTCAATTCCATCGGGAATGTTCATGAATCCGTCAAGGCTGTCAGAAGATCCGGCGTCCTGGGCAGGAGCCTGTTCCGCTTTGCCGCCGTAATTACCGCCGCGGCTGCCGCCGCCGTTATTACTACCGCTATTGTAACCGCTGTTACCGCCATTGTAATTGCCGTTTCCGCCAAAATTGCCGTTACCGGACGCGTTCCTGCTCTCTGCGAACTCCTGGTCCTCAACTACCACTTCCGTGGTGTAGACCTTAACGCCGTCCCTGTTTGTGTAACTACCGGTCTGGATACGGCCGGTGACTGCCATCTTCGTTCCCTTCTTGAGATATTTCTCAACGAACTCTGCTGTCTTGCCGAAGCAGACGCAGGGAATGAAGTCTGCGTTGTTCCCGTCGTTATTAGCGTTGCGGCTGAATCTTCTGTCTACTGCCAGTGTGTATCTGGCAATGCACATAGGATTGTCGCCCTGTGTATATCTGATTTCAGGGTCTCTTGTCAGACGACCCATTAAGATTGCTTTGTTCATTCTGACCTCTGCTTTCTGTTAAGCTTCGTCCTTCTTAACACACAGATATCTGATGACATTGTCCATAATGCGCATACGGCTCTCGATCTCGTGGATCGCGGAACCTTCAGCCTCAAAAGGAATGAAGTAGTAGTACGCTTCGTTCATCTTCTGAATCTCATAAGCGAGCTTCTTCTTTCCCCAGTCTTCGATCTCACCGATCTCACCGCCGAAACGGGTGATCAGATCCTTGCATCTGTCGACTACGGCTGTCCTTGCTTCATCGTCAATCTGCGCATTGACAACAACGGCTAACTCGTATTTGCTCATGTGTTCTTTACCTCCTTCTGGTCTCTGGCCCTCACTCGCATGTGAGAGCAAGGAAAATATAGCGGGACAAATCCCACGGAAACTTAGTTTAACACAAGAAATCCGCTTGTGCAAGCGGATTTCTCATAAATGTTACAATTATTTTTCATATCCGGCAAGGAATGCCTTCGTGTTGATCTCCACTGTCTTGGGAGGTACTTTCTCCTCGATAACCTTCAGCCACTCTTCTCTTGTGAAGTCCATGTGGCGGGCCGCCATTCCGAGAACGACGTTGTTGAAGACGCGGGAGTTGCCGAGGCGGAGGGCTTCTGCCATGGCGTCGATCCTGTAGACCGTGTACTCCTTCTCCAGGTTTTCAATGATATTGTCGGGATATTTGGCAGCGCCCATCACTACGCTGATGGGATCGATGCGCCAGTCGTTGGCGATCAGTACGCCGTCGGGTTTGAGGAAGTGCGCGTAGCGCATTGCCTCGAGTCTCTCGAAAGCGATCAGGACATCTGCCTGTCCCTCCTCGACAATGGGTTCCGCAACTTTTTCGCCGTAGCGGACGAAGGTTACAACGCTTCCGCCGCGCTGTGCCATGCCGTGAACTTCGGAGACTTTGACTTCATAGCCGGCGTTCTCCATTACGCCGCCGAGAATGCGGCTGGTGAGCAGGGTTCCCTGTCCGCCGACACCTACGATCATGATATTTTTTGTTTCCATCGTGTCACCTCCTGTCAGGCCTTGACCTGCTTCAGAGCGCCGAATCTGCACAGGCTCATGCAGAGGCCGCATCCGTTGCACATCGTCTTATCGATCGAGATCGAGCCGTCCTCATTTTTGGTAAGAGCAGGGCAGCCGGGGCGCAGGCAGGCGCCGCAGTGCACGCATTTCTCCGGAACAGGCTCCACCTTATAGGGGTGTTTCTGATCCTTGAGGAGGGCGCAGGGTGCCTTGGAAATGATCACGGAGAGCTCGTCTTTATTGACCTCTTCTTTGACAACTCTTGTCATCTCGTCGATGTCATAAGGATTCACCTCATGAACATTGGTGATTCCGATGCCATTGCACAGTTTGACAAAATCCACAGCCGGTACGATCTCGCCGGAGAGGGTCTTGCCTGTAGCGGGGTGATCCTGGTGACCGGTCATGCCCGTGGTGCGGTTATCGAGGATGATGACCGTTCCGTGGGACTGGTTGTAGAACATATTGATGAGGGAGTTGATACCCGTATGCATGAAGGTGGAATCTCCGATGACCGCCACCCAGTTTTTAATGTAGTCGTGACCCTTGGCCTTCTCCATTCCGTGCAGAGAGGAGATGCTCGATCCCATGCAGACTGTGGTGTCTACAACGGAGAGAGGTGCCAGCGCGCCCAGCGTGTAGCATCCGATATCGCCCGCCGCATGGATCTTGAGCTTGTTGAGCACATGGTATGTGGCGCGGTGAGGACAGCCGGGACAGAGGATCGGAGGTCTGGGCGGGATCTGCGGCTGCGCTTTGATGCCGAGGTCCATGCCGAGAACCTTTTCCCTGATCATATTGGCGCTGTATTCGCCCTGGATCGTGAAGCGCTCCTTGCCGATGCAGGGAATGCCCCAGGATCTTACCTGCTCTTCTACTACAGGCTCCAGCTCTTCGAAAATATAGAGCTCGTCCACCTTGGATGCGAAGTCCTCGATGAGCTTTTTCGGAAGCGGATGGCACATGCCAAGCTTAAGGATCGAAGCATTGGGGCACACTTCTTTGACATACTGGTATGCGATGCCCTCGGTGATAAAGCCGATCTTCCTGCCGTTCAGGGTCATATCGCCCATCTCTACGGTATTGAAAGGAGCGGTGTTCGCATATTCCGCGAGATCCTTCATACGCTGTTCGACTACCAGGTGGCGCTTTTTTGCCATTCCGGGCATCATGACGTTTTTCTGGATATTTCTCTCGTAGGGCTTGTCCTCGATCTCCTCGCGGTCGCAGAGCTCTACTTCGCACTGGGAATGAGCCAGGCGGGTCGTGGTCCTTACGATCACAGGCGTATCGAACTTCTCGCTGATCTCATAAGCGTATTTGATATAATCCTTGGCTTCCTGGGAATCAGCAGGCTCCATGCAGGGGATCGCCGCCGCGCGGCAGACCATTCTGGTGTCCTGCTCGTTCTGGGAGCTGTACAATCCGGGGTCATCCGCCACGACTGCCACCATGCCGCCATTGCATCCGATATAGGAGAAGGAATACATGGGATCCGCCGCCACATTGAGACCTACCATCTTCATGGTGCAGAAAGACCTGACGCCGCTGATGGAAGCGCCGATCGCGACCTCCGCTGCTACTTTCTCATTGGGAGCCCACTCCGCGTAAACTTCGGGATACTTCACCAGTTCTTCACTGATCTCCGTGCTGGGCGTTCCGGGATATGCGGAAGAGACCTTGCAGCCGGCTTCCCATACGCCTCTGGCAATCGCCGCATTGCCGAGCATCATTTTCTTCTCACTCATTTTCGTTACCTCTCTGTTTTTATTCGCCGAATCTGGCTCTCGCTCTCGCGAGGTCATCGGCGTCATCTACTTCGCACCACATATCCTCGGGCACTTCCACGATCCTGAAATCGCACTCGCGATAATACATCAGGCTTCCGAGGACTTTCTCGTAGTAGCTGTTCTCTCCCATGGATTCCACATACCAGCGGATCAGGGGCATGTACTTGTTCTTCACGAAATCCTTCTCAAACTTGTACATATTGACTGTCTTGCGGGTCGGCGCGTAATCGAAATCCGCATCCTGCCACTTGCCCAGGATCAGTTCCAGCGCCTTGTCTCCGTCGACCCTGATCACGGATCCGTCCATAGTCGCAGGATTGAAAGGGCTCACCAGAATGGAGCACTCTCCCCTGCCTTCAAGCAGTCTCTCGATCATCTCCTTATGATAGTAGATATCACACTCAAGCATGATCATGTCGTCGTCGCAGAAGTCCGCCGCCTTGTACAGGGAGACCACGTTGTTGGTCTCAAGATATCTTGCGTTTTCAAAATAGCGTACCGGCACGCCGTTCCATTCATTTCCGATCTTTTCCCTGATATAGTCAGCCATGTGGCCGACTACGATTCCGATCTCCGTGATGCCGCAGGCCGTGACATTGTTGAGCGCATTGCATAAAAGGGGCGTTCCGTTTACTTCCACCATTGATTTGGGGATCGTATTTGTAATAGGGCGAAGCCTCTTGCCGAATCCTGCTGCCAGTATAAGTGCCTTCATATTAAAAACCTCCTTGAGCGAATTTGTTTATATCCGCTCTATTTTAACATATTTACAGACTCTCCACCACTGCAGGCTCCGCTCCCGCTTCTGTATAAAAGCCTCCCCAAAGCCGCTTCGGACTTTGCGGGAGGCACTCGCAAACACTTTCAGATTCGCGCTGTTCTTTTAGTGACAACTTCCGTCAGTCGATCCTTACGATCCATCCTTCCGGAGCTTCGATTCTTCCCATCTGAATGCCGGTCAGGGTATCATACAGTTTCTGCATGACGGGGCCCATCTTCTCCATACCGTTGGAGAACTCGATCTCCTTGCCGTGGTCGTTGATCTTGCCGATTGGGGAAATGACTGCTGCTGTGCCGCAGAGTCCGCACTCCTTGAACTCGCCCTTCTCGACCTCAGAGAGCAGAACCTCTCTCTCCACGACCTTCATGCCCAGATAGTTCTCAGCCACATAGTGGATGGAGCGGCGGGTGATGGAAGGAAGAATACTGCCGGACGCGGGGATGACCAGAGTGTTGTCCTGATCAACCAGAAGGATGTTGGCGCCGCCGGTCTCTTCGAGTTTGGTCCTTGTCGCGGGATCCAGATAGATGTTCTCCGCGAATCCTTCCTTGTGAGCGTCTACGATCGCGTGAAGGCTCATCGCGTAGTTGAGGCCTGCCTTGATGTGGCCGGTTCCTCTCGGGGCCGCGCGGTCAAAGTCACTGACGCGGACAACGATGGGCTTGGCGCCGCCCTTGAAGTAAGGGCCTACGGGAGTTGTAAAAATACGGAACATATAATCGTCAGCAGGCTTAACACCGATGACGGGGCTGATGCCGAACATATAAGGACGGATGTAAAGCGTAGCACCCGTTCCATAGGGCGGTACCCACGCCTCATTGGCTCTTACGGTTTCCTTAACAGCCTCGACAAATCTGTCTACAGGGAAAGGGGGCATCTCCAGACGCAGAGCGGAGTCATACATTCTCTGTGCGTTGAGATCGGGGCGGAAGCAAACGATGTGGCCGTCTTCCGTCTCATAGGCCTTGAGTCCCTCAAAGACTGACTGGGAATACTGCAGAACGCCGGCATCCTCGCTCATGACGATCTTGTCGTCAGAGATCAGGGCGCCGTCATCCCATTTGCCGTCCTGATACATGGATACGTATCTCTTGTCTGTCACATGATAGCTGAATCCCAGGTTACCCCAATCAATGTCTTTCTTTGCAACCATTACTGTCTCCTCCTGATCACTTATATAACTTTATATAATTCATCACTTTAATGTGGTGCATTCCCGAACAATTATATTACTCTGTTTCTGATTTTTCCAGTGCAATTATGAAATTTTCTTACTATCGCTGTTGAATTTTTTTCATATTACGGATCAAGCAGCGCGCACAGGCCTACCAGACCGGGGCCCGTATTGATCGCCAGAGTAGCATTGATCTGCTTGACAAAGAGGATTTCCTTGCTGGTCAGCTGTGTCTCCACCAGTTCCAGCATCCTTCCCGCCTCCTCATTGGCATCGCCGTGGCCGACGATAATCCAGCAGTGATGGCCTTTGCAGAACTGAAGCATCTCGTTAAGCAGCTTCCTCTTTCCCTGCTTGGCTCCGCGGATCAGCCCCACCGTATAGTAAATACCTTCCTCATTGCACGAAATGATCGGCTTTAAGCTGAGCACTTCGCCTACTACGGAGGTCACCTTTCCAATGCGGCCGCCTTTTTTGAGATACTTGAGCGTGTCCATATAGAACATGACTTTGGAGTCGTAGACCTTGTTCTGAAGGCCTGTCTTCACTTCCTCAAAGGACCAGCCGTTTTCCAGCTTCGTCGCCGCCCAGATCGCCCAGATTCCCGACGCCACAGAGATGTTCTTTGTGTCGAAGACGAAGATCTCCATCTCATCCTGCTGCTCCGCGGCGAGACGGATCGTGTTGAAAGTTCCGCTCAGGCCGCTGGAAATTGTGACTGCTATGATCTTCTCATAGCCCGCTTCGCGGATCTCGTCAAATATATCCTGCACCTCCGCCAGCGACGGCGTCGAAGTGCTGGGATATTCGTCAGGAAAGCGGCGGTAAACCATCATGGGATCGATGTTCACTCCGTCCTCATAGTCCTTCTCCGGGTACATAACACGAAGCGGAAGCATGAAGATGTTATACTTCTCTCTGAAATTCTGCGGAACATCGCAGCCTGAGTCAGTTAATACAGCAACTTTATCCTTATTCATAAGCCCTCCCTGCAGCGTTCTCCTGTCCGGACTTCTGCGAGCCGAAAGTTACCTGATGATCTATTTTAATAGAATAGTCTTTTTATCATTTTCAGTCAAGAATACTGCTTTTTTACGTTAATTCTCTTCCGCGGATCCCGCCGCCCGATCGCGGGTGTTCTATTTTTCGCGATTGACCGCTATAATCATAATATGTATAAATCTTTGGTCACAGCTTGAAAGGAGTTACTCTGATGCGAAAACTTAAGACATCTCTTCTGTGTTCCCTCCTTGGAGCGGCTGTCACTCTTACAATGCTTTCCGGATGCGCCGCCGGAAGCAGTGTTCCCGCAGCCTCTGCCGCCGATAAGAAGGAATCCTTCCCCGTCACAAAGGCTGAAGCCGTTCCGGAGCACAGCTGGCAGTACGCGGTCTCCTTTCCCGACTGGAAGGGCAAACCGGACAACAGCCTTGCCATGAACAGCATGGTGAGCTTTGAGGGAAGGCACGGACAGGGAAAACTGTACATCGCTCCTTCAGACGGAATTGCCTCGTTCAGCGTTTATATAAATGACCATCCAGTGGACACTTCGGAAATGGAATCCGGAGCTGTCTATGAGATCGACTTTTCCGGCGCTGCCATTGACGGCGTCAACACGATCCAGGTCACTGATATCCTTCCCGCCGAAGACGCGCAGAAAGTCGGCGTCTATATCCCGTACCCGACGGTCCTGGAGGGCACCCTTGAGGAAGCAGGGATCTCGGAGCAGTCTGTCAGCCTCATATCCGACCTGATCGAATCAGATATAGAACATGGCTTTACCAGCGCTCAGCTGTCAATTATCCGGCATGGCCGCCTGGTGTACGAAAACGCATGGGGAAGCCTTAATTCCTATAACCCGGATGGAACTCCGATCCCCGAAGAAGAGCGTAAGCCGGCGACTACGGAAACTCTTTACGATCTCGCCTCCGTCACCAAGATGTTCGGCGTCAATTACGCTCTGCAGAAACTGGTCACAGACGGAAAGCTGGACCTCGACTCCCACGTATGCGATTATCTCGGTCCGCAGTTCTATGAGGATACGATCGAGATCATCTATACGGATGGTGAAAATCCCGATATGGAAGTGCAGAAGGAGTGGAAGAAGTCCCTGACTCTCCGGGATCTCCTTCGCCATCAGGGCGGTTTCCCGGCGGACCCGCGCTATTTTAACCCTCATCTCAACACGGAGAAGCAGGAATTCGACCCCAGTGGCACCAATAAACTGTTTGTCGGAAACGGCGGCGACGAAGAGACCAAAAAAGCGACAGTCGAGGGGATCTGCATGACTCCCCTGATGTATGAGCCCGGCACGAAAACGGTCTATTCCGATGTCGACTACATGGTCCTTGGCTTTGTGATCGAGCAGGTCACCGGCACTGACCTTGACACTTACATCAAGTCCGCCTTCCTGGAGCCGATGGGGCTGACACATATCACTTATGCGCCGCTGGACCACGGATTTACTCCGGATGACTGCGCGGCCACTGAGCTTAACGGAAACACCAGAGACGGCGTGGTTGAATTCCCCGGAATCCGCACGGAAACTCTGCAGGGAACCGTGCACGATGAGAAGGCCTATTACAGCATGGGCGGCGTGTCCGGTCACGCAGGTCTGTTCGCGAACGCTACCGATCTGGCCAAACTCGCGTCCGTCATGCTGACCGGCGGATATGGTGACAACCGGTTCTTCTCCCGGGCGGTCATGGACGCTTTCACAGGTGCCAAAAAAGAGAACGCCGCGAACTGGGGTCTCGGCTGGTGGAGACAGGGAGAACATCAGAGAGACTGGTACTTCGGCACGCAGGCTTCCTCCGACACGATCGGGCACCAGGGATGGACCGGTACACTGATCATGATCGATCCGTCCAGGGATCTGGTTGTCGCCTACCTTACCAATAAGCTGAACACACCTGTCACCGACAACAAGAGCGACCCCAACAAGTTCAACGGCAACTGGTACACCGCCTCCACGCTGGGTTTTGTTCCCCAGATCCTCTCTGTCGGAATGGACAGCGGAAGGGATGTCTCCGGACAGCTCCTCTCCCTTGTCTTCTCCATGACAGAGGACACCCTGAAATTCATTCCCGCCGGAGCATCGGCAGATCATCCTTCTGTCAGGAGCGCCGAAAGCCTGATCTCCGTCTATAAGGCTATGGGACAGAAGTCCGGCAGCTCTGACATCGAAGAGAAAGCGGCTGTCCTTCAGGAGAAACTTGACTCCCTCGTCAAATAGTCCGATAATGATTCCCGCTGACTATAAGACATTCACGAAGGAAAGGGTATTATGCTATCTTTTGACGCAAATAATTACGATATAAACAGCCAGAAGGACCTGTCCGTCGGTGCGGCGGCCGTCCTGAAAAAAAGAGAAGGCCGAACCATCAAGGCGGGCGGTCTGTGGGTCTATGACAATGAGATCGCTCAGTTCCGCGGAGAGTTCGAGGACGGGGATATCATATCCGTAGAAGATTTCGACGGATACTTTATGGGCTACGGTTTCGTCAACCGCAAGTCTAAGATCACAGTCCGCCTCCTCTCCCGCCGTCGCGAAAATCCTGTCACTCCGGCCTTTCTGACGCAGAGGGTCCGCAGCGCATGGGAGTACAGAAAGAAGGTCATCGACACCTCCAGCTGCCGTCTTCTCTTCGGAGAAGCGGATTTCCTGCCGGGCCTGACTGTCGACAAATATGAGGATATCCTCGTTGTCGAGTCCCTGGCTCTCGGCATCGACCGCCTCAAGGGATATCTGCTGGCAGCGCTGGTGAGTGTTCTCGCCGAAGACGGCATTACCGTGCGCGGCATCTACGAGCGCAGCGACGCCAAGGTCCGCGAGTTGGAGGGCATGCCCAGGGAGAAAGGGTTCCTTACAGCTCCCTTCGATACCAAAATAGAGATCACCGAAAACGGTGTCCGCTACATCGTGGATGTTGAAAACGGTCAGAAGACCGGTTTCTTCCTGGACCAGAAGGACAATCGGCGCGCGATCCACCGCCTCTGCGGCGGTGCGAAGGTACTGGACTGCTTCACACACACCGGCTCTTTCGCCTTGAATGCTGCTATTGCAGGCGCCGCGTCCGTCATCGCTGTTGATGCCTCCGATCTCGCCGTGGAACAGGCGCAGGAAAACGCGCGCCTCAACGGCGTCGAAGACCGGGTCTCATTCCTGTGCCGCGACGTATTTGCACTGCTGCCCGAGCTGATCGAAAAGGGTGAGGAGTACGATGTGGTCATTTTGGATCCTCCGGCCTTCACCAAGTCCCGCAATTCCATCAAAGCAGCAGCGCGTGGATACCGCGAGATCAATCTCCGTGGCATGAAACTGGTGAAGAACGGCGGTTATCTCGTCACCTGCTCCTGCTCCCACTTCATGGATCCCGAGCTGTTCAAAAAAACGATCGGTGAGGCCGCAAGAGACGCGCATCGCCGGCTCCGTCAGGTGGAATTCCGTACCCAGGCGCCCGACCACCCGATCCTGTGGTCGTCGGATGAGTCCTATTATTTAAAGTTTTACATTTTCCAAGTCGTGGAAGAGTGAAGGCTCCACCAAATCTATAGCAGAGGCCTTTCCTAGCGGTATCCTACGGCTTAGTGGTTCCACCAAGTCTATGGCAGGGGCCTTTCCTGGTGGATTGGCAGCTCCACTATATTTATAACAGATGTCTTTCTCGGTGGTCTCTTCTGGCTTAGAGGTTCCACCAAGTCTATGGCAGGGGCCTTTCCTGGTGGAATGAAAACTCCACTAAATCTACGATAGAGGCCTTTCCTAGTGGTGTCTTCCCACTTAGAGACTCCACCAAAACCATGGCAGAGGCCTTTCCTGGCGAATTGGATACTCCACTAAATCTAGAACAAATCTCTTTCTCGGTGGTGTCTATCGGTTTAAACACTCCTACAAAAAGGGGCGTGTCGCATAAGCGCAGGATTATCAAAATTGATCCTTAGCCCTTATTGCGACAGCCCCTTAATTTATTGGCTACATTTATCAGTTTCTTACTTATACACCGCAGGAAGAAGTCCCCTCTTCCCGGCTGCGGCAGCTCCCGCCGCCCGCATCTTTTCCGTATCCTTAGGCTCCTGACGGTTGTTGAACTGCTGATACGTCATGGAAAGTCCGATCCCGCCTTCTCCCCTGTAGAGCACGATCTTCGGAGTCCGGTTTCTCTGTGCCCGCACTGTGATCACGCCGTCCCTTGCCTTGAATGTGACGTTTCCGTTATATCTGGAACTGTACACGTTGGCAAACTTCATCAGATTCCTCACGGGAGTCTCCACCCAGCCGTTTGCGAAGCTGTCGGGAGCGTCGTCCGTACTGTTAAAGAATCCGAAAGACGGGTTCACTGCCTTCATAAATTCATAGCTGTTGCCGGTATCTCCGCCGTGATGGCTCATCTTGTACAGATCCGCCGAGACATCGATTCCCTCCTCGAGAATCTTCTTTTCAACCTCTGCCCCAGTGTCGCCGCAGGTCAGATACCTGATCCCGCCGCCCGTGATCCTCGCCACAAGGGAATTGTTGTTGAGATACTCGCGGTCGTGGTCGTCGCTCTCGTAGGTGGTGCCGTACAGGATCTCCACCTTCGCGTCTCCGATCCGGAAGCTGTCCCCCGGATGAAGCACGATGAGCGGGATCCCTTTCTCCATTGCCAGCTCCCTGATCGCTATATCCATACTGTGGAACCACCCGAGCAGGTCGGCGTAGTCGTTGTCCGTCGCCCAGAGATACGCATCATCCGGCATATAGACCGCTTTAACCTTGAAGCGGTCGTCCCACATGATATTTCTCATATTGCCGAAATGATCCGCGTGAAAATGGGAGAGATAGAGGGAAAACTCCGTATACCCGTTGTCCAGCAGGTACTCCTTGAGAGTGTCTTCGCAGTCAGGCATGAAGGTGTCCATAAGCATGCACTCTCCCTTGCTCTCGATCATCGTGCCGTCTCCCCAGCCTTCCCAGCCGAAGTCGATGGCAGTGATCTTGAGGGGGATAGAGGGGTCCGGCTCTGCGGATTGCTGCGCCGCCGGGGTCTGCTGCACAGCGTTACCGCTCTCTGACGCCCGAACCGGCCTGACCGCCGCCGCGGCAAAAGCGATTGCGAGCAAAAGTGAGCCGATCCGAATCCTGGTTGTTACTCTTCTCATTCTATAGTCTCCCCTTCTTCCGCGTCTTTCTTTAGTTTATCAAGCAGCTCCCTGTATTTTCTGTGCCGCATCTGCGGAAAAGCTCTGAGGAGTCTTCCTGCGCCAAAATAGCGCGTCCCCCGAACCATCCTCGACAGCGCAGCTTTCTTGCGGTTGTACTGATTTTTGAGGCTCTCCAGTCCTTTCTCCCCGGAACTCTGTACGGCGCTTATACCGTCCATTGCCCCGTTCTTCACGGCGCTCAGGCTGTCAACTGCCCCCTCTTTCACAGCACTCAGACCATCAACCGCCCCGGCTTTTACCGCACTCAGGCTATCAACCGCCCCGGCCTTTACCGCGCTCAGGCTGTCGACTGCTCCCGTCGCGACAGCGCTCAGACTATCGACTGCCTCGGCCTTTACCGCGCTCAAACTGTCGACTGCCCCGGCCTTTACCGCGCTCAGACTGTCGATCGCCTCAGCCTTCGCAAGCGCTGCCTGGACCTTGGCCTCTCCTATGTACTGGGCTGTTCCCAGCGCGCTCCGGCCGATCCCGTCGCTCAGCGTGTTGCTGACGACGCGCATTCTCTTCTGCATCTCATCCAGTTCCGCGAGTCGCTTGTTGAGGCCGACCATGATCATGACCGAGAGCATGGTATCTGAGGCATAGACTATATACAGGAAGTACATCAGCGGCCATCCCACAGTCTCCGGCATGATCCTGTCGAACGTCGCCGCGATCAGGGGATGCAGCACCTCCACTACGAGCACGATGCCGATCCCCCAGAGCAGACTGAACTGCAGGCAGATGTAACCGTGAAAATTGAAGGGTTTATCGGAATAATCCCACCAGCTGGCGTGGAACAGTCTGTCCAGCGCCCAGCCTCCAAACAGCTCGATCATGGTCGTAAGCGCCATGCCGCACAGAAATATCAGAAGCAGATTTGTGTAAGAAGAGCCGGTGCCAAAACGCGAAAGGCCGGTATTGATCGTCCCGAAAACGGCGAGAATGCCAAATCCGTAGATCGGGCACACCGGTCCGTTTAGAAATCCTCTGTTAACGACCCTTCCTTT
The DNA here is from genome assembly GCA_902785055.1 of uncultured Lachnospiraceae bacterium. GTDB lineage: Bacteria > Bacillota > Clostridia > Lachnospirales > Lachnospiraceae > CAG-791. Next base: position 49,640 of record CACZXG010000001.1, read on the forward strand.
ACAGACGGCCGCATATGCAACCTCCGTGCACCATCCCAAAAAAGAATATATAAGAAAATATTGAAATATGTGGTAATAACTAATTCCTGCTATCACTGTAACTCCTCCCGTGTCCTTATTACCCCACAAACAATTTACCACATCTTTCACATTTTCTGCCAATAATTATCCATGGTATAATTAAGAATACAGTATCCATTCAGTCAGTATAAGGAGGTTTGCGATGCCCAAAGAGGTAAACCCGAGAATACATGTCAATGAAAGAGACTATCCCATACAGGACCATCACTGCGACGATCCCGTCAAAAAAAAGATGGTGATGAAGCTCGCCAGGATGATCACCGACAACATTCCCAGAAAGCTTCCCGGCGCCATGCACGAGAACCACATGGATTTCTGGATTCTCGACCGGCTGCTGACAAAGCGCGAAGTGGCTTTTATGCTCAGTTTCAAGAAGCGCCGTGTAGGTCTTACTACGGCTGAACTTGCCAAGCGCAATCATATCAGCGAGGAGAAAGCTCAGAAGATCATCGACCACCTGCTGTGGATCGGTATTTTGGAGCAGAACCGGGACAACGAAGATCATCACATCCAATACTGTGTGCCCAAATGGGTCGTGGGCTCCGGCGAATACATGGTCGAGCACAAGACGCTCCCTGACCTGCATCCGGAAGTGGCGACCATGTTCAACCTCGCTCCCCAGGAGCCGCTGGAACTGGCTGCTAAGCTCGTGCCTCCCGGAGGCGCAGGGATCGGCATGCACGTCATTCCGGTGGAAAAGGCCATCGGCACTTCTTCCACCTCCGTCAGCGTGGAGCACCTCTCCCACTGGCTTGACAAATATGACACGTTCTGTACAATGGTATGCGCTTGTCGCAAAGCTCAGCGCATCCGCGGCGAAGGCGTAGGCGATATTGAGGGCCACATGTGCATCGGCGTAGGCGATATAGCGGAGTTTCTCGTCACTTCCGGCAAGGACGCCAAATACGTCACCCGCGAAGAGGTGAAGGAGATCCTGGAGCGCGCCGAGCGCAAGGGTTATGTCCATCAGATCACCAATCTGGACGGCCCGAACCGCATAGTCGGTATCTGCAACTGCTCACCGGGCAGCTGCTACGGCCTGCGCACTTCCCAGCTCTTCAACACGCCCAATATGTCCCGCAGCGCATACCGCGCCCATGTGGATGCGTCCAAATGTGTCGCATGCGGCAAGTGCGTGGAAGTATGTCCCGCAGGAGCAGCGAAGCTGGGCCAGAAGCTCTGCAAGGCTGACGGCAGCAAGGTTGTCTACCCTATGCATGAACTTCCCGATGACCACATCTGGGGCGAAGACAAGTGGGATCCCGATTACCGCGACCACAACAAGATCAACTGCTACGACACGGGCACATCCCCCTGCAAGACGGCATGTCCGGCGCACCTGGCAGTCCAGGGATATATAAAGATGGCTGCAGAGGGCCGCTATCAGGAGGCTCTTAAGCTCATCCGCCAGGATAATCCTTTCCCGGCAGTCTGCGGAGCGATCTGCAACCGCCGCTGCGAGGACCGCTGCACACGCGGGCTTATAGACGCTCCGGTCGCCATCGATGAGATCAAGAAGTTCCTTGCTCTTCGCGAGCTGGAACTTTTAAAAGAGGACTCTTCGGACGCGCTCGCGCAGTACCTGCCCGTCTGTGAGAACGGCGAAGGCAATCAGTGGGATGACTATCCCATTGCTGTCATCGGGGCAGGCCCGGCAGGCCTCAGTGCCGCTTATTACCTGCGCACTGAAGGATATCCTGTCACGGTCTTCGAGCGCGAGAACCGTCCCGGCGGAATGCTCATGAACGGCATTCCCTCCTTCCGCCTCGAGAAAGACGTCGTGGAAGCTGAGATCGAGATCATTAAGCGCATGGGCGCCAAAATAGAGTGCGGCGTAGAAGTCGGCAAAGACGTGACGATTCAGGAGCTGCGTGACCGCGGTTTCAAGGCCTTCTACATTGCCATCGGCCTTCAGGGCGGCAGGCTTGCCGGCGTGCCCGGCGAATCCGCGGAAGGCGTGATCACAGGCGTCGAGTTCCTGCGCCGTGTTAATCAGGATAATTCCGTGCGGCTTAACGGCGATGTCGTAGTGGTCGGCGGCGGCAATGTGGCCGCTGATGTTGCCCGCACAGCTCTTCGTGTGACAGACGGCAAGGTGACTATGCTCTGTCTCGAGTCCAGGGAAGAAATGCCCGCTGCCAAGGATGAGATCGCGGAAGTGGAGGAAGAAGGCATCTCCATCATGAACGGATGGGGACCTAAGGAAGTGCTCTCCGAGAACGGCAAAGTCACGGCGATCGTCTTCAAAAAGTGCGTCCGTGTCTTCGATGAGAAGCATCGCTTCGCTCCCGTCTACGACGAGAACGAGACGATCACCATCCCCTGCGGCAATATTTTGATGGCGATCGGCCAGTCCGCCGACTGGGGCGACCTGCTCGAGGGGACGAATGTGCAGCTTCGCGGAAACGGCACAGTGATCGCGAATCCCACGACATTCCAGACAAGCGAGCCCGATATCTTCGTCGGCGGCGATATTTACCACGGCGCGAAATTCGCTATCGATGCGATCGCGGACGGCAAAGAGGGCATGGTATCCATCAACCGCTTTGTCCACCCCGGACAGTCCCTGACCATCGGCCGCGACCTGCGCGAGTTCATCGAACTCGACCGCACCGACATCCGCGTCGAGTCCTACGACAACGCCGGCAGACAGGCTCCCGGCCTCGCGCCCGGGAAAGCCGCGGAAACCTTCCGCGACCTCAGGCTTCCTCTCACCGAGGAGCAGGTCAAGGCGGAGGCGAACCGCTGCCTGAAGTGCGGCGCGACTGTCGTCGACCTCAACCAGTGCATAGGCTGCGGCCTTTGCACCACGCGCTGCGAATTTGACGCGATCCATCTCAGCAGGGATATCCCTCACGCCGCAGACATGCACACCGCGGAAGAGATGAAGAAATGCGTCGCGCCTTACGCGTTAAAGAGAGGATTCAAGATCCTCAAGACCAAGGTGACCGGAAAATCCGATTACCCGACCGAACAGACAAACTGATAAACAATACAAAAGGCTGCCTGACGCATTTAAAAAATGGGCTGTTGCATTGCAACAGCCCATTTTTAATGCAATTCTTTTACAGAATCGGTATTTTGATCTTCATATCCGACAGCGGATACGCCGCGCAGGCGTGGACATAATTAAAGTCCTTATCCGCTTCTCTTCTTCCGTCTCCCTCCGGGCAGACGAAATAGTCGCCGGACAGCACCTTGGTCCTGCAGAATCCGCACTCGCCGCTGCGGCAGCCGGTCTCGATCCTGATGCCGGCGCGCTCGAGCGCCACGACTATGCTTTCGCAGGCTTTTGCCGGGATCTTTACTTCGCTGATGCCGCGCACCACGGTAAGCTCAAAGGTCTCATCACGCAGACCACGGGGATAGCCCTCGTAAACAGCGATATCCTTCACCTGTCCGAACACCTCGAAGCGAACGCGTCTCGCGGGAACGTCAAGTTTGGCAACTTCGCCGTGCAGGAACTTGTACATCACCTGCGGTCCGCAGATAAAGTACGTAGTATCTTCCGCAGAGTATTTTTTGATAAGCTCTGCCGTAAGGAACCCTTTCTCGCCGGTCCAGCCGGGCTCATCGCCGGAGAGCACATGGACGATCCTGAGCTTGTCGCATACGCCATCCAGCGCCTCCAGCTCTTCCTTCATGACGATATCGTCTGAAGAAACCGAACCGTAGAGGATCGTCAGGTCGATGTCCAAAGTGCCGTTCACCACTTCCCTGGCCATAGAAGCGAAGGGTGTGATCCCAACACCGCCCGCCAGCGCGACAACATGATAAGCGTCGCGCAGAGGCTCATAGTAGAACTGGCCCAGCCCCATAGTTCCGGTCAAAACATCGCCGACCTTCAGCTCGTCATTGATATAATCGCAGATGAATCCGTCGCCCTTGGATCTTCTCACCGTAATCTCCACAAAGGGATGATCCGCTCTGGCCTCGAAGGGCGCGGAAGAAATAGAATAAGGCCTCGAGATCAGGCTCTCCCCAATCTTAAAGTCCAGCACGATGTACTGTCCTGCATAGAAGAAAGGGAGTTTTCTGCCGTCCGTCCTCTCGAAACGGATCGTCTTAGCCGTCTTGCAGGCAGGCGTGATCTTCGTGACCACGAGCTCGATCGGTCCGGGATGCCATGCGCGGGACACCTCGCCGATAGGATCCACGCTCTCAAGCGCGGGAGACGCCGAAGCAAACGTTTCCAGTCTCTTCTTCGTGACGCGGGAGGCTCCGCCGACGTCTTTAATGAAATTCTTTACCTTCATCTCTTCGCCTCCTTTGCCGCAATATCGTCCAGAACATTCTTCGCTGCCTTGCGGCCGTTGGTCACAGCCGGTCCCATTCCGTCGCCGGAAATGGCGTGTGCGCCCGCAAATTCAAGGCCTTCGATGAAGCGCTCTGCTTCCGCTGTCTGCAGTCTTGCTACGATGTGGTCTTCCATAGTATGAGCATAGCCATAGATGCAGCCATTCCAGGCGCCGGTATAATGTGCGATGGTCATAGGCGTCTCGATGACACACTCCAGCACGTGGTCGAGGAGATTCACGCCAAAATATTCCGACATGTCATCGATCAGCTGCCTGGCCACTTCGTGCTTGACGCGGTCATAGTCCTCCGCCTTAACGGTCTTCCAGCCGTCCACGCGGGGCAGCACTGTCACACTGAAGGAGCAGGTTCCCTCCGGAGTTACTCCCGGATTACCGTAGTTGTGGCAGATGCAGGTCAGATATCTGTAAGGGCCAAGGCCTGCCAGATTATCATAGAGCACATCCGTGTCCATGGTATCGCCGCGGAAAATGCTGTAATCCTTTATATTCAGCTCTTCTGCCGGCTTGTCCAGGATCAGAATCACCGAGAATGCAGTCAGCGACAGGCGCCGGCCGTTGACCATCTTGGTGGCCTCTGCAGGCACCTCGGTAAGGGGCTCGATCATGCTGGTATAGACCTTGTTGGGGTAAGCCGAGGAGATCACATAGTCCGCATAGATCTCGTCGCCGCGGGCAGTGCGCACACCGTAAGCCTTCCCTTTTTTGACCAGGATCTTGTCCACCTGCTGGCGGTACTCGATCTGCACACCCATCTCTTCGGCGCGCTCCGCCATCTTAAGGCTCATCTCGTGACTGAGCTTTTTGGGGATCATGGAGCCGTAGCCCACGTAGTCCGCCATCAGCACGGAGTAGATCGTGAAGGGCAGGTCTGAGAAGCCGCTTCCGACATAGATCCAGTAAGGTGCCAGCAGATCCAGGGCCTTCTGGGGCAGGTCAAAAGTATCCAGCACTTCCTTCGTGGAATAGCCGGCCGTCTTGACGAAAGCCTCGTGCTTAAGGAGCATCTGGGGCTTGCTCATGGGATGAATGGACAGCTCGTTGACACTGTTAAAAACGGTGTCGCAAAGCTTTAAGAGCTTCAATACTTTGTCATAGGTGCCCGGCACCTGCTCGTCGATTTCGCGGGAGAAGCGCTCCAGGCCCGGGTGCAGTGTCACTTCCAGTCCGGGAAGGCTCGCGTGGTAGCACTCGGGAACAGGGAGCCAGTCTATATCGACGCCCATATCGTCGAAGAACTTGCCGACTTTGAGGCGGTTCTCCTTAGGACCTATAGACATCATCTCGTGCAGCGCCGCTTCGATCTCAATGCCGCCGCGCACAAAGCTCGTGGCAATACCGCCGGGCAGGTTGTGGCGCTCGAGGACGAGCACGTCCAGTCCCTTATCCGCCAGCATAAGCGCTGAGGAGAGGCCCGCCAGGGCCCCTCCGATCACGATCACGTCATAATGATCTTTGTAAAATTTCATGCCGCTCTCCTCTGGAATTCTAATTTAGAAGAATCTCTCCACCAGCTCGCGGGAATACTCGCAGGTCTCGTCCATATCGCCAAAGCTCATGATCTCGCCCGCATAGTAGGTGTCGTACTTGCCCTGCATAGCCTCAACCTTGTCATACCAGCCGTCCTTGTACGCATTTGTAAAGACGTGCGGGAAGTAGTAGACGCTCCACTCGTTTACGACGTTGGAAGCGGGATTGCCCATGATCTCCAGATCCTTGAGGACTCTTGCTCTGCACTTCTCGTAAGGGACTTCTTCCATCTTCTTATGCTTGCGCAGCGCGTAGGTCGTGATGACCTGGTCCACAGTGTCTCTCCAGCGGCGATAGTAAACCATCAGGTGACCCAGTCTCTTCGGGATCATGTTGTCGAATACATAATAGGAGATCTCGGGGTGATCTTCCGGCTTGGTCTCGACAGCCAGTACGTCATAGCGCTCGTACTCGATCTGGCAGAAGAGCTTCTTCTCGTCTTCGCGCGCGTCAAAATAGTCCACCATGCCGATAAGTCCGTCGTCCCTGTTCTCTTTCATAGGAACATACAGAGGAGAAGTCACGATGATCTTGTCATACTCTTCCACTTCGCCGTTCACGGTCACATAGACCTTGCCGTCTTTTCTCTCGACCTTGTCGATCTTGCTGTTCAGGCGGGCCGGATTCTTAAGGTGCTCGTTGAGGGACTCCCAGATGAACTGGGTGCCTTCCTTCCATGTCCAGAGGTTGATCTTGACGAAGTTCATGCAGGTCTGGAAATCCAGATACTTCAGAACGTATGCCGCAGGGATCTCGTCAAAATATCCATAGCCGAAGGATGTAAAGGGGCCGATCCAGATATCCTGGATAAGCTCGACGCCGTTGATCTCACAGAATTTCTTGAAGGGAAGCGCCAGATCCTTGAGGTTGGGGTTCACGCCGCTGACAGGCTCTCTTTTGGCACTGGCTGCGGAGAAGCCTTCATAGCGTCCTTCCGCTACGCCGCGGTGGCCGTTGATGTCATAGCCCTTGTACTTGGTCTCCAGGAGCTCGCCGAACTTCTTGAGCTGTTTCTTCATCTTAAGTAGACGCGGGATCTTAGTGATGTTCTTCTTGGGCTCGAAGGGCTCGATGACCTGTCCGAGTCTGTTCTTGTAGTTGCGGTTGAGCTGAGGGCCGTCGTGAGTGATACCGCAGAATTCCTCTACGTCATGCACAGCGTAATAAGACGGAACGCCCATGATCGCGCCCATCTCATAGCGGCGGCCGTTGTAGTGGGGAGACCAGCATTTGCCGCCCACCCTGTCGTTCTTCTCCAGGATCGTGTAGTTCTCGTAACCCTTCTGCTCCAGATACATGCCCGCAGAAAGTCCCGCCGGACCTCCGCCGATAATACAGATCTTGATGTTCTTGTCCATTTTGCTCTACCTTTCATTATTAAACTGGTTTTTCTGCTTCCCAAGCAGTTGTATTATTACTAGTATACCGCCAAATTGTTAAATATTCATTAACATTTAGTGCATTTTCGCACATCCTTTGTTAAAGAATGCTATACTTTACCTATGAAGACTAAAGCATTTCCCCCAAAATATAATAGTTTCACAGAGGTACTCAGATCCTTCTCGCAAATTGACCCTGACAGGCCGCTTCTTATTTATGAAGAAGGCGGTGCGCCTGTCAAAAAGAGCAGAGCCGATTTCGCGGCATCTGTGCTTGCGCGCGCCGAAGAGATGCGCTCTTTTGGCATGACTTGTCTCGGCGTCCTGTGCGACGGCTCCCTCGACTGTGTCGAGACGATCTTCGCTTCCGCGGTCGCAGGACTGCAGACCGTTCTTTTGGATGAGAACGCCGCCGACACTCTTTTGCAGGAGCAGATCCGGCAGACGGACATCGATATTCTCTGGAGCAGCGACCCGGATCTGGTTGAAGAGCTGACCCCTTATCTCACTGACGGGATCACGCCGCGGACAGAGAGCAGAGACTCTTCTGTCGAGGGCAGCGACATTCTCTTCTTTACTTCCGGAACCACAGCGAGCAGCAAGGCTGTCGTCCTGACAGACCGGAGTCTTTTGGCCGCCGCTTATAACGGAAGCTGCATGCTGCCTCTCTCTTCGGACGATACACTGCTGTGCATGCTTCCCCTGAACCATGTGTTCGGCTTCGTATGCGGCCTCTTGTGGGGAATGGAATGCGGCGCGGCAGTAGCTCTTGGACGGGGCGCAAGGTACTATACCATGGACTTCGAATTCTACAAGCCGACTGTCCTCTCTGCTGTTCCGCTCCTTCTGAGTTTCCTCGTACAGCACAAGCTGATGAACAGCGAGCTCCGTCTCGTTCTTGTGGGAGCCGGAGACTGCTCTCCCCAGCTTTTAAGCAGCGCGGTACAGCAGGGCGTGCAGGTCAGTTTTGGATACGGGCTGACAGAGACGAGTTCCGGAGTAGCGATCAGTGTGCCGGGCAGTCCCTCTTTTGACCCATTTGCATTGGCGGTCTGCCCCGAAGACACTGTGGCGCTGGCATCAGACGGAGAGATCCTCATCTCGTCGCCGAGCTGCATGATGAAGGGCTACTACAAGCATCCGGAAGACACCGCAGCAGTCCTGAAGGGAAATCTCCTCTTCACCGGCGATATCGGGAAATGGGATGAGAACGGCAGACTCCATGTCATCGGCAGGAAAAAGGAGATCCTTGTACTCGCCGACGGCACTAAGATCTTTCTCCCCGAGTATGAAGCGCGCATTATGGCCGCTCTTCCCGGGCGCGATTTCACAGTTCTTGAGAGGGACGGGAAGCCGGTCCTTCTGCTCGTCGACAAGGAGTCGTCCACATGGCCGGAAGAGATGCGGGAACTGTCGCGCTCCATGGTACAGGAAGAACTGCGCGGCGCCATGTCACAGCTTCCGCGCGGACAGCAGCTCAGTGAGATCCTGTTCACGGACAAGCCGCTGCCCCGCACCGCGACAGGCAAGGTCAAGCGCTGGGAAATCACTAGTCCGTAACCCGGGCCATGAACACATGCCGGGAATCACACTGTTTACCGCTTACGAGTGACAGAATCTCCAATTGCAGATATAATGGTTATACCATCAGCACAACCGTTACCCATCGACCGACAACTGAAAGGACACCAGTGCCATGGAGCGAAGCAAAATTGTTGAAACCTGCAGAGAAGTAATCTATGAGTGCGTTCCCGATATGGAAGGGCAGCCGCTCTACGAGGATACCGTCATCAATACAGACACAGCCATCGACTCCATGGGCTTTACCATGATCATCTGCCGGCTTGAGGCGAGATTCGATGTCAAGATCCCGCAGAGACAGTGGTCTAAAATGTCCACCTTCGGCGATGTGGTGAATGCTTTCGACAAGCGGATCAACCGGAGGTTCTGATTATGAAGATATACAGACAGGATTTCCAGATTCTCTCCTCTGATGTGGATATGTCCCGCAAACTGCGCCTGTCCTCGCTGTTCACGCGTCTTCAGGAGGCGGCGATCGCGCACACGATCGATCTGGGGGTGACCCGGGACAAGACGCTGGATCAGGGACTTCTGTGGGCTGTTACGCAGTACCGCGCAGTCTTTCACCGGCTTCCTGAATATGACGAGAAGGTCACTCTTCTCTCCTGGCCGGGCAAGACGATGCATCTGTATTTTCCCAGATATTTCCGCATCGTAGACACTAACGGAATCGTGCTTTTTGAGGCAGTATCCCTCTGGGTCCTGATCGATCAGGCGACCCGCGGGATCATCTTCCCCGAAAGTCATGACATCTTCATAAAAGAGACTGTGACAGGAAACGAACTTCCCCTTCCCGGGAGGATCCGCCGTCAGGAGACCGATCATTCTTTCCCCTATACAGTTCCCTACAGTTTCGTCGATCTCAACGGCCATATGAATAACGCCAGGTACTACGACATTGCAGTAGATAATATGCCTTCTGAGATGCGCAGCCGCAGGCTCCGGGAACTCTCCTCCGAGCACATCGGAGAAGCACAACTGGGCGATGTTATGAAGATCGGGTGCGCCGCGTCGGAAGACTCTTTCTACATCTGCGGTGAGAAGGAGAAGCCGGTGTTCAGGATCAAAATGTTGTTTGAATAATGATAAAAACCGGGCTCTTTGGAGTCCGGTTTTTTGTTGCAATATTAAGTTACGGAGGCATCTGTTTCCGGGTTTCGGTACAGCAGCATCGATTGTGAGAATTTGCGTCCATGAGAATTGCCAAATTAAGTTAAATTCTTGGAAATCTTGATTTTGGTGGGACGAGAATGTGCTCTGACTAAGCTTCTGTACCTAATTCTTTGCCTGCAGCTCTGCAGATTGAATGAGGCACATCATTTTCCTCCTCTTCCGTGGACGATATTTTTCTAAAAATGTCCTTCTGTGCCGAAAGTCTTTCTCTCATAAGGTATTCCCCTTCAGCTTTTACCAAGCTCACCTCATTCCGCGCTCTCCGCCTCGATCTCCTTGATCACACATTGATTTCCGTCTACCAGCCAGGTCTCGCCGCTGTGGCAGTACGGGCATTCCTTGCCGTACTTCACAGTTTCATAAGTTTTCCCGCAATTTCCGCAGAAGGTCACCGCCGGGATCGTCACAAGTTTCAGTTCGGACTCCGCCAAGACCGGGTGTTTGACCTTGAAATAATTCCAGCAGTCCACAAACAGATCTGTCATAATGCCCGAGACCTCTCCCACTTCCAAAGTCACAGAGCCGATCTTCGTGAGGTTCTGCTCCTTCGCCGTCTCGTCCAGCATATTCGCCATGTGAAGAATGATTCCCATCTCGTGCATATCTGTTAACTCCCCTGCCTGGCCGGACTTCAGCGTTTCTTTTTCGCTTTGCCTCCCAGCGCTTTCTTTTTGATGATCTTCATTTCCCTGGCCGCGGCATATTTTGCCACCACAGGAAGCTTGTCCTCACAGCGCACCATATTGGACGCTTCCGGAATGTCTCTGGAAAGATGGATCGCGTCGAACTCGCAGCGCGTCGTGCACAGGCCGCAGCCGATGCAGCGGTTGAGGTCGACCACCGTAGCGCCGCATCCAAGGCACCTGGACGCCTCCTTCCTGATCTGCTCCTCCGTGAAGGGCAGGCGCAGGTCATCAAAGGTTCCAACCGGATTGCCGGGCTTTCTGCCGGGCACCTGGCGCTTCGCGTTGTCAAAAGATTCAATAACGATATTATTCTTATCAAGCTCGATGAATTCGCGCAGGTCTCGGGCAATGGTCTGGGACTGTCCGGGATGCACGTAGCGGTGCATGCTCTCGCTGGCCAGCTTGCCGTCCGCGATCGCGTCAATAGCAAAGCGCGCGCCGTGCGCAATGTCGCCGCCGACAAAGATGCCTGGCTCACCGGTCTCAAAGGTCACCGGATCGTGCTTGACTGTACCGTTCAGGTGGCGCTCCACCTTGGTTCCCTCAAGAAGGCTTCCCCACTGCGCGGACTGTCCGATCGCCTCGAGGACATTACTGCACTCGATAGTGATCGTGCTGTCCTCCATGAACTTAGGTTCAAAGATATGAAGCTTATTGAAGACGGATATGCACTTTCTGAAAACAATGCCCTTTACCTTGCCGTCTTCGGTCAGGATCTCCCTGGGTCCCCAGCCGTACATCACATTGATTCCTTCCGCGATGGCCTCTTCCACCTCGTCGCGGGCTGCCGGCATCTCTTTTTCACTCTCGAGACAGAGCATAGTGACTTTGCCGTCTGTGGCGCGGGCTGCCGAGCGGGCAACGTCCACTGCCACATTTCCGCCGCCGACAACGACCACGTCGCCATGGAGCCTTATCGTGTGATCCTGGTTAATGCGGGACAGGAAGCTGACGCCGGACTCTACGCCCTGCGCGTCCTCTCCGGGAATGCCGGTCTTTCTGCCGCCCTGCAGGCCGATGGCCAGATAGAACGCCTTATAACCCTCTCTCTTAAGATCCTGGATCGTGATATCCCTGCCGACTTCCACGCCGCACTTAAACTCTACGCCCATCTCGCGAAGGACATCGATCTCTGCCTCAATGACATCCTTTTCAAGGCGGAAGGACGGAATACCGTTCATCAGCATGCCGCCGGGACGGCTCTCCTTCTCAAATACAGTGACGTCGTAACCGCGGGTCCTCAGATAATAAGCTGCCGACATGCCGGCAGGGCCTGCGCCGATGACCGCCATCTTGTAGTCGGGTCCCCACATGCCGCCGTCGTCCTTCTCACAGATCGGGATGAAACGCTTTTCGGCGTGCAGCTCCTGATCGGCAATGAATTTTTTGATCTCATCGATAGCGATAGGATCATCCACAGTGCCTCTCGTGCAGGCGTCCTCGCAGCGCCTGTTGCAGATCGCGCCGCAGACCGCCGGGAAGGGGTTATCCTGCTTGATGAGCTTGAGGGCATCCATGAAACGGCCCTCTCCCGCCATTTTCACATAGCCCTGCACTGCCAGGTGCGCGGGACATGCCGTCTTGCAAGGCGCCGTGCCTGTATCATAGCAGTTGATCTTGGCATCTTCGCGGTAGTTAACATTCCAGTGGTCCGCGCTCCATGCCGTCTCATCGGGCAAAAGAGTGAGGGGATACTGGACTTCTCCCTGCTTCGTGCACAGTTTCTGGCCGAGCTTGGCCGCACCGACGGGACATACCTCCACGCACTTGCCGCAGGCGACACATTTGAGTTTATCCACATGAGCGCGGTAAGCGCTTCTGGACATATTGGGCGTGTTGTAAAGCTGGCTGGTTCTGAGGGCATTGCAGACGCCGGCAGCGCAGTTGCAGATCGCCACTATTTTGTCACTGCCGTCGATATTCGTGATCTGATGCACAAAGCCATGGCGCTCCGCTCTCTCCAGGATCTCCAGTGCTTCTTCATAGGAGATGTAGCGGCCCATGCCTCTGTCCACGCAGTACTCCGCCATATCGCCCATACCCATGCAGAACTCTCCGTTGATCTGTCCGGAGCCCTCTCCGCGCATGGTCTGCTGCTTGCGGCAGGTACATTGTCCGACGGAATACTTGTCATACTTGCTGAGCCAGTGGGAGATGTGCTCAACGCTGGCGGACATGTTCTCGCTTTCAATGGCCTTCTCTACGGGAATGACGTGCATGCCTACGCCGGCGCCTCCCGGAGGGATCATGGGAGTCACATTCTCCAAAGGCATCTGGGTCATCAGGTTGAAGAAAGTCGCAAGTTTGGGATGCTGCGCCGTCAGTTCGTCGTTCATCATCATGAACTCCGCGGAGCCGGGCACGAAGATCGGCACATTGTACTGTTTGTGGTGATCCGCGTTCTCGCGGTTCATCTCGATCAGGCCTACCCAGACAAGATGATCCACCATTTTCTTTGTGTCCTCGTAAGACATCTTGTTCATCTTCGCGAGATCTTCAATGTCGTAGGGCACGCGGGTTTTCTTAAAGCTCAGGAGGAACTTCGCCTCCTCCTTGGTCAGGACCTCGTCAAGAGCCCAGTACTCAGGATCGTCTGTCTTCATTGTCCTCGAATACTTGACGAGATACCGGTCCGTGATCATTGTCCCAAGCTGCAGGATCAGTTTCTCTTTCTCCTTGTCAGGCGCAACATAGTTCGGGTCCTGTCTGAAGTCCCCGCTGTTGACCATGCGGTTTTTCTGGTCTTTCATAAGTGTAAAATCCTCCGGTTTGTACATATATTTTCGATTCTGCTATTCCCTTGATCATGTCCAAGTATCTTATCCATGACTATCTTTAATTATATCATATCGGCCCTTTGGAATGTGAAAAGGGGCCGTGAAGACCCGTGTTTTCACACAAACTCTTCACAGCCCCTGTGTCTCGTTCATTCCCGTTCCGCTTTGATCAGCCCACTCCGGGCCTAAGTCTCAAGCGAGCGTCAGTTGACGGAGATCGTTTCCGTATAGCCCGGAATCCAGCGCCCGTCGCTTCCTACATAATACTTGTGATTATCAACCCACTGGTTTATAGCCATCACTCCGCTTTCTGTCATGTAGTAGTTGCCGATCCACTTGCTGCAGGCTGCCGCACCGCCGGCTTCAAAGTAGTACCAGTCATCACCGGCCTTCTGCCATCCCGTCTGCATCACTCCGCCTGCAGCGAAGTAAAACTTGTTCTGTCCGATCTGCTGCAGTCCGGTCAGCATCCTGCCTTCATTGTCAAAGTAATACCACTTATCACTGATCTTCTGCCAGCCTTTGACCATCGCTCCGCCGCCGGCAAAGTAATACCAGTCTCCATCAATCTTCTGCCAGCCGGTCTGCATCGCTCCGCCTGCTGCGAAGTAATACTTGTTCTGTCCGATCTGCTGCAGTCCGGTCTGCATCCATCCTTCATTGCCGAAGTAATACCACTTATCACCGATCTTCTGCCAGTCTTTGGCCATCGCTCCGCTGCCGGCAAAGTAATACCAGTCTCCATCAATCTTCTGCCAGCCGGTCTGCATCGCTCCGCTTGCTGCGAAGTAATACTCCTTGTTGTTGATCTCCTGAAATCCGGTAAGCATCCAGCCTTCATTGTCGAAGTAATACCACTTATCACCGATCTTCTGCCAGTCTTTGACCATCGCTCCGCCGCCGCTAAAGTAATACCAGTCTCCGTCGATCTTCTTCCAGCCCGTCTGCATCACTCCGTTCTCATCGAAGTAGTAACGCGTGCCGCTAATGTCTTGCCAGCCGGTAAGCATCTTGCCGCTGTCATCGAAGTAGTACCACTTTCCGCCGATCTTCTGCCAGCTCGTCACTCTGTAGCCGGAAGCGTTGAAATAATAGGTATCGCCGAAAATGGTCTCAAAGCCGTTTTTGGGATAAGTGCCGTCCGGCCACCGATACCAATAGCCGCTGCTGTTATGCTGCCAGCTGCCGTGCGAGCGAGGATCGATGATCTCAATATTCACAGGTTTGCCGGTTCTGTAACTATAGCTGTCATCTTCGACCTGCAGGACAATTCCGAAGCTTCCGGGCTGCGCCGACGTATCAACAGACAGTATTCCATAACCGCCCCAGGACTCTTCTTTAAGGCTCACACCCTCGGTCTCATCGAGGATCCTGTCAATGAAGAATTCATTGGCTGTCAGCGTCACGCCTTCCGGGTGACGCATGGAGTATAACTTAAACTGCGCGCCAAGCCCCTTATAGATCTCCTGCGCCGTATAATCTTTTCCGGGTATCACTTCAAAGACCGCGCCTTCCGGCACTTCTATTTCCACAAAGAATGCGCTGACCTCGATCACGCCATCCCGCCATTGTCCGTCTACCTCATTGCCATCTTTGTCATAAATAGAAATAAGGAAACTATAATCTGTGGTTCCGGTCTTAAGCGGTGTGATCGTGCCTGTGTTTTTATCGATATCAACCACGTCTCTGTTGTAGTGCTCATAGCGGATCTCATAGTGATAGCCTTCTTCATCCGGCAGAACGGATTCTGTCGGCAGTTCACCGGCTTCAAAGAAGACGCGGGTTACCTCCGCCTGCAGCTGCTCGGTCTCACCCATAAGCATCTTGATATGTTCCGCGTTCTCTCCGCCGGAAGTCATCAGTTCCGCCCAAAAGACGGTATCTACGATCTCGATCTCTACCGTTAACGGGCTGTATCCCTGAGGTCCGCCGGTAAAGGTGACCGTAACGGGAATCGCATGATCTGCCAGCTGAAGGGACTGAATCGTCCAGCGTGTCCCGCTGCGTTCCGCGGAAAGATACTGCTGATCCTCTGCTCCAACGGATATATCTGTGATCACGATATCATAAAATGTTCCGGTCTCGTAATAAGCGTTCACCCCTGTATCGTTGAGAGAATCCTCTACATAGAGCTGTACTTCGCCGTCGTCAAAGAACATGTCTTTTCCCAAAGGAATAGTGCTGCCAAGACCGACAATTTCAACGAAGGGCTTTACCAGCGCGACCTGGAAGATCTCATCACAGATTATGACGTCATTGAGCTCGGAGTGAATCCTTAAGAATACTCTCGGAACTTCGCCTTCCTCAATCGCTGCCGCAAGATGCTCCCTCAGATCTTTAAGCGCAGTGCCCTGGGCGTGAAGGCCGTTCTGTTCATCGAACACACCTGCTGCTGCCGGGTCATACTGCGGGATCGGCGTCATTTCCGCGTTCTCCCTGTCCCAAATGCCGATTTCCACCGTTGTCTCAACTGCGTATCCCTGATTTTGCAGCGCGTCCAGCTTCTCGCGGTCCGGCCTGATCGAAACCTCTTCATCATTGTAGTACCATGTGAAGTGGTCGTCTCCGCGGTCATTGTTCGCGATAAAGCCTTTACTATACTCCTGCTCGTAAATCTTATAGTCTCTCCAGGCTTCCTGGCGATTATCTTCCTCATCCTCCCATTCGGCCCTGATAAAGAGATTAACGTCCCAGGAAACCGTTTTTCTTATTGTAAAAGGAGCATCCTGTGCCGTGACCCGGTCGCCGGGGTGTACTTCCTCGCCGTTTGCTTTTTCGACATAGAAGTGTCCGGGATCCCACTCTCCGCTTCCGGCGTGCCACTCCATTGTATAGACGACGTCTTCCGGATTTCCTATAGGTGACGGCTCCATACCCGTCTTAGTGCGCACGATTCCCGGAACAAAGGTGATCTCGCCTCCGGGAGGAAATTCCTCATTCCAGTCAAGTTCCGTCTCCTGGTCTTCCTCATAGAGTTCCAGTGCGAAAGTCATAGGATCGACAAAGATCGTCCTGTCTGCATATGCGTAGGAATCCCCGGTCTCGGGATCATACAGTTCCGCTGACACCCAAATATCGATAGCACCGTCAAAATTCTCTGCGGTAATTGTAATCGACCTGTCCTGAGGATTCTCTGTGTAATCCCAGAGTTCTCCGCGGGCAGATGCCGCGTCGAAGTCCCAATCGTACTCCCTCTCGAGAAGATCATCGTCAACATGTGTGCATTCAACATAGTAAATAACTTCATAGCCTGAAGTATCTATGTTGTAGCGCTCTCCTGTCTGCCAGTCATATCCTTCCCCGTAAATCTCAGGGAACAGCGTAATCTCTCCGCCGGTCAGCAGCTTATCGCTTCCGGTCGAAGTGCGCAGATTGAAATCGTAGCGCCAGCCTCCGACAAAGAGCGTATAATCGCGCTCTACGGTAATGGGTTTCGCTCCCCCGCTGCCGCCGACTTCATAGACAGCGTGCACGTCCACCATACCGTTTCGAACTGCCTCTAAGCGCCAGTGGTCCCCTTCATCAGTCACTGTGAACGGATCACGGGGATCTTCTTCGCTCTCATCAGGATTAAATGTCAGCTCAGTGATCGTATAAGTAGTTTCACTGCCGTCCGGATACGCGTTATTTTGAACAAAGGCACCGCCTTGCCTGAATATATCCCTGTCTTCGCCAATGAACAGGGGTCTCTCATCAATTTCATCCCAGATCTCCACGCGGGGCTCGCAAATGTCAAAATCTCTCCACTCGTCATTCACTTCCTCGCCGCCGATCCGGAGCGAGATCCTTGTATCAATATGTTCGATTCCGTAATCATACAGTGTCTCGCCGTCAAAGGTTATCTCATGCGTCTCACTGTTGTAGTTCCAGCCGTCTCCCTCAGAGATGGGATAGTCAAAACCGCTGTATTCGTCATATTCTCCCTGGCCTACTTCAGGTACAAGTTCGAAATCCAAGCCGTCGAGCTCAGACAGGTCGAACCCGAATGTCCTGGGTCCGTCCGAATAGATCGTATCGTTTCCTTCGATGTCATAATGGAAATTATAGTCTTTGCGGTTAAACCAATACTCTCTGTCCGCAGCCCGTTCGCCCTCATCATAAGCCACGATCCGGAAAGAACAGTCATAAGCGCGCCGCCTTGTGACCGTAAATGTTCCGTCCCCGTTATCCTTGATCTCATAAGCGTCTTCATCATATATCTCCGGCTCAAATTCAATCTGGTCACCGGTCAAAACATCGTATTCCTCACCACTTGCTCCGGGATATTCGCGAAGCTCAGGTGCGAGCGTAAATGATTCTCCTACACCCAGATCGCCGTCGATTCTTGTCGGCCACAGCTCCAGATACTGATTATCCATGCGGAGCCAGTAATTGTTCTCCGCGACCTCTTCTCCCTCGTCGCTGATGGTAACAGTGATGTTAACATCAATTCCTTCATTCCACTCTTCGGGAACATCTTCAAAGCTGACGACCGCTTTCCTGGGATCGGCCGCATCAGGAGTGACTGTGATCACATCGCTCAGTTCCTCCCTGGCGTCATCCTGATGGATCCACAGACTCCAGTCATAAGTAATATCTTCCAGCTCTTCCTCTGAAGCGCTATGGTAATGATCGTTGGCAGGGTCATACGTCTCAAGGGAAGCCTGCGCGGACATCGGCACAGTTCCTCCTTTGAGGACCATCTTGGAGCCGCTGTCGGTCCAGACATCTACGTCGTAAACTTCTCCGCCTACATAGAGATAAAAGACTTCCGTCTTGCCTTCGGTTTCGTCCCAATCTGTGTAGGTCACGGTCACTTTGCTCACACCCATGTTCTGAGCGCGAAGCCGCCAGCCGTCATACTCTTGCGACTCAATTATGACAACGTCTTGTCCTTCCTCGTCCTCCACCTCGACATTGGTAACTGTCCTTTCAAAGTGAATTCCATTCGGGTATATCGAGTTTTCAATATAGACCCGCTGACGGGTGCTGATCCACTGATCCCATCCGGGCAAAAGACTTCTGTCATAAAAATCAAACTGGTCCTCGACGAAGGACTCCCTTACGTCGATCTCCCGTTCTCCAAAAACGCTGAGTGGATACCCTTTAACCTTTGCACCTATACGCACTTTTACACGGCTTATTCCCAACTCCTTCAGTTGTGCCCCGTCGATATAGAGATTGCTAAAGTTCTGGTCAATCCAACAGGCTTCCGACGCATCCTCTCCATTGGGGCCTTCAGCTTCAAGCGTCAGTATATAATCTTCCTCAATTTCTGCGTCAACACTACATTTCCAAATATAATCACCTGTACTGTCATCGAACAGCGGGTTCTCATTATAATCCTTGATTTCAATATGACAATTACGGTCATTAAAATGATAGTGCTGGTCCCCCGACCACTCTTCCCCATCTTTTATGACGGTCGCGTGAAGAGTGAAGTCCGTTTCTAGGTCACTTATGCGGGTCAGTGAATAAGATCCGTCTGCGTTTTTCCATATCGATACGCAATCTTCGTCATATTCCCAATCACATTCGATGACCGGATTTTGTATCTCGACGAACTCCCCGTTTTCATCATAGTATCCCGCATAAGGCGTGAATTCTTTCCTATCAGCAATCCACGTATCCGGATGAAATTCCCAGGGATAAATCACCAGGTCGAGTTCCTCCAGCCCATAAGCAGCATCAGATACGGCCTCCTGGGCAGGGACCTCCCCTTCGATCACGATCTCTTCTTCCGCGGCTTCTTCTGCAGCAGCCTCCGGCTCCGTTTCCACAACTTCTGTGCCGGCCGCATTCTCCTGTTTCGCGTCAGCGGATACCTCTTCTTTGCCCTCCTCTGTCTCCGGAGCAGGATCCTCAGTGTTCTCCTGAGGCTGAACGGAAATCTCTTCCTCCTCTTCCGGAGCGGGATCCTCCGGCTCTGCATCCTGTTCCTCGATCTCCTCTTGAGCCTGGTCAGGCTCTTCCACTGTGACTTCCGCAGCGGTGCCGTCTGCCGCGGAATTCTCAGCGGCAAGCACTGCGCCGTTCTGCGAAAAGACAAGCACGCCTGCAAGTACGATAGCAAGTAATCTTCTCTTCATAGCACTCCCCTTACCGAAACGCCTTCCTTTTTTGCAACAGATCCTTCCGCGGCGTTTCCTGCGGAAGGATCCGTTTGGGCACAACTATTAGATAATTTGTCGGTTTTATCTGACAGTATACTATTATTTTCCTCAATTTTAAACAAAAAAGCAACTGATTTCGCACACAAAAAAGGCGGTCTTTCGACCGCCTCTCGACTCATTTTTATTATATTTTCACATCCAATCCAAACTCCTCGGGGCGGAATCTGGGACAGACATTTTCCCGCGAAGCTATGACCGAAGCGGCAAGTCTCGTCCCGATCCTGCAGGATTCTCCCACGGTTTTTCCGTAGGTCAGGCCGATCGCGACACCCGCGAAAAAGGCATCCCCGGCGCCGGTCGTGTCGACGACGTCTACCCGGAGTGCCGGGCAGACCCCCGACTCCCCTTTGTCATCCGCATAGGCTGCGCCCTGCTCTCCCATTGTCACAATGATCCTGGGAATCCCGGACTGACGCACTTTCCGAGTCAGGATCTCCCTCATCCGATCGGGCGATACCCCGGTATAGTCCTCTGTAAAAAGCATTCCGGCTTCCTGCTCGTTGCAGACCAGCACCGCCGTCTGCTGCAGGAGGTCACGCCGCTTCATAGCGATCGCCATATTGGAGATTACCGTGTAAACTGCCTTCCCGTGCTTTTTTGCAAGATCCAGAACCTTCTTGAGGATCGGCACTTCCACATCAAATTCGATAACGATACTGTCTGCGGATGCAAAGATCTCATCGCCGTGCTCATCAAGCACATCCTCAATAGCAGAGAGATCCGGCCTTCTCGAAATAGACGCAATCACGTCCCCGTCATTGTCGAACACGGCGAGCCAGGTCCCGAGCCCCTCCGGACTGCGGGCGATATAGCGGATGTCCACCTTGTGACGGATCAGGTTTCTCACGACGTCGTCGCTGATGCCGGTGTCATCCACAACGCTCAGAAACGTCGGTCTCAGCTCCACATTGGCTATATCTTCCACGACATTGCGCCCGACGCCGCCGTGTACCTGCACGACCCTTCCTACATTCCTTCCGCCCGGGATATACTGCGCCAGCGGATATCCCTTCACGTCTACAAATGATGCCCCGATCACTACTATTCCCATGTCTGTCCCCTCAAACGTTCCCGGTCGCGATGCTGAAATATGTCGGTTGTTCAGCACCCCGGGGTGCTGACAATATTTAAATAAAGTATATCAAATTCCCCGCCTATGTTGTACAGAACTCATCTTTTCTTCTGTATCGACATTTGTACCATTTCAAACTATAATGAATTAGTAGCTTTTTTAAGTTCGTATCCATAACGGATAAAGGAGGATAAGTTAATGAAAAAGAGATTGTTAGCTGTTCTTGTGGCAGCAGTAACAGCAGTATCGCTCCTGGCATGCGGCGGCGGATCAAGCAGTTCCGGCGGATCAGGCAGTGCAGATGCAGGCTCAGGTGATGCCGCGGCCAGCGACATGAAGGTCGCTATGGTAACCGACTACGGCGATATCACCGACCAGTCTTTCAACCAGACCACCTATGAAGCCTGCAAGGCTTTCACAGAGGCTAATAAAATTGACTTCACATACTACAAGCCCGAGGGTGACTCCACTGCAGAGCGTGAAGCAATGATCGATAAGGCTGTTGCAGACGGCTACAACGTTCTGGTCCTTCCCGGCTACGCTTTCGCAGAGGCGATCGTAGCAGCTGCTGAGACCTACCCTGAAGTCAAGTTCGTGGCTCTGGACGTCTCCGAGTATGATCTCTGCACCGCAGCAGGCACAGATACTTATTCACAGGAAAATGTTTACAGCGCAGTTTACCAGGAAGAGATCTCCGGTTATATGGCAGGCTACGCGGCAGTCAAGATGGGCTACAAGAAGCTCGGCTTCCTCGGCGGAATGGCTGTTCCCGCAGTTATCCGTTACGGCTACGGCTTCGTGGCAGGCGCCAACGACGCAGCTAAGGAAATGGGTCTGACAGACGTAGCGATCAACTATGCATACTCCGCAGCAGAAGCTGCCGGCAAGGAAGGCGGCAAGTTCATCGGCGTCGACGTTGACCAGAAGGCTCTGGTAGACGGACAGTACGGCGAAGGCATGACCATCACCAGCGCTATGAAGGGTCTTGGCGCAACCGTCAATACTCTGCTCGCAGCTATCAAGGATGGCAAGTGGGATGAGTACAAGGGCCAGATCCAGTCTCTGGGCATGGTCTCCGGCGACGATCCGACTCTCAACTATGTACAGCTTCCTATGGATACCACCGTTTGGAACGACGGCTTCACACAGGATGACTACAAGGCACTCGTGAAGTCCCTGGCGGACGGCAGCGTTAAGGTTACAGTTGACGCAGCTGCAGCAGAGCCCACAGCTGACACTGTTGCTATCACATTCCTTGGCAACATCAAGTAATAAAGACTCCGTTCAGCGGACAGGCGATTCTTTCCGGGAAAGACGCACAATCATTTCAGGGAACAGCATCAAATGCTGTTCCCTTTCTTTTTGTAACTTGTTAAAATAGAGTTGCAGTATTATGCGAGACACATAATAGCTACGAAATTCATCGTTACGGGAGCAGCAGCTCCCGAGAGGAAGGGGGAATCCATCTTGTCTGAATACGCAATTGAGATGCTGAACATCACAAAGCGATTTCCCGGAATCATTGCGAATGACAATATCACTCTGCAATTGAGGAAGGGCGAGATCCACGCGCTGCTTGGGGAAAACGGCGCAGGAAAGTCCACGCTGATGTCTGTGCTGTTCGGCATGTACCAGCCCGAAGAAGGCATCATCAAGAAGGACGGCAAAGAGGTGAAGATCAACAATCCCAACGACGCTAATGCTCTGGGAATCGGAATGGTCCACCAGCATTTCATGCTCGTGCAGTGCTTCACCGTTCTCGACAACATCATCCTCGGCGCTGAGACCACCAAATACAGCGTCCTGCAGAAGGATGAAGCTCGCAAGAAAGTGACTGAACTGTCTGAGAAATACGGCCTCAAGGTCGACCTCGATGCCAAAATAGAGGATATCACTGTCGGTATGCAGCAGCGCACAGAGATCCTCAAGATGCTCTACAGAGACAACGAGATCCTCATCTTCGACGAGCCCACCGCCGTGCTGACCCCCGCCGAGATCGACGATCTCATGGTGATCATGAAGAACCTTGCGGCAGAAGGCAAGTCTATCCTGTTCATCTCCCACAAGCTCAATGAGATCATGACTGTCGCGGACCGCTGCTCCGTTCTTCGCCGAGGCAAATATATCGGCACAGTCGATATCAAGAACACCACTCAGGAAGAACTGAGCCGCATGATGGTAGGCCGTGATGTCAGCCTTAAGGTTGACAAGACTCCCGCGCATCCCGGCGAAGTAGTCCTTCAGGTGGAGAACATGTCCGTCGCCTCCAAGAGAGGCTCCAAGATGGCTGTCAACAACGTCACCTTCAACGTTCGCGCGGGCGAGATCGTCTGTATCGCAGGTATCGATGGCAACGGACAGTCCGAACTCGTCTACGGACTCTCCGGCCTTGAACCTCTGGCCGGCGGCAAGATCACCCTCAAGGGCAAGGACATCACGAATTCGTCCATCCGCGAGCGCTCGATCAGCGGACTGAGCCACATTCCGGAGGACCGACACAAACACGGCCTGGTCCTGGATTATTCCCTGGAATACAACATGATCCTGCAGAGATACTTCTCCCCTGATTTCAGCAACGGCACCGGCTTCCTGAAACGGCCCGAGATCAGATCTTTCTCCGAGAAACTGATCGACCAGTTCGACGTGCGAAGCGGCGAAGGCCCGGTCACGATCGTCCGCTCCATGTCCGGCGGCAACCAGCAGAAGGCGATCATCGCCCGTGAGCTGGAGAAGAACCCCGAGCTTCTGATCGCGGTCCAGCCTACCCGCGGACTTGATGTAGGCGCTATCGAATACATCCACAGGCAGCTGATCGCTCAGAGAGACGCCGGCAAGGCTGTCCTTCTGGTCTCCCTCGAACTCGAAGAAGTCCTGGGCGTTCCGGACCGCATCCTTGTAATGTACGAAGGTGAGATCGTCGGCGAATTCGATCCGAAGAAGACCACCCGTGAAGAGCTCGGTCTGTACATGGCAGGCGCAAGGAAGGAGGGACACACGGCATGAAAAAGAATAATAAATCACTTCTGAGCAATCCCGGATTCCAGACGCTCCTCGCTTCACTTGTCTGCATCGTTGTGGGACTCCTGGCCGGTTACATCGTATTGCTCATCATCAATCCCGCTAAGGCAACGGAAGGAATTGTCACGATCCTCAAGAACTTCCTTACCTATGGAAGCGGCAAGGCGGCCATGAAATATTTTGGCAACACCCTTGTCAAAACAGCGCCGCTCCTCATGTGCGCCCTCTCCGTACAGTTCTGCTATTCCGCAGGCCTGTTCAATATCGGCGCGGCCGGCCAATATGTGGCAGGCGCAGGTCTCTGCCTCTACGCAGCTCTTGTGCTCAAGATGCCCTGGCCGGTATGCCTGATCCTTTCCATGATCGCAGGTGCGGCCTTCGGCGCGGTAGTCGGTGTCCTCAAGGCATACAGAAACGTCAATGAGGTCATCTCCGGCATCATGCTGAACTGGATCGGCCTCTATACAGTCAATATGGCGCTCACCCCGGTCAAGGAGACCGCGAGCCCTTACACACAGGCTGTAGCGACGGTCAACCCCTCCGCACTCCTTCCCACGATGGGGCTCGGAGCGATTTTCGGAAACAACAAATATGTCACGATCGCGATTCCGCTGGCCGTCCTGATCGCAGTACTGATCTGGGTCGTCCTCAACAAGACTGTATTCGGCTATGAGCTCAGAGCTACCGGTCTCAACAAAGAAGCCGCCAAATACAGCGGAATGAAAGAAAAGACCAACACTATTCTGACGCTGGCCATCGGCGGCGCGCTGGCAGGTTTAGGAGCTTCTTTCCTGTTCCTGTCCGGTTTCGAGCAGTGGAGCGTCACGCAGTCCTCCGTTCCCACCATGGGCTTCAACGGCATCGCGGCGACCTTCCTCGGAGGCCTGCACCCGATCGGAACCATCTTCTCCTCGTACTTCATCCAGCACATTACGAGCGGCGGTTCCTATCTGGACAAGGCAGTTTTCCCGGCGCAGATCTCTGACCTGATCTCCGCGATCATCATCTATCTGTGCGGCTTCGTTGGTTTCTTCCGCTATTTCTTTAATACGCAGCTTGCCAAGCGCAGTAAAGACACGGCAAACAGCAACGATGTTCCGATTAATACGGCTGCTCCCGCAGACGATGACAAGAAAGGAGGCGCTGAGAAATGATCCTGCTCATTCAGTACACACTGTTATTTGCGTCCGTTCTTATGCTGGTCGCACTCGGCGGCTGTTTCTCCGAGCACTCCGGCGTTATCAACCTCGGACTTGAAGGCATCATGGTAATGGGTGCCCTGGGCGGCGCGCTTGTCATGAAATATCTTCCCGCAGGCACTTCCGCTTTCGTCATTGTCCTGCTGGTGATCCTGGCCTCCATGCTCATGGGACTGATCTATTCCTCTCTCCTGGGCGTTGCAGGCGTCAACTTCAGCGCAGACCAGACCCTGGTAGGCACTGCTATGAACATGCTGGCAGCTGCTCTTGCAACTGTCATCGTAAAGTCCATCAACGTCGCGGAAAATCCTGACAACGTCTCCTCAACGGTCCAGTACGTACAGGCCAAAAAAGCGCTGATCGTCAATGTCGGCGGCTTCCAGTTCAACTGGTTCATGCTGGTCGCTGTGATCCTGCTCTTCGCATCTCACTTCATCCTCTATAAGACGCGCTTCGGACTGCGCCTTATGGCTTGCGGCGAGCACCCCGCAGCAGCCGACTCCGTCGGTATCAACGTTAAAATGATGCGCTGGGCGGGCGTCCTGATCTCAGGCCTCCTCGGCGGCCTTGGCGGCATCGTCTACATCACTGCAGGCGTTTCCGAGTGGAAGTTTGAGACCGGCGTCGCAGGCTTCGGCTTCCTGGCTCTGGCCGTTATGATCTTCGGTCAGTGGAAACCCGTCAACATCGCGGGAGCAGCGCTTCTGTTCGGATTCTTCCGTGCGCTGTCCAACGTCTACAGCGGCTTCCCCTTCCTGGCAGCCCTCAAGATCCCCGGATCCATCTACAACATGATGCCCTACCTGATCTCTCTGATCGTACTGGCGCTCACGTCCAAGAACTCCCGGGCTCCGAAAGCGGAAGGTATTCCGTACGACAAGAGCAGAAGGTGATCTGCCCTTTCCAAAATCTCCCGGTTTTACTAAAAGACAAAAAAGAGACCTGAACTCAATCCGTTCAGGTCTCTTTTTATGCTTTCCTTCTCTATTTTGAAAAGTTCTCTATTTTGCCATTGTTTTCACAGGGAGGTTACATCAGCGGTGCAGCCAGTCTTAAAAGCGTGCCGTCAGCACGTTCCCATCCACTTTACTATATTTTGATATATTTTTGTGTTAATTGTGAAGTTGTTGTAAAATGAGGTTGTTCCACTATTGATCTCAGAACAAACTGAGATCTTTTACTATACTCTTTTATTGGAGACAAAAAATGGCAGAAGAATTCAAACTCAGTCCCGAGGAAGCTGTGATCCTGCGCACCGGAAAGATCGGCTACGGCGGAGGCTTTAAGCTCCCTTCCATGTTCAACAGCAATGAACTGATCCTCACAAACAAGAATCTCATCCTTCTTAGGAAGAATATGTTCGGGCAGACAGAAGATACCCTCTACTTCCCTCTTTCTAAGATCCTGATGGCGAACGGCAGGCCCCAGGTCAAAAAGAGCAATCCTTCCCACATGGAGTACGCGCTCGATGTCTATTTTGAAACCGGCATGGAGAGCTTCCGCTTCGAGTGGGAAAGCGATATCGACGAGTGGGTAGAAAATATCGTTTCTGTCGTCACCGGAGTGCCTGTTCAGAAAAAGTCCGATTTAGAAATGATGCAGGACGCCCTCGCCTTCGCCGAGTCCATGACAGATTCCGTCGAGAAGATCCAGAGCGTATTCGGCATCAAGTCGACGAGACAGGTCTCCTGCAAGTGCCCTTCCTGCGGCGCTTCCCTCTCCGGAACCAAGGGAGAGACCATTCAGTGCCCTTATTGCGGGACGACTTATACCTTCTGACTTTCAGCAGGTTTCAAAATAGTGTCAGCCCCACTTTGCGGAAGTTGGCCAGGCGACTCACTTCTTGTCCAGACTGTAGGATTTTAAAAAAGTGTGATGCCCGTCCTTGTACTCATAGACCCGGATCTCGCAGTTCTTCATGCGCTCCCAGTGAAGTCCGTCCGGCGCCTCGTCGAGATAGCCGCACAGCGCGCGCATGATGCCTCCATGGCAGGCTACGAGCACATTCTCGTAATCCTTGGTCTCGAGCTCCCTGAGGAAAGAAGACGCCCTCTCCTTCATCGAATCAATGGTCTCCACTGTGGGCGGCGCGGGAAAGATCCTGGGCATCGTCCAGTAAGCGGTCATGGGAAGCCCTAATGCGTAGTATCTGCGCTTCTCATATCTGCCGAAATCGGTCTCGATGATCCTCGGATCCACGATGATCTCGGACGGATCTACATCTCCGATAATGGAACCGGTGAGAATCGCGCGCTGAAGGGGGCTGGCGTAAACAGCGTCAAAGTGAACATCGCCGATATTCTTGCGGGACTGCTTAGCCTGCGCGATCCCCTTCTCATTGAGCGGGGCGTCAGTGCGTCCCTGCATCAGCTTCTTCCTGTTGAGCTCAGTCTGCCCGTGGCGTGCGATCCAGATTCTCATGCTATGAATTCCTTTCAATAATAACAGGGAGGATGCATCTGTCCGCAGCTCCCGTTTTTCTGCTCCAATACGCTTCCATTATATGATGCCAAAGAGCACCTGACAAATACTTCAGGTGCTCTTCTGTGGCGGAAACAAATTAATACTTGACTTTGTTCTGTGGATTGGGTATGATAAATCTTGCTTATTTCGAGGCGTGGCTCAGTTTGGTAGAGCGCTGCGTTCGGGACGCAGAGGTCGTGGGTTCGAATCCCGTCGCCTCGATTACTTGGCAGGGGCAACCGGAAATGCTGATTTTATCGGCGTTTCCGGTTCTTTTTTTGCGCGAAGCAATGAGCCATGCGTGGACAGGATGACATACGGCTGCCGGGAGCTTGCTCACGGGCAGACGTATGGCAGACTGGACACATACGGCGAATGCCGCGGCAGTCACGAGCTGCGGAGCAGCGAAGAGACCTGCCGGCATGGCTCATTGCGTCAGAAGAGTAAGCCTTGCGTCGATTTATCAGAAATACAACTGCGATCGACCGGTTTATGATTCTGTACTTACCTGCTTTCCGGAGCTTTCATCGCTTTCTGCTACTTTTAAAACTTGCACTTACATCTATTCATGAGATTTAAGTGCAGATTTATGGCCTTATATTTTGCACTTTCATTTTTCCGGAGAGCAATAAGTGCATCTGGTAATTCTTGTTTTTGCAATCACCTTTTCTTCGGAAAAATAAGTACAGTAGTCCAAAGCATTGTTTTGCGATGAGAAAATCGAAGAAATTATCATTGCAAATATTTCAAATCTCCACCTGCACTTACACATAGACGCAAAAGTGTAAGTGCAGGTTAAAAAATTGTTAATAGCACTGTCGGGCACTCGGGAAAAGGTAAGTGTATTGGACAGAAGCTGGTTTTTGCGATCAGGATGTGCTCCTTGTTGTCAAGTTTAATCTGATTATCATAAAAGAGGTCGCCGCCCCTGCTGATTAATCAGCAATGATGCGACGACCTCTTTTTGTCGCAGCTTGCCGCAATTTTATGTTTATCTCATCTTCTTTTCAAACCGGAACATCCCGCCCATTCCATCCATATTTTCCTCCTCTGCGGCATCCGGGTCATGGGGATCACGATGTTTTGTATTAAAGAATTCAACGATATGAAAGCCGCATTTATTAACATAAAAATGTATGTTTCTTGTTTCAAAATATGGCGTGCATGTCTCCCAGACGCGTGTTTGCGGATAAATCCGCTCTACCTCTTTCCAGGCGGCGTAACCGATTCCCTTGCTGTGAGCGGTTGGATTTACAAACAGCAGATCCAGATGGTTGTGCTGCGTCTTTTCATCTATATTCACTACAAGGCCGCCGACTGCCTTCCCGTTCTCCAGGATCCGATAAGCCGTGCCATTGTCTATACTGCTCTCAATGGTCTTTCGTGAAATGATCTCTCCGTCTTCTTCAAAATGTTCATCCCTTACCCCGAATTCCTCAATCGCTCCGTATTTGAAGGCGATCTGATTGTCAAGAATGAATTGCTCCCGGTCATCATCCGTGAGTTTTGTAAGTGTAACAAAAGCCATAATCTGCTCCTTTCTGCAAATGTGTGCAACGCTGATCTCAAAGAGACTTTCCTCTGAAACAAAAAGAGCTCGAAAACAAAAGGCTTCTTAAGCCATTTGTTCCGAGCTCACTCGACATCTTATCTGACAGGCGGCCTGCAAAGCTATAGCTCTGCGATCCCCTACGCTACGGCGTACTGTCCTCCGATGACTGATATAGTATTTTCATTGATATTATAATCGGAATACTACTCCCTGTAAATCGGTCAGTTTATTCCGTTTTTTCCTGTTTTAATTTTCCTTTTCCCCATTGATCTCTTCAGAAAGCAGTTTCCAAAGCTCCCCGTATCTCGTGTGCCTGGAATCCGGGAACGCCCGCAGAAGACGTCTTGGCCCGAACACTCTCCCGGAAGTGAGCTGTTTGTGGAGTGTTTCTTCCAGCTTTCTGCGATATTCGTCTCTTTCCTTCCTCCGCTCCTGTACACGGTCCTGGAGTTCTCTTCTGCCTTCCTCCGCGATATCCCGAAGCTCTGCCCTTGCAAGCGCCGCCTGCACCTTATTCTCGTCCACCTTCTGCTGTGTCTGCAGAGCACTTTCTCCCAGCATCTCGCTCACCGAATCGCTGACAGACCGCATAGATGCGCGAAGTTCGTCGAGCTGCGCCAGCCTCTTATTAAGTCCAACCATGATCGAGACCGTAACAGTCAGATCTGCGCCAAAGACCAGATAAAAAACAACCAGTATCAGCCATCCCGCCCGCATCGGGATCATGTCCACAGTCAGCCTCTGTGTGATCGGATGGATGAAATCGATCATGATAATCGTTCCTGTTCCCCACAACAGACTCATCTGCAGGCAAACATAGCCCCCGATATTGAACGGCCTGTCCGAGTAGTCCCACCAGCGCGCGTGGAAAAGATGGAACAAGCTCCATCCCGCTATCAGTTCAACCAAAGATGCCAGCACCATTCCCGCCAGGAACAGCGGAACAAAGCGGATCTCCCCCATGCTCTCTATTGGCAGTAAATCTGCGACCCTGCAGATTGCGAGCATTCCAAACCCGTATACCGGACAGACCGGTCCGTTCAGAAAGCCCCTGTTAACGGCTTTCCCGCTCTTCACTGTACAGTAGACCACTTCCACACACCATCCCATAACTGCGTAAACGGCAAAATACCACAGAATTCTGTAGATTTCAGAGACAGCTGTCATACCTATCCTTTCCTCCCGCGCATTACATCGGCGCCTTAATCATTAACACCTATAATTTATAATATTTAGAAGATGTTTTACACTTCCATATTTGTAAACTGCAGAGCGAAAATACCTCCGGGATAGTTTGTCTCTTTGGGGGGCTCACGAGTGCGAAAGGCATTTTCCCTGCCCGGTCGATTATTCCTTCTGTTCTATGTTATTATTTATGAGTAATAATCTCGTAAATCCCGAACAATCACTGCCGGAGGACGTAGTGCTCATATCGCTCAATTATGACGTGACCAAGGAGTCTGAGACAACCGCGGGTAAGGAGGCCCCTCCATGACCATTGAGATCTGCAGCCGGGACAGAGCCCTCGAAGAAGTGACACACATGCAAACAGGAGAACTTGTCTCGGTCATATCAATCGTATCATCGGATGAGAAAGAGGTGGAATTCGACTGTAAAGAGAGCCTCTGCGGAGTTCTTCACCTGAAGTTCAACGATCTGGAAAAAGAGTATGATGAAGAAGGACTTCCTTACGGGCGCCCTCTGCCGAAGTTGAAGGATTTAGCCGGCCTTAAAGAGTTTGTCTCACAGCCGGGTTGTGACAGACTGATCGTGCACTGCTATGAAGGAACTTCGAGATCGGCGGCCGTTGCCTCCGCAATCTGGAAATTCAGGGGCGGTTCAGACACTGTTTTGACACACCGGAGATTTGCTCCTAACAGACTGGTATATATACTTGCCTGCAAAGAGCTCGGAGTGACGCCCGGACGCCACCCCGTTCCGGCTGTCCGGTAATCACAAAAAGGGGCTGTCGCATTAAGCGAAGGATTACTGCATCCGTTTTTTGATGCAGCACTCTCTTTTTATTTTTACAAATTCCGGCAATGCACTCTGCACTCCTTGCTTTTATCTAATCCCCCAAACACTTCGAAGAAGCCAGGAAGGCGGCATGCAGTTCACGCCGCCGGCAACCTTCTGGCAGCCTTCTAGCAACCTTCTATCAGCCCCAGCTTCATAAATGCTTTATACAGTCCGTCCTCATCGACGCCGTCCGTTACATAATCCGCTGCGGCCTTAGCTTCTTCGCCGCCGCTTCCCATGCATACGCTATAGGCGCAACATTCGAACATGGGAATATCCACTTTCGCGTCCCCAAACGCAATTGTGTCCTTTTGCTCCGCACCAAGGTAATTCAACAGGCATTCTACTGCGTGTGCCTTGGTAATTCCCTTGACGCCCAGATCGCCGAAGAGCGCAAGCTCACCTGCTCCGCCCCACGTTCCGTTCTGCAGGTCCGTAAACTCTCTTTTCGCATCCTCGAAGTCCTGATAGCTTCTCAGAATATAACTGATCTTGTTGACATCGTCCCTGTACAGCTCCCCTCCGAAGATCATGTCCGGAAAGACGTCGCGCACGCGCAAATGCTGTGCGTCTGCTTTACCTTTGCGGTTGGAATACAGCCGGATAACGGGTTCTCCGGCCTCTTCGAAGTTCTCGCTGGCAAACAAGCCATTATTGCTCTCCAGATAGAATTCCAATCCCCGCGCATGCAGCCAATCCACGACATGGGTGCACTGTTCCTTCGTGATCACCTGGTGCATCACGA
Organism: uncultured Lachnospiraceae bacterium; assembly: GCA_902785055.1. GTDB lineage: Bacteria > Bacillota > Clostridia > Lachnospirales > Lachnospiraceae > CAG-791. The sequence goes on from CACZXG010000001.1 coordinate 81,383, forward strand.
TTGTGCCATGGTCCTCCACATAACTGCCGTTTCCGCCAATCATGCCGTCCAGCCCAATCTCCCAGAGGTTGGGATAGACTTCCGCCTTACTGCGGCCGGTACAGATATAGACTTTATGCCCGTTCGCGCGGGCTCTTCTTATGGCGTCTGTTGCTGACTCCGGCAGCCGATTCTCATAGTTGACGAGCGTGCCGTCTACGTCGATCAATAGTATTTTTTCCATTGTTTCTCCCAAAAAGAAGCGCCTCCCGCAACCGGAAGGCGCTTCTGCAATCCATTAATTTCTGATAAAGCTGCTGTCATGCGCCGAGAATCCTGCGTCGTCAGAGATGTATCTCTCTGCCGTCATGTGCAGGTCGTACTTCTCACGCAGTGACGCAATTGTCTGCATCATGGGGGAAGCGTGATGCTTGTCGATTGCTTCCTGATCCTTCCACGCATCGATCAGAAGTACCGTCTCCGGATCGTTCATGGGGATGTAATACTCATAGCGAAGATTTCCATCCTCTGCGCGGATCAGATCCGCTGTTCCACTGTGCTCCATCTCCTGCGCAAACTTCGCTGCATTTCCATTTACGCCTGTGTAACGAAGATTCACTACTATACTCATGATGCCTCCTCTTCATGCGCCGAGTCGGCGCCTATTTTATGCCAGCTCTTCTCCGTTGCTGCCAATGACCTTCTTGTACCAGTAGAAGGATTCCTTGCGCTCACGGCTCAGGTCGCCTGTGCCGTCGTCAAACTTGTTGACATAGATGAATCCATATCTCTTAGCCATCTCACCGGTAGAAGCCGATACGAGATCGATGCATCCCCAAGGTGTGTAGCCCATGAGATCTACGCCATCCTTGACCGCTTCCTTCATCTGCGCAATGTGCTTGCGCAGGTAGTCGATGCGATAGCTGTCATGTACGATTCCGTCTTCGCCCTTTTCATCATACGCACCAAGGCCGTTTTCCACAACCATCAGCGGGATGCGATAGCGATCATAGATCTCGTTCAGCGCATAGCGAAGTCCCTTAGGATCGATCTGCCATCCCCAATCGGAGGCTTCCAGATAAGGATTCTTGAATCCGCCGCCGATGTTTCCGGCAATCTTTTCTGCGTTCGGATCTGCCGTGACGCAGTTGGACATGTAATAGCTGAATGTGTAGAAATCAACGGTTCCTTCGCGAAGGATATCCGCATCGCCATCTTCCATCTTGATGGTGATTCCCTTTTTCTCCCAAATGCTCTTCGCATAGGCAGGATACTCGCCGCGAACCATGACATCCGAGCAGTACCAGTTGCACTCTCTCATCTGTTCCTGATTCAGTACGATATCATCGGGATTGCATGTCAGCGGATAGGTCAGAATGAAGCAGATCATGTTGCCCATCTTGTATTCCGGATAGTGCTCATGCGCATATTTGACAACCTTTGCGCTGGCCAGGAACTGATGATGCAGTGCCTGGAATCTCTCCTGCGGCTTGTCCGGCACCTCATTGATCGGGCCCTCGAAGCCCCTGAATGTGCCCGTGGAAAGGATGGTGCCCATCGGCATCGTTCCTGCATTGATCTCATTGAAGGTGAGCCAGTATTTGACCTTGCCCTGATATCTCTCGAAGATCACATGGCAATATCTCTCAAAAAGTTCAATCAGCTCGCGGCCTTCCCAGCCGTTGTACTTCTCAACCAGTGCGAAGGGAAGCTCATAGTGGGAGATCGTGACGAGCGGCTCAATGCCATATTTCTTGCAGCAGTCAAAAACTCGATCGTAGAACTCGAGTCCCT
>CACZXG010000002.1:0-19224 GCA_902785055.1 uncultured Lachnospiraceae bacterium
AATAGTCTTAACGACTACTGTCAAACCCTCTGTTTGTGGAACTTAGTCTTCAGTATGGAATTTAACTTTACATGTTGAATTTAACTTTTCACTCAACCTTGAAATGATTTATGATGATTCTTGTGGTCGGCGCCGGCAGGGCGCCGTTTTGACGTCCGGAACGGCGTCGAAGCGTCTGAGAAGCATTAATTCAATGTTCGGCGCCGGCAGGGCGCCGTTTTGACGTCCGGAACGGCGTCGAAGCGTCTGAGAAGCATTAATTCTGTGGTCGGCGCCGGCAGGGCGCCGTTTTGACGTCCGGAACGGCGCCGAAGCGTCTGAGAAGTAGAATTAATGAGATTAATACAGATATTAAGACATAAATAACCCGGCACCACTGGAAATCTTCCCCCGCCGGGTATATTGTGTATGTAATTATCTTAAGGAGATAAACGAATGATCAAACAAGCCTTTTACAAGTCGATCCCGGTCATGGCAGGATACATCGTCCTCGGGACTGGATTTGGCATTCTCATGCACAATGCGGGGTATGGCGTGCTGTGGACGGCTGCAATGAGCATTTTTATTTATGCGGGGTCTATGCAGTATGTTGGCGTCAATCTTTTGACGGGCGGCGCATCGGTCATAGCGACAGCGTTGACGACGGTCATGGTAAATGCGAGGCACTTGTTTTACAGTATTTCGATGGTCGACCTTTATAAAGACGCCGGCAAATACAAACCGTATATGATATTTGCGCTGACGGACGAGACGTATTCGCTGCTGTGTGACGGAAAGGCGCCGGAGGGGGCGGACCCGAACGCGTACAGGTTCTTCGTGTCGCTGTTCAACCACAGTTATTGGGTCACCGGAAGTGTGCTCGGAAGTCTGCTGGGAGCGGTGATCCCCTTTTCGACGGCAGGAATTGAATTCTCCATGACGGCGCTGTTCATAGCGGCCTTTACGGAACAGTGGCTCACGACGAGAGACCACATTCCGGCTTTGACAGGACTTCTGAGCACGCTGGTGTGCCTGGTGATCTTTGGGCGAGACAGGTTCCTGATCCCGGCCATGCTGCTGATCACATTAGTCCTCACGCTTCTCCGGGGCAGAGAGGAATCCCGGGCCGAAGAGGAGCCCCACGTTAGGGAGGAATCCCAGGCCGTAGAGGAGTCTCAAGGCAGAGAGGAGGGCAGGGCATGAGATCAGCAATTCTAATCGCGGTAATGGCTTTCGTGACGATCCTCCTCAGGTTCCTGCCGTTTCTGGTGTTCAGGAAAGAGACTCCGCCTTACATCACCTATCTGGGGAAGGTGCTTCCGCCTGCGATCATCGGTATGTTGGTGATCTATTGCCTGAAGGATATCACGCCGCTGGCACAGCCGCATGGACTTCCTGAATTGATCGCGGCGGGCTGTGTGGTCGGCGCGCAGGTGCTCAAGAGAAACTCGCTGATCAGCATCCTGTTGGGAACCGCGGTCTATATGGTGCTGATTCGGACTGTATTCTAAGCCGGGCAAGGTGCTGATCCGGACAATATTTTGATCTGGGCAAAATCTAGATTCGGGAAAACGCTGACATGGATATATTCTGACCTGGGCAAAAACTGATCTGCAGCGGGAAACAGAAGTGAAATGAATATGAAAGAAGCCGCAGTGCCGGGATGGTTATTCTCCGGAACTGCGGCTTTTCCCTTCTACTAAGAGATGTCTGTCTTTCACTTGATGAGGCTTTTGATCAGTACACCATCCGAGGATACGATGTTTCCTACATAGTATTCATCCGCCCCGTCTCCTTTGCCGATTCCGACATAGTAGAGATTTCCTCCCGCTGTCACTTTTATGATCCTCTTGAATTCCGGAGGAAGCATTTCCTGCGGCGCGCTGTCCAACTCTGTTATTTCTCCCAGGTCTGTATTTATTTCTTCCAATAGATTGCGGGCGGTTTCTTCGCTGCAGCCAATCAGCCTTGCGGCTGTCGCTGACAGTTCTGCAGTATTCGCTATTGTCTCTGTTTCTGCTGGAGCACTGCCGCATGCCGCGCAGTTCAGGGCAAGTACTATACCTATCATGATGATCTCAATAATCTTCTTCATTCGTCTTCCTCATTAGTCTCTCTTTTTATCAGATCGTCTAAACGCGCAAAATCCTGCGTATTTATGCCGGTCATGCTGTCTTTCCTTATTTCTTTGGCAAGGTTCAAAAAATGATTCTTTTCGGCTTCGGTCATTTTAGGAATGGCATTAAAGATTTTTTTCAGATAATGCAATTCTTGTTCGTTCATCTTTTTTTCAATCCCTCACATACCATACAATAGCAACATAAGCACTAAAATGTGTATTTGTTGCTATTGTATAGCAGATATCTATTAGGGTCAACAAAACATCGCAGGTATCACAACAGAGTTTACAGTTGTATGTTCAGACTATAAAATAATACTGATAAGGAGGATGGATATATGCGGGAAAGGATCGTGAAACTGAGAAAAGTTCTTGGTCTTACGCAGCAACAGTTTGCTGATGAGATCGGTATCAAAAGAGGAACGGTCGCCAATTATGAAGTTGGAAGAAATGAGCCAACGGAATCAGTTAAAAGAGTTGTTTGTGAGACTTTTGGAGTCAACCGGGAATGGCTGGATACCGGTGAAGGGGAGATTTTCGTAAAGAAAGGTCGCGATGCCATAGTCACGAAAATGGCGTACAAACTGATCGTGGATGAGGAAGATTCTTTCCGTCTCAAACTTATCTCTGTTATATCAGAACTGTCTAAAGAACAGTTACAGGTTCTTGCATATATTGCCGAAAAGATCATTGAACAGTGATGAGCGTATGAAGAACCCGGCTGCGGATTAGAGATAGAGGCGAGTGTCTTGCATACATAAAAAAGGCTGTGAAGCTGCGGGAAAACTAATAGCCCGGGCTTTCACAGCCTTCATTTTTTACTGCAATCAGCGATAAGAATAATAGTAGATCAGCGGCATGATCACCGCGCCTCCGATGAGGTTGCCGATGGTGACCGGCAGGAGATTGGCGATTAGCAGCTGGCCGATGCTGACTTCGGCGCCGAGCATCATGCCCAGCGGGATGTAGGTCATGTTGGCGACGCAGTGCTCGAAGCCCGAGAAGACGAACATCGTGATCGGGAACCAGATGGCCCAGATCTTGCCGATCATGTCTTTGGCGCCGGCCGCGAACCACACTGCAAGCACTACGAGGATGTTGCAGAGGATGCCTTTGATGACGAGGCCCATAAAGGGCGCGCTCACTTTGGAAGTTGCTACCGCGATCGCCCGCTCGCCCGCCGCACCGGTGTAGAGGCCGCTGTGTGCGAGAAGGACTGCCAGAAAGAGGCTGCCCGCAAAGTTGGCAAAATATACCACGATCCAGCTCTTAAGCAGCTGCGCCGGTGTGATCTTCTTGTCCAGGATGCCGAGGGTCAGCAGGTTGTTGCCGGTGAAGAGCTCTCCGCCGCACAGGACGACCAGCATCAGTCCGAGAGGGAAGAGCGCGGAGCCGACCAGTTTGGCAATGCCGGCTTCGAAAACTGTCTCAGCAGCTGCCGTGGACAGAAGAAAGCCGTGGCAGCCGAAGCCGATATAGATGCCGGCCGCAATGCCCAGAAGGATCATTTTAAAGGTCGGGAGAGTCGCTTTTTTGACACTGTTGCCGATCCAGATCTGAAGGATTTCCGCAGGTGAATTCATGAATGCCTCCTTTTTGCAGATTCAATTACATGTCCGATGAGCACGCAGGTGGTAACGCCGCCTACGCCTCCCGGGACGGGGGTGATCGCCGCGACATTAGGCTCCACATCTTCAAAATCGACGTCGCCTGAAATGCCGCCCTTCTTCTCATCCCAGTTGATGCCCACATCGATGACGACCTGGTCAGGGTTCGTGTATTCCTTCGTTACGCTGTGAAGCTGTCCCGAAGCTGTGATCAGGATGTCCGCCTCTCTTGTGATGGAGGGGACGTCGACCGTGCGGGTGTGGCAGTTGACCACTGTCGCGTTCTCGTGCATCAGCATCATGGCGACAGGGCGCCCGACGACCAGGGAGCGGCCGATGACGGCTGCTTTTTTGCCCTTGATCGGGATCTTAAAATAATGAAGGATCTCCATCGCTGCCTGAGCGGTGCAGGGCGGGAATCCTGTCTTTGTATTTGTGAAGACGCCGGCCAGGGACAGATCCGTGCATCCGTCGATGTCTTTGGCGGGATCCAGCATCTGCCGCGCTTTCTCGCTGTCAAGATGCCTGGGCAGCGGGCGGAAGAGAAGGATGCCGTGGATGCTGTCGTCCTCGTTCACCTTCCTGAACTCGCTGTCAAACTCCTCTTGGGAGACGTCCGCAGGAAGGACCACTTTTTTCACTTCTACGTCGACCATTGATGCGCGCTTCGCGGCACCCCTCTCGTAGGAGAGGTCGTCAGGCCTTTCGCCCACGCGGAAGATGCAGAGCGTCGGGACTGTGCCGGCTGCCCTGAGCTGTTCCACGTCCTGTTTCATCTGAGCGGTGAGAGCGTCAGCGACTTCTTTGCCTCTAAGTACTAAAGCCATTCTTAATCCTTTCTATGGTGATCCTTACGTCAGCCGCGGATCCGGTCACTTACCTTATTAAATACAGCGTCTCCGAGGACGGTATATTTTGCCAAAAGAGCGTTCGCCTCCTCTTCGAGCGCCTCAGCGCAGGTCCGGTCCTTCATTGACTTCGTATTGATGAAAACATTGAGGGAGGCCGCCTGCATGGCAGCTTTGCACAGAATTGCGCCGCAGCCTGCGTCGGAGATGGCGATCTTGGAGCCCTTCGCGGCAAACTCCTCGATGATATCGAGGGCTTCTCCGCAGGCGCGCATGATGTCCATGGGAACGCTGCAGGCCAACTTGAGGGCGTTCTCCATGATCGCGGCTCTGTCCGGGTCATCCTTGGGAATCCCGTAGGCCTTGGCGAGAGGCGCGAAAGCCTCAGCGTCCCCATCCACGAGCTCCAGAAAGCGAAGGCGAAGCGCCTGGGAGCGCTCCATCAGACCGCGGATGTCTTCTTCGACGTCAGCGTAGCGCTTCTTGCCAACGGTAAGCTCGCCTACCATGTCCCCGAGGGAAATGCCTATAGCCGCAGCCAGGGCGCTGGCGCCGCCTCCGCCCGGTACAGGCGCGGGAGAAGCAAGTTCCTGTGTAAAATCAGCAACGGTTCTATCGATCAGTTTCATTAATTTCTCCTTGCTGTGATTGTTTTCGGTCCGGAGAGGTGATAAATCCGGTTCATTAATGTACAATATAATGATGAGAGTGAAAACGCAAGGTTAAGATGAGATCTGCACGACAGAAAGTACTGTCAGCAGTCAGATTCACAACAAAAATGGGGGGGGACACCATGATTTCAGCAAAAGAAGCTATTAAAAAACTGGAAGAAGGAAACAAGAAGTACCTCACTGAGAATACCGGAAGCGGGGACATCTCTCCGGCGGCCCGGCTCAGGACCTGCGCGAACGGACAGCGGCCCTATGCCATTGTCATAGCATGTTCGGATTCCCGCGTAATCCCTGAAAGCATTTTCTCGGCAGGAATCGGAGATCTGTTCACGATCCGCGTTGCCGGCAATGTGATCGACAGCCATCAGCTTGGCAGCATCGAATATTCAGTGGAGCATCTGGGAACCAACCTTGTGGTGGTGCTGGGGCACACCTGCTGCGGCGCAGTGGACTCTGCGATCCATCACGATCCGTCAGGGTTTATCAAATGCATTACGGACGAGATCCGGCAAGCGATCGGAGATGAGACCGATCCTTACCGCGCTTCGTGCCTGAATGTGGAGCACAGCGTCAGGAAGATCAGCCGCGCGCTGGATATCGATCATCTGCGCAAAGGAAATGATCCTGCGGTGATCGGCGCCATCTACCATATCGACGACGGGCATGTGGAATTTCTGTACGAATAGAATTTTTTTAAAAACGTGTGGATAATCCAAACCCGTGCGTATATATATACAGATAACAAAAAGCCGAAAAAAAACGACTTAAACAATAGCTCAACAAAAAATTAACAATAAATGGGAGGAATTAAAAATGAGCGAGAATAACGAGATCAAAGATATGAAGGTCAATGAGGAACTGCTTGACGAGGTAACCGGCGGTGCAGGTGCCGCTTCCGTAGGCGTAAGAGACATAGGTCCCTACTGGGTAAGAACAACTGCCCGCAGCGGTCTTAAATGCAGACTGGCTCCTAACGGCAAAGTCCTTAAGACATATGAGTATGGCCACAAACTCAAGATCAACGGCATTACGACAGACGGCAAGTGGTACAGACTTCTGTGCTATCATCCGGAAGGAGGCACTTGCTACGGATTTATCTATAAGGAGTACACCGAGAGGATCTGATCGGATCTCGGAAACTGAATATCGGTTCTCAGAATTTACAAGGGGCGGGTCGCTTGACGACCGGCCCCTTTTGGATTGATCGATGAGGCAGCACCGGAAAATAATGCTAATTCCCTCTTGCTATTAAGTTGAGTATCTGTTATAGTCAAAATAGAACAAAGGATACAATCTCTGTGAGAACCTGGCAGTATTCCGGGAACCGGACAGGATCATGAGAACCTGACATTTTCTGTTGTGTTCTCAAGTGTTTATGCATACAATCAGGAGGAAATGATATGAACAAAGACTTATACGCGGTGCTCGGCGTCGAGCGCACAGCTGATGATAAAAAACTAAAGTCCGCATATAGAAAGCTTGCCAAAAAATATCATCCGGACGCCAATCCCGGAAATAAGGACGCCGAACAGAAATTTAAGGATGTCGGCGAAGCTTATGCGATTCTGAGCGATCCGGAGAAGAGGAAGCTTTATGATACATACGGCTACGCAGCCTTTGACGGCAGCGGACCCGCACCCGGAAGCGGAGCGGGCGGACCCGGCGGATACCAGTACTACAGCACGAACGGAAATGGCTATCAGTCCTTCCACTTCAGCGGACAGGATGCGGAAGACTTGTTCCGAAGCATGTTTGGAGACATGTTCGGCGGATCAAGAAGTTCAGGATTCGGAGGAAGCAGGTTTTCCGGAGGCTCAGGTTTTGGCGGATTCGGATTCGGTGATTTCGATGACGGAGCCGGAGCCTATGGAGGCAGAACTTATAGCGGTGGAACCGGAAGACGGGCATCCCGCCAGCAGTCGCTGGATATGACAAGCTCTATGACAGTGAGTTTCCGCGATGCTGCACTTGGAGCTACAAAGAGAATCCAGCTGCAGGATCCGGCTGCGACCGGCAGTAAGGCAAGTCTTACAACGCTTGAGGTTAAGATTCCTGCCGGTATAGAAGAGGGCAAGAAGATCCGTCTGCGCGGACGCGGTATGGCCGGAGCGGACGGAAAGAAAGGGGATCTTCTGATCGAGATCCATATCGATCCCGACAGTGAATACAGCAGAAAAGGTTTGGACCTCTATACGTCGGCACAGATTCCGTATGCCACGGCAGTTCTGGGCGGAGAGGCAATGCTTCCTACTCTTCACGGTCAGGTCAGCTGCAAGATCCCTGCAGGCATCCAGTCCGGCAGCAAGATCCGGCTCAAGGAAAAAGGAATCCACACAGAAGGCAGATCCCCCAAGAAGGGCGATGAATTCGTGGAGATCAGGATCGCGGTTCCCAGAAACATCAGCCCGGCAGCGAAGAAGAAACTGGAAGAGTATGCGGCGCTGGTGAACTGACAAAGCACAAATTAAGGTATTTTGAAGACATATGAACGGAAATAAGAGAATTCTTGGAAACGTGCTGCTGATGCTGACGGCAATGATCTGGGGAACGGCATTTGTATTCCAGCGCGTAGGAATGGATGACATAGAACCGATCACATTTAACGCGGCGAGAATGGCTCTCGCTGCAGTGGCCGTGGGGGCGGTATCTATGCTGCCCATGGCATCGGAAAAGGAAAAGATGGCCATCATGAGCCGGCAAGCGTGCGCGGCATACCGCAGGAATACGGTCATCGGCGGTATCTGCTGCGGCGCGTTTCTGGCAGCCGCGAGCATTTTTCAGCAGATGGGCATCGTGTACACGACAGCCGGCAAAGCGGGATTTATCACCGCGATGTATATGCTGCTCGTTCCGGTGATCGGCTTTTTGCTTTTGGGCAAACGGAATTCATGGATCGTCTGGCTCGCAGTGCTGATGGGCGTTGTCGGGATGTACCTGCTGTGCATGACCGAGAGCCTGCACCTTGGCCGGGGAGATACGCTGGTCTGCATCTGCGCTGTTTTGTTCAGCGGCCACATCCTGTGCTGCGATCACTTTGTTAACCTGGGCAATCCGATCCGGATCTCCGCGATCCAGTTCGCTTCCTGCACTGTGATCTCTTCTATAGCGGCCCTGATCCTGGAGCAGCCGAGCTGGGCCAAAATAGTGTCAGCCGCCATTCCCATCCTTTACTGCGGTCTCATTTCGGGCGGACTCGGCTATACTTTGCAGATCATCGCGCAGAAGTACACGGATCCTGCAGTTGCGTCGCTTCTCATGAGCCTGGAGTCAGTGTTTGCGGTGATCGCGGGTGCCCTGCTCCTGGGAGAAAGGATGACCGGAAGAGAACTGCTGGGGTGCGCGATCATGTTCGCCGCGATCGTTCTGGTGCAGATCCGGGGAGAATGACGCGGCCTCGCCGAATCTGTCATTTTCGGATGGCGAAAATTATTCAGAAATCTCCACTTTGTCCATATTTGATGTGAAAAAATCCATGGCAGACCTGATCAAAGCGATGGTATATTATTTATATAAAACTGAACTTTCATAATTGTATTTTTTAATAAGGAGTAATGAAAATGAGAATCGCACTGATCAACGAGAACAGCCAGGCGGCCAAGAACAGCATCATTGAGAAGGCTCTGCGCAAGGTCGTGGAACCCATGGGTTTTGAGGTTAAGAATTATGGTATGTATGCAGCTGATGACGAGGCTCAGCTCACATACGTGCAGAACGGAATCCTTGCAGCTACACTGCTGAACGCAGGCGCATGCGACTATGTTATCACAGGCTGCGGCACAGGTGAGGGCGCTATGCTGGCACTCAACAGCTTCCCCGGCGTGATCTGCGGACATGTCGCTACACCTCTTGATGCATATACTTTCGCGCAGATCAACGACGGAAACGCGATACTTTCGCGCAGATCAACGACGGAAACGCGATCTCCCTTCCTTTCGCTCTTGGTTTTGGCTGGGGCGGAGACCTCAATCTCGAGTACATCTTCGAGAAGCTTTTCTGCGAGCCCTCCGGCGGCGGATATCCCAAGGAGAGAGCAGTACCGGAGCAGAGAAATAAGAAGATCCTCGACCAGGTCAAGCTTGTCACCTACAAGACCATGGAAGAGATCCTTCCCGCTCTGGATCAGGAGCTGGTAAAGGGCGCTTTCGCCGGCAAGAACTTCAAGGAGTACTTCTTCGCAGATGCAACCAACGAGAGCCTGAAGGCAGTCGTAAAGGACATCATCGGCTGATAACATATCGACGGGAGAGTTTACACACTATAATCCCGGGCACCGGTTTTGGGTGTCCGGGAATTTTTTGTCGCAAAGGGCAGTGAATTATTATTGACTAACTAAGGAGTGCTGTGTTGCCATAGGTAGGTAACGAAAAGGAGCTGTTCTTATATAAAACAGAGGTAAACATGAATCTGATTTTTGTCGCGACCAGCGCGGCGCTCGGAGTCGGTCTGGCTATGGACGCGTTTTCCGTTTCCCTCGCAAACGGACTTCACGAGCCCTACATGAAGAGAAACAGGATATTCGCCATTGCCGGTGTGTATGCCTTCTTCCAATATATCATGCCCATGATCGGATGGATCTGCGTTCATACGATCGTTGAGGCCTTTTCACAGTTCAGGCAGTTTATTCCCTGGATCGCCCTGCTCCTCCTTCTCTATATCGGGGGAAAGATGATCCTGGAAGGACTGGAGGAAAGAAAGACAGATGAAGAAGAGCTTGCGGCTCAGGACCGCAGCGCCTCGGACAAGGATCTCCTCATTCAGGGCATCGCCACTTCCATCGACGCATTGTCCGTGGGCTTTACGATCGCGGAATATGACCTGATCATGGCGAACACATCAGGACTGATCATTGCTGCGGTCACTTTCGTGATCTGTGTCGGCGGTCTTCTGATCGGCCGAAAGGCGGGCACCAGGCTCTCCTGGAAGGCGTCCATACTGGGCGGATGTATCCTGATCGCGATCGGGGTTGAGATCTTCGTAAAGGGAATATTCGGATTATAAAAGAAACTCCGGCAAATACCGTTCATGCAGACGGTACTTGCCGGAGTCTTTATTTTGGCGGGAAAGCCGTTAAAAGTATTTACAGCAGGCCGACCATATCGCCGTCGGAAAGGGTCGGGATGCCGTTGCGGGCCAGGACTGCCTCAGCTTCTTCAATATCGTTTACCCGCAGGACCACGTAAGCGGAGCCGGCGACAGAAGAGGTGAACGCGTAGACGTATTCAATATTGACGCCTGTATCCTGTATAACTTTGAGGATCTTCTTGAGGGCGCCTGCCTCGTCGCTCATGCGGGCGGCGATGACCTTGGTCTGGGTAATGACGACGTTGTCGGAAAGGACTTCTTTGGTCTTTTCGACGTCGGAGACGATGAGTCTGAGAATTCCGAAATCTCTGGTATCCGCGACGGACAGCGCGCGAATATTGACGCCCGCGTCGGAGATGGCGCTTACTGCCTCGTAAAGGGTTCCGGGTCTGTTTTCAAGAAATGCGGACAACTGTGTGATCGCCATGGTTATTCCTCCTTGTCAAAATACTGTTATCAGTGAAGTTTGCGCTTATCAATGACGCGAACAGCCTTGCCTTCAGATCTTGTGATGGTCTTGGGAGCCACCAGATGGATCTTGGGACCGATGCCGAGCATGGAGCGCATTGCGCCGTTCAATGCTTTCTCACGGGCCTGTACGTCCGCGATCTTGTCGGAGAACTGCTCGGGGGAGAACTCGACGTAAATGTCGAAAGTATCGGTGTTGTTCGCGCGGTCCACGACGATCTGGTAGTTCGGCGGATAGCCTTCCTTGAGGAGAACTGCCTCGATCTGGCTCGGGAATACGTTGACGCCGCGGATGATCATCATGTCATCGCTTCTGCCAAGAGGCTTGGTCATCTTGACATGGGTGCGGCCGCAGGAGCAGGGCTTCCTGGAGAGGATGCAGATATCCTTGGTGCGGTAGCGCAGAAGAGGGAAGCCTTCCTTGTCGAGGGATGTGAAGACGAGTTCGCCCTTGGTACCTTCAGGGAGCACTTCACCGGTCTTGGGGTCGATGACCTCTGCGTAGAAGTGGTCCTCATTGATATGCATGCCTGTCTGCTCCTCGCACTCGAAGGACACGCCGGGGCCGGAGGTCTCTGTGAGACCATAGATATCATAAGCCTTGATCCCGAGGCTCTTCTGGATACTCTGGCGCATCTCTTCTGTCCAGGGCTCAGCGCCGAAAATACCGGCCTTGAGCTTGTTGTCTTCGGGCTTATAGCCGCGCTCTGCCAGGGACTCGCCCAGGTATGCGGCGTAAGAAGGTGTGCAGCAGAGGATCGTCGCGTTCAGGTCCATCATGAACTGGAGCTGACGATCGGTATTGCCGGAGGACATGGGCAGTGTCAGGCAGCCAACCTTGTGGGAACCGCCGTTGAGGCCGGGGCCGCCGGTGAAGAGGCCGTAGCCGTATGCGACCTGCACGACATCCTCGTCAGTGCCGCCGGCAGCGACGATCGCTCTGGCGCAGCATTCCTCCCAGATATCGACGTCTTTCTGTGTATAAAAAGCAACCACACGCTTTCCGGTGGTGCCGGAAGTGGACTGGATGCGGACGCATTTCTTGAGGTCTGTGCCGAGAAGGCCGTAGGGATATGCTTCACGGAGGTCATCTTTGCTCAGGAAAGGGAGCTTCTTGATATCATCGACACTCTGAATGTCTTCAGGCTTTACTCCTTTTTTGTCCATCAGATCGCGGTAGTAGGGGACATTGTCATAGACATGTTTCACCTGCCTGACGATCTTTTCGTTCTGGATTTTGAGGATCTCCTCGCGGGACGCGGTCTCGATCTCTTTCTGGTAATAGTTTTTCATGGGGGCTCCTTTCCTTTGTAAAAGTTGATTGGTTATCATCAAGCAACTCAAGTCAGAAATGCGATGCATTCCTCCGGCTTGCCGGATGATAACAAAAAAGGCGCGGCACTTGTTGAAGTGCCACGCCCTAAGTTAACTGACTTTAAATTCTGCGATCAATCCTTAGCATAGCAAATCAACCTTACTGCCTCTGTCAGTAAAGTTAAAGCTAAAGCTAAAGAAGAAGTTGTTGTTGTAAAGATCGCGCTTCATGGTTAAACCCTCGGTTAACTGTTTTTGTAATGACTTCAGGCTGCTCAAGCCTGAAAGAATGATAGCACCGGCAGAATTTGTGCGTCAATGAACAATTTTAATCAAAAAAATGATAAATCTTAAGATGCACTTAAGAAATCGGGGAAAGGAGCGCTGTCAGGCGGCCGTTCAACCGAGCATTTCGTCTATGGCCTGAAACAGTGCGCGCGAGCTCTCAGCGGGAGCATTGCTGTCTGTAGACTCTTCCTGAGTGGTCTCTTCCTGGTTCGAACCCGGGATAACGGGAATTCCGAAGATGTAGAGTGAATTGTCCCCGCTCATGAAGCGGTATATTACGCCGTAGAGCAGCATCAGAATTACGAGACCGAGCAGTATGTAATTGCTGCGCTGAATCCTGTCATTGTTATTGTTCATGATAATTACCCCCTTAGAACAGATACAGCTCCACAAAACAAACCGTGTAACTGTCTACTCCATAATAGCATGTTCCGCGACAGAAAGCAGAGACTTTTTCAGTTCACTGTCTTTGTGACTTGTGAACGCGTAATATTGCTTTATTAAGTATATCGAAAAATGCAGACTAAGTCTGTATAATAATACATGGCAAAAACTACTGACAGCAGGAGAGATAAATGACTGACAAGCAGAAAATGGACAAAATATTGAGTGACCTTCAGTCCGACGAACATGTCCAACAGATGAAAGAATACATACAGCACGGAAAAGTAAGCACTTTCGAGCACTGTGAACGCGTGGCGAGACTGAGTTTCGAACTTAATCGGAAGCTGCATCTGCACGCCAAGGTGCCGACGCTGATCAAGGGCGCCATGCTGCATGACTTTTATCTGTACGACTGGCATCATGAAGACAACGGAGAACACAATCTGCACGGATATATTCACGCCGAGAGGGCGAGAGAGAACGCTGAGAAATATTTTGACGCGGATGAGGAAGTGCAGCATATCATCTACAGCCACATGTGGCCGCTGAACCTGACTCACCTGCCCAGAAGCCGCGAGGCCTGGATCGTGTGTCTTGCGGACAAATACGTGTCGCTTAAGGAGACGATCCTGGAGCGCTGAGAGAATGATGAGGCGCTGTCGGCATGAAACACAGGCTTAAGAGAGTATAAGACCATGGGAAACGCTACGTTCTATCAGATTAAGGAAACGCTCACGCCGTGCGGCGCGGAAGATATTTTTAAAAGAAAACCGGGAGATCCCCCCTATGTCGTCATCATGGACCCGGAGACCTGGAACAGGACGAAAGAGAAATTCGACATGGTCATTGATATGGACATGGATCCTTCTGAAGTTCTGGAGACAAAGGCTATCGTCAACTTCGACTCGCTGACCGGCACTTTCTATGTGCCCAGACGCTCGGAGATGGGCGGTCCTCCGCACAGATGCGCCTTCGCCCTGGATGAAAAGGGCATTGTATTCATAGAAAACGGCGAGTTCGCGCAGCTCGTCGTGCAGAAGATCAGTTGGCGCAAGAGATGGAAACTGCCGTCTCTGGAAAGATTCATGTATGATTTCCTGGAAGCTCTCATCGAGAGAGACCTTCGCCTGCTCGTGAATACAGAGCATGAGCTGGGGCTGATCGAGGATGAGATCCTGGAGAGCGATCTGGACAAGTACCCGGATAAACTCAACGACATCCGGAGTTTTCTGATGGATATGCGGATCCACTACGAGCAGATGCTGGATTTCGGCCAGGAACTGGAGGAAAACGAGAACGGATTCTTCGCGGAAGAGAACCTGCGCTATTTCCGCCTGTTCACGGAGCGCGTCATGCGCCTCATGGATCAGGTAAAGTCCCTGAGAGACTATACGGTCCAGCTCAGGGAAATGTTCTCGACGCAGCTGGATATCAAGATGAACCGGATCATGACAGTGCTCACAGTCGTCACGGTGATCTTCATGCCGCTGACGCTGATCGTCGGCTGGTACGGCATGAACTTTGTTTACATGCCGGAGCTTCACTGGAAGTACAGTTATCTGGTGGTCTTTCTGGTGAGCGCGCTGATTCTGATCGGCGGAGTGATCTGGTTTCGTAAGAAAAAGTGGCTGTGAGAACAATGTTTTGACAAGATAAAGAAAAAATATAATTCCGGCGTGGATTAGATATACCCCCTGCGTAAGTATAGATGTGCCGAGCAAATAAGGCGCGGTGAAATAAACAATTTGAAAGTCTATACAGACAAGAAAGGGATATAAAAATGGATACAAATACAGCAGCAGCAGTAGGAATCGTCGGATTCATCATGGGCTTCTTCTTTATCGCAGTAATCTGGTACGTCCTGTGCCTGATCGCGAGATGGAAGGTTTTTGACAAAGCAGGCATCGCGGGATGGAAATCCCTGATCCCGATCTACAGTGATTATTGCACTTTCAAGATCGCATGGAAAACTTCATTTTTCTGGATCGTATTCGCAGTTGGAATTATCTCGGCGTTCGTATCCGGAAACATCAGCGGATACACGGAGGCAGGTGAAGCAGTTCCTATGCTGTTGTCCCTGTTGTCCACAGTGTGCGGATTTGCGATCATGGCGCTCAACCTGATCATGAACATCAGCCTGGCAGCCAGATTCGGACATGGCATACTGTTCGGCCTCGGCCTTACATTCTTCGGTCCTATCTTCTACATGATCCTTGGCCTGGGCGCCAGCGAATACAACGGAAACCCCGATGAGGGACTTCCGCCCCGCAGGGTGATGTACGTGTAAGAGGATGTATTTAAACATTTATAACTTAGTCAAAATAGTGTATAATAACTAACAGATTAGTTAGTTCACAATCACAACAATAAGTATTATTGCGAAAGGAGAACAACAATGGAAGAGAAGAATTTTGAACTGGAGATCGCCCCCCTTACAGAGGAAGAGCTTGACGCCGTAGACGGCGGCGCAGGAGAGAGCAGGAGCGCATGGAGATCAGCAAGATGCGTAGTTAAGAAGAATTATCTCGCACTTCGCAATCACCCCAGCTTCAAGTATGAGAACGAGATCGCCCGCATCTCCAGAGGAACAGTTTTCAGCGTTAAGACCGACAAGGTAAGCGGAAACTACGTTTGGGCATCCTACGGCGGAAAGACCGGCTGGGTTGACAAGAGATTCATCCAGTATTGCTGATTCGAGAATCACATATTGAAACTTAGAAAGAAAACACCCTCATTTGGGGGTGTTTTTCTTGTGCTTTGTTCCGCTCATTATGCTACATTAGTAGGTAGAGAGGAGGTGATCGCGCATAAATGAACAAAATCAAGTTAACATCAGCGCACCTGATCCCTCTGAGCTTTCTGGTTGCGATCCTGATCGGAACATTGCTTCTTTCCCTGCCGGTCTCTTCAGTCGGCGGAAACTGGACTCCTTTTACAGACGCGCTGTTTACGTCGACCACATCCGTGTGTGTTACAGGGCTCGTGGTAAATGATACCTATCAATACTGGAGCCATTTTGGGCAGGCTGTGATCTTAGTGCTGATCCAGATCGGCGGTATCGGCGTGATCACCGCGGTCTCGACAATGATGATGCTGGCCCGCAAGCGCTTCTCCCTGAGTGAGCGCCTGATGCTGCGCGACGCGATGAACCTGGAGAACCTGAACGACCTGCTCGGTTTTCTCTACAAAGTCATCCGGGGAACCTTTGCAGTGGAGATGGTCGGCGCATGCTTCTATATGATCGCTTTCATACCGCGGTTCGGAGCGGCCAAGGGAATCTGGGTATCCGTCTTTACTGCCATTTCCGCATTCTGCAATGCGGGCATAGACGTGCTGGGCCCTGACAGCCTGGCACCTTACCAAAATAGTCCCCTGATCCTTACAGTCACTATGGCGCTGATCATAATGGGAGGCCTCGGTTACGTCGTCTGGCAGGATATCGACAGTAAAGTCACCTTCGGAAGAAAAAGGGGGCTTTCGCCGTCGCAGATATTCAGGCGTTTGAGTGAGCACACTAAACTTGTGCTCACCCTTACAGGGAGTCTGATCGCCGCAGGCACAGTATTTATCTTCGCGGCAGAATTTAGTAATCCCCAGACTCTGGGAGGAATGTCCCTTCCGCAAAAACTGCTGAACAGTCTCTTCGAATCCGTAACATTCCGGACTGCGGGTTTCGCGACCTTTTCCCAGGCCGGTCTGACTGATGTCTCATGCCTGGGAGCTTATGTCCTTATGTTCATCGGCGGATCTCCCATCGGTACAGCCGGCGGCGTCAAAACCACGACTGTCTATCTAGCGATCCTCGGCGTTCACTCCTATATCCGCGGAAAAAACGATGCACACGTATATAAGCGGTCGGTCAGAGAGGAAGCCATGAGAAAGGCTACAGCCATCATAGAAGTCAGTATGGTAACAGTCTTTGGGCTCACAATGCTTCTCGTCGCGTCCAATCCCGTGGGAATCGAGGACGGCCTATTCGAGATCGTAAGCGCCTGCGCCACCGTAGGCCTGACCCGGAATCTTACCCCTACATTAAACACGGTCGGCAAACTGATCGTAACGGTAGGCATGTACCTCGGACGCATCGGACCGATCTCCATGGCTTTCTTCCTCACGGGAGGAAAGAAGGATGAGTCCGGAGTACACTATGCAGAGGGGAATTTCTATATAGGTTGATCATTTAACGGATAATCACTGTTTTGACAGGTACAAGGAGACAGTTATGGCGAAATCAATTGCAGTTCTCGGACTTGGAAAATTCGGAATGAGCCTGGTCCGGTCGCTAAATGAAATGGGCGCGGATGTACTGGCGGTGGACAAAGTAGAGGATTATGTCCAGGAGATCGCGAACTTCTGCAGCGAGGCGATCTGCGCGGATCTGGCGAACGAGGAGGACCTGAACAAACTCGGGCTCAAGGAGATGGATATCGTTGTCTGCGCTATGGGCGAAAGCCTGGAGGCAAGTATACTCTCCATAGCAGTTGCCAAGGAGCAGGGAGTGCCCCTGATCGTTGCGAAGAGCTCCTCGGCGCGCATGTCCTCCATCCTCCGCAAGGTGGGAGCCAACAGGGTCATCATGCCGGAGGAATACGCGGGCGCGCGCTCGGCGGCAATGCTGGTCTCCGAATCAGTGCTGGACTACTTCGAGCTTGGGAGCCGCCTGAGCATGATAGAAATGGCTCCGCTCAACGAGTGGATCGGGAAATCGCTGGCAGAGCTCAACATCCGCAACAAATATCAGATGACTGTCGTGGCATGCAAAGATGAAAAAGGCGAATGGACGCCGATCGAACCCGATCAGCCGATACAGGAAAAGATGAAATTGCTGGCGGTAGTGGACCGCAAGAATCTGGGCAGGCTGAGGAATCAGTGAGTTACCGGCCGGCCTGAGGAACAATGAGTCACAGCGTCAGACGGCAAATAATGAGCCATAGGGAAGGAGCGGGAGAATGATCTATAGAAACTTTAAAGGTCAGAAACTGTCACAACTGGGCTTTGGGTGCATGCGGTTTGCATCCGATCCGGAGACCGGGGAGATCGACCAGGCCAAGGTGAACGCGATGTTTGATCTGGCGATCAGAGAGGGCGTGAACTATTTTGACACGGCGTATCCCTATTTGGGCGGAAAATCGGAGATCGCAATGGCGGAAGCGCTGTCAGGCTATCCCAGGGAGAGCTATTATCTAGCAGACAAGTTCCCGGGACACTCCCTGACCGGTCCGATCGACAACATCGCTCTGTTCAATGTGTCGCTGCGAAAGTGCAGGACGGACTATTTTGACTTCTATCTGCTGCATAATGTCACGGAGTGGTCCGTGCAGTTCTATGAGAGCGAGGAATATCACATCATTCCGGACCTGCTTCAGATGAAAAAAGAGGGCAAGATCCGATATTTCGGCTTCTCCTGCCATGCGGGCCCGGATATGCTCGACGCGTTCCTGACAAGGCACGAAGGAGTGTTTGATTTCGTGCAGATCCAGCTCAACTATCTTGACTGGACGATGCAGGATGCCAAAATAAAGTGCGATATCATCAGAAAGCACGGTCTGGGCATCTGGGTCATGGAACCTGTCAGAGGAGGCAAGCTCGCTGTGCTTCCGGAGTCGGAGTCGGCGAAGCTGAGGGCGTTGCGGGAGCGCGGCGTTGGCAGTGGTTCTGGCGGGGCTTATGCTTCGGCGGCAGATGGCGGTTTGGCGGAGCCTAGTGATGCTTCCTATGCATTCCGGTTTCTGCAGGATCTGCCGGGGGTAACGGTCATTCTGTCCGGCATGAATGAGGTGTTCCAGGTGGAAGACAATCTGAGAACCTTCCGCGAGGAGAATCCTCTGAGCGATGAGGAGCGCAGTGTACTTCTGGACATCGCAGAGAACCTGAAAAGGGGCGTTCCATGCACGGCTTGCAGATACTGTTGTGACGGATGTCCTATGGAACTTGATATTCCATATCTGCTGCAGTGCTACAACGACTACAAATTTGCCACGACTATGACACCCTCGATGCGGATCGATGCACTGCCAGAAGACAAGCGGCCGTCAGCCTGCATCGGATGCGGGCAGTGTATGCACGCATGTCCCCAGGGTATTGATGTGCCTTCTGCTTTAGCGGAGCTGGCAGAAATGTATGAGAAAGGACCTCATTGGGGCGATGTTGTGGCGCAGAGAGCGAAGTCAATTGAGGAAGACTTGAAGTAAGAATTGTGTGAGCGGCGCCGTTAAGGCGCCGTTTTGATGTCTGGAACGGCGTTGAAACGTCGGAGAAGCAAGAAATTTGTGGTCGGCGCCGTTAAGGCGCCGTTCTGTGTCTTAGAACGGCGTTGAAATGTCGGTGAGGTAAGAATTAATCAGCCAACCAACAAACAAGCCAAGCAACGGCAAAGGAAATCCAACAAAGTCCCCATGTCAGCAAGACTCAAAATCATGCTCCATAAGGGCAGGCCACGGCTTTTTTCCGTGTATGGCCGGCAG
>CACZXG010000002.1:19231-78353 GCA_902785055.1 uncultured Lachnospiraceae bacterium
CGCGGATTCATACATCCGGCGCAGATCCCGGTTGCTCTGCTCGCAGAGCGGATCGGGATCGAGGTTGATCATGTGGCCGTGGATGAAGTCGTAGGAAGGCAGGCGCTGCAGGATTCGGTCGACCCGGCGGTAGCCGATGTGGCCGGGAAGGGTCAGGAGGACGTTAAAATCGTGGAGGGAGCGGATGCCTTTGAGGATCTCTTTTTTGACAGCGCCCGGGAAGTACGGGGCGATGACGTCTGCAGCCCTGTTGGATGCATGGATATGGGCGGCAAGGTTCCGGCGGATCGGGTCGAGGCCGTCTTCTTCGAGAAGGATCCGGTCGAATTCGCTTTCGATCTCTTCGTGGGAGACCCGGCCGCGCGCGGCGAGATCGTTGATGTAGCCGTGGCAGGCGCAGTCAAGGGCGAAGTGGCACAGGAAGCCGCACAGGTAGGCGTAGTCTGCTCTGCGGGCGCCGCGGGCGAGGAATGTCCGGCCGGCCTGCGTGAAGTAGTCTTTCCCGGTCAGGCGGTGCATCCGGCCGCCTTCCGCGTGGAGCGGGTGGTGGGAGAAGGGCTTGTAGTAGAAGAGCAGGTCCGGGCCGTGAAGACCGATGCTGAACAGATCTTCTTCCTGAAGGAGAATATTTCTGGTTTTCTCCGGCAGGGCTTTCAGGACGTCCTGTCCGAAGCGGTAATGTGCATATGTTGAAGGCATGACTTACTCCTTTGTTGTGACCGCGGAATCCTCAGAGCTTCGGCCGCCGCGAATGTGCAGCGCCGCTGTTGTGTGCTGATAACAATATTTTGATTACTGTGCCGTCAATAATCAAGACATTTGGCCTCCCGGTGGCAAAAAAGAGAGAACTGTGGTAGGGTGGAGAAAAGTCAATTTACAAAAAGGAGAAGCTTATGCTCAAACTGATATCCTGGAATATAGATTCCCTGAATGCGGCTCTGACGTCAGCGTCGCCGAGAGCGCAGCTGTCCAGGGATGTGTTGAATACGCTTAAGGGCGAAAATGCCGATATCATCGCGATTCAGGAGACGAAGCTGCCTGCCGCGGGTCCGTCCAGGAAGCATGTGGAGGCACTGGAGGAGTATTTTCCCGGCTATCAGGCCGAATGGGTGTGCTCGGAGCCGCCGGCGAGGAAGGGATACGCCGGAACTATGATCCTCTATAAGGAGGGGCTTGCGCTTCATAAGATCGTTCCGAGGATCGGAGCCCCCGATACGATGGATGACGAGGGAAGGCTGATCGTCCTTGAGAGTGATGATTTTTACTTTGTGAATGTGTATACGCCGAACGCGGGCGACGGGCTTAAGAGGCTGAGCGAGCGGCAGGAGTGGGACAGGCTCTATGCCGATTATCTGGCTGAGCTGGATCAGAAGAAGCCCGTTATCGCATGCGGTGACTTCAATGTGGCGCACACGGAGATCGACCTGGCGCACCCCGAGAACAATCACATGTCTGCCGGGTTTACGGATGAAGAGAGGGAAGGATTCACAAATCTGCTCTCTAAGGGTTTCACTGATACTTTCCGGTTCGTGCACGGAGATGTGAAGGGCGTATATTCCTGGTGGGGACAGAGGATCCGGACCAGCAAGATCAATAACTCGGGATGGAGAATTGATTATTTCCTGGTGAGCGACCGCATCAAAGAGCAGGTCAAAAAATCGGAGATGATCGACTCCGGTCCCAGACAGGATCATACGCCGATCCTGCTGGAGATTGACATCTGACACCAATGTAGTCAGAACCATGGAGACCGACATCTGACTTCAGGGAGTCAGAACTCAATAAGCAATAGATTTGTTGAAGGAAAAACTAAATGATAGGACTTGGAACACTTATAAACAGCGGGGCGATCGTAGCCGGGGGACTGCTTGGAAATCTTACCGGCAAATTGTTCCGTCAGGATCAACAGGAATCGCTGAATAAAGCCTGCGGTATAAGCGTAATTTTTATTGCCATAGCCGGGGCCATGCAGGGAATGCTCGCAATTGACGGCGGTGCGATCGCCAGCGGAAAATCTATGCTGGTCGTGCTGTGTCTGGCAGCAGGCACGATCATAGGGGAACTGATCGGGATAGAAAACGGCTTTGAGAGATTCGGGGAGTGGCTGAAAGTTAAGACCGGCAACAGCGGCGATGCAAGCTTCGTCAATGCTTTTGTCACGACGTCTCTGACAGTGTGCATCGGAGCGATGGCGATCGTCGGAGCTATTCAGGACGGAATACTGGGTGATTACTCCACGCTTGCGGTAAAATCGGTGCTGGACTTCATCATTGTGGCGGTCATGACGTCGTCCATGGGAAAAGGATGTGCTTTTTCCGCTATTCCGGTATTGGCTTTTGAGGGCAGCATAACGCTGCTCGCGAGACTGATCGCACCGATCATGACGGATATGGCGATCGCATATCTTTCTTTGATCGGCTCGATCCTGATCTTCTGCGTGGGCGTTAATCTTGTCTGGGGGAAGAAGGTGCGGGTCGCGAATATGCTGCCGGCAGTATTGCTGGCGGTGTTGGCTGCCTATCTGCCCTGGAGCTGGTAATGGCGGTGCGCACAGCATATCTGAAAGGGCATTGATCGACCATAAGTGAATCGCATAGGTGATTAAAGTATGGAAAAAGATTATCAGAGAGAAGTGGAATTGAACGCGTCAGACTTTGTGCTGGTATCAGACTATGTGCCGGCTGTCATACAGGAGATCCGCTATCACTCCACTTATAATTTTGTGGGGGACCGGGTCGACGGATATGAGCAGCCCTGCGCGATCCTGACAAAAGAGGCTGCGAGAGCTCTCAAAGAGATCAGCAACAAATTGAATGTAATGGGGTACCGGATCAAAGTTTTTGACGCTTATCGCCCGGCTACCGCGGTCAGGCACTTTACCCTGTGGGGCGTGGATGATCTGGACCTGCGCATGAAGCCGTTCTTTTATCCGGATCTGGAGAAGCAGGAACTCTTCAGAAAAGGATATATCGCGAGCAAGTCGAGCCACAGCAGAGGAAGCACGATCGACCTGACGCTGCTCGATATGAAGACAGGCAAGGAAGTCGATATGGGGAGCCCCTTCGACTATTTCAGCGAGGTTTCTCATCCCGATTATAAAGGAGTTACGAAGGAACAGTATGAGAACAGGATGTTCCTGCAGGATATGATGGTCCGCGGAGGGTTCGAGCCGTACGACTGCGAGTGGTGGCATTTTACGCTGAGAGATGAGCCTTATCCGGATACATATTTTGACTTCCCTGTGTCGACGGAAGTACTGAAAAGGTGAACTGCCCGCCGCCCTAGAGGCGGGGTATCCTGCGATATTATTGATAAAATGAATAAACAGAAATCAAGCCGGTCCGGCCGCCCGCGCGGGGAAAGAACGCGGGCGGCCGGACCGGCTTTAATGATTTAAGAAACAGGCAGTTGCTTTAGTGAAGGACCATATACATGATCACAGAGGCGATGGTGCTTGTGATACCGATCGCTGCCTCGAAGGGGATCAGCTTCATACGGTCGTTAATGGACAGGTTGACTGCGCCGCCCGTGGCGTGGAAGAAGGAGCCGTGGGGCAGGGAGTCGAGGACTGTCGCACCTGCGTGGATCATTGCTGCCGCCGCAAGCCCGGATACGCCGTTGGCGATAAGGGTGGGGGCAAAAGTCTGCGCGGCGACGGTTGCGCCTGCTGTTGTGGAAGCGGTAGCCGCTGCCATCAGGATACCTGCGAGGGGCGCGAGAATGAAAGCGGGCATGTTCATTGCTTCCAGAACATTGGTGACATCATACTGGAGGGCGGAAGCTTTGATGATGCCCGCAATCGTACCTGTACCGATCAGAAGGATGGATACGCCGATAACTTTGCTGAGGCCGAATTCCATGTATTCGACGCAGTGTTTGATCTTGCCGGTTGCCAGCATGCTCACAAAACCGCCGACGGGGAGGGCGATCAGGGGATCGATCGCGATGCCTGCGATGGGGCGGAGGGCCAGCATGATGATCACGACAACGGGACCCAGGACAGCGGGACCGAAGCCGGGGAGGTTCTTCTCGCCGGAGCCCTCAATGTCGGAAGAGGAGATTGCGTCGCCGCTCTTTTTGCACAGCAGGGAGGCGAGGAAGATCGCCATAACAAGCGCAAAGAGTGCAGGGACGAAGTTTCTCATCATGACAGCTGTCAGATCCTGCTCAAAAGCTTCGGAGACAGCGATCGTGTTGGGGTTGGGCGAAATGATGTTTCCGGCCTTGCCGCCGCCGATCATCGCGATGAGGATCCCGCTCTTGGAGAGGTTTGCTCTTTTGCCGATCGCAAGGGCAATAGGGGCGACCGTGATGACAGAGATATCGATGAATACGCCGACTGCGCAGATGATCATGGTTGCGATCGCGATCGCCGCGACGGCTCTTTTTTCACCGAGTTTTTCGACGATGGTCTCGGCGATCTTCTCCGCCGAGCCGGTCTTGATCAGCGCGCCGGCCAGAATACCGCTGGTCAGGATCCTCAGGATCGAGGACATCATAGATCCGGCGCCGCTTACCATAGTGCTTACTGTTGTAGCGAGTCCGCCTCCGCCGATCAGGCCGCCGATCAGCGCGCCGAGGATCAGGCTGTATGCGGGCTGTACTTTTCTGATGATCAAAACAATTGCAATAACGAGACCGATTATAGCTCCTATTGTTGTGAATTGTGCCTCCATGATTTATTCCTTTCTGTGAAGACCCGTATATCCGGGTGATGAAAACGGAAGAGTTGTATATTAGCGGAAGGGACCGGCTTGCCCCAAAATTACAGCTTCATGCCTACGCGTACCATGCGGAACATGCGGATCGCGCCCTTGTAATAGAGATCCTCTGCGTTGTCCAGAGCCTTGGCAAGCGCCATGGGACCATCGACGGTCGTCATGATGGAGTCGATGCCGTGCTCGTAGATCTGTTCGTAGCCCTTGCCGAGTCCGCCGCAAAGCGCTGTCACAGGGATGTTGTGCTTTTTCGCGCGGTCGCCTACGCCCTGCATTACTTTGCCAAAACAGCTCTGCCAGTCAGTTCTTCCCTCACCGGTGACGATCAGGTCCGCATTCTCGATCAGGCTGTCGAAATCGATCAGGTCAAGAACTGTCTCGATGCCGGATTTCATCTCAGCGTCCAGGAAGATCTTCAGAGCCGCGCCGAGTCCGCCTGCCGCGCCTGTGCCGGGCGTATCGTCAGGATTGACGCCGAATTCTCTGATGATCACATCGCGGTAGTGGCACATGCCCTTTTCGAGCTGGTCCAGGATCTCAGGGGTGCCGCCTTTCTGCTTGCCGAAAGTGTAGGTCGCGCCGTCCTTGCCGCAGAGAGGATTGGTGACGTCGCACATAACTGTGAAATGTGCTTTTTTGACATTCTCGTCGAGGCCGCTCATGTCGATGTGAGCTACTTTCTCGAGGTCGCTTCCTTTGCCTTCCAGAGCATTTCCGTCCTTATCGAGGAAGCGGATGCCCAGGGCGCTCGCAAAGCCCATGCCGCCGTCATTTGTGGCGGAGCCGCCGATCGCGATCGAGATATCTGTGAAGCCCGCGTCTACAATGGCCTTCACCAGCTCGCCGGTTCCGTAAGTTGTCGTGTTGAGCGGGTTCCTAAGTTCTTCGGGAACCATGGGGAGACCGGAGGCCTGCGCCATCTCCAGAACCGCTTCCGTCTCGCTGAGCTTGCCGTAGTAAGCGATCGCGTCTTCCATTAAAGGTCCGTGAACAGGCACATACACTTTTTTGCCCTTTCTGGCCAGGATCACCGCGTCTGTGGTTCCCTCGCCGCCGTCCGCGACCGGAACGCCGACCGTCTCGCAGGGGCCGAACACTTCGTGTGCCGCCTTGGTGAGGAATTCTACGGTCTGTTCGCTGCTGACTGTTCCCTTAAAAGAATCTGATGCAAATACAAGTTTCATGTTGCCCTCCTTTTTGTTTTGCTATACCAAATGCCTTTTTTCTCTTTCCGCATTTCATCACTGCCTGTCAAAACAGTGACGACCGCTTTGTTTATTGAGGTTTTTCGTGATCTCTCTTTGATCTGTATTAAGAATACTGTCAGTGTGTGGATTTTTGTAGATTCGTACACAATAAAAAGAACACACGATATTTGTATTTAAAATACAAAACGTGTGTTCTTGAGGACGTATTATTTCTGTGCGGGCTCTATTTTGCCAGATAAATGTATAAGAGCTCCATAAATCCTCTGTCCAGCGAACGCTCCAGAGGATCTACGCCGAGCATGTCCTTGAATTTGTTGTAGCGGTAGATCAGGGTGTTTTTGTGAATGTAAAGTTTGGCAGCCGACTCGGAGAGATTGTAATTGGTTTCCTCAAAGGCCCGCATCATCTCGATGAACTGCTGCTTGCTTTCCTCCGGCATCTGCTGCCCATAGATGATAAAAGCTCTCTGCAGTTCCTGGCGGGGGATCAGAGTCCGGAAGTATTCCCGGACATAGTCGTTAAAAAAAACGATCTCGTCAGGTTCCCGAAGGTGGGACTCAAGCCATTTGCAATGGCGGTAAGTGTAATAATACTGAGTGAAGGAGGTTTGGAGCGATCCGACATAGAAGACGGCTCGCGCGCCTTTGTTGTGCAGCCAGTTCCTGATGTGCTCAAGGTACTCAGTGAGTTCCTCCCTGTAATCGACGAAGTTCTTCCTGCCATTGAGCTTTACCGTCTTGTAGACCAGCAGATGCGTCTCATCCAGAACAGCGCTGAAGTCCTGGACCCAGTGTCCCTTTCCGCGCCGCAGCTCTTCGAGGGCTTCCTCCGGGCCGGGCAGGTTCGCATTCGCACCTGTGAGACGGCATACGATCGAAACCCGGACCAGCGACTCGTCGAGTCCCAACTGCCTTGCGATCCCCCTCAGCTCCGAGGAATCCGCGAACTCCTTCTGTGTCAAAATATTGAGAAAGTGCTCTTTCCTGTTCCTGCGCAGTCGGATCTCTTCCTGCTGTTTTTCGTAGCGGAGCATGGTCTCCATGGCGAGCCTTGTGATCAGCGCGACTTCGTGGATCCTGTCAGGATCACCGGTCACGCCGATGACGCCTTCCTTGCGCCCCTGGTGAGTGATCGCCATATTGATGCCGGGCAGAACGCCGGGGAATTCTTTCTCATCCCGGATCACGATCATATCCTGTTCGCCGTGAATGATCCGGTCCGCCACTTCGTGATAAGTGCCGACCCTCGCGGGATCGCGGCTGGCGATGATCACGCCGTTCTCATTCATGATATTGATGTTGTATTCTGTGTACTGTGTGAGCCGTTCGATGAATTTTCTCGCCAGTTCGGGTTCGATCATGGGACACTTCCTTATCCGGCAGCCTTCGCCGCCTCTTATCCGGGTCTGATAACCATATAAATGATTATATACCGCGCAGGGCCTGCAATGAGCACAAAATAGTGCATAAAACTCCTGATTTTGTCTATTGCATAAGCGGGCGATCCGTTCTAAGATTACCTGGATTGTCAAATTGATATTGAATATAAAGGAGTATGTTTTATGAGTTCGGATACAATACAGACAGCCTCCGGGAAGGACAGAGTGATCTGGGCATGGTTTCCGGTGACGCTTCTTACAGCGATTTTCTGCTGCGTGCTGTGGGGCAGCGCTTCCCCGGCGATCAAGATCGCATATGAGCTGTTTAAGATCGGCCCGGAAGATACCGCGTCGAGGATCATGCTGGCGGGCGCCAGATTTATGATCGCGGGAGTGATGACGATTCTGTTTGG
Organism: uncultured Lachnospiraceae bacterium; assembly: GCA_902785055.1. GTDB lineage: Bacteria > Bacillota > Clostridia > Lachnospirales > Lachnospiraceae > CAG-791. The sequence goes on from CACZXG010000002.1 coordinate 26,949, forward strand.
CTCTCTTTTGGCACGTAAGTTCCTGCTCCCTAAGAAGGAGTCATGGAAGAATGTCCTGGTCCTGTCACTGGTGCAGACGGTGGGACAGTATTATTTCTTCTTTATGGCGCTGGCGAACACGTCAGGCGTGCGCGGATCGATCATCAACGCGTCGGGCAACTTTATCGCGATCCTGTTCGCGGTCTATATCTTCCATTTTGAGAAGATGACGCTCAAGAAGTTCGCGGGCTGCCTCGTCGGATTTGCCGGAATCCTTCTGATCCTCGGAGGCGGGCAGGCGCTCATGGAAGGCGGGCGTGTGACGCTTGCCGGCGAAGGCGCGATGCTGGCGGCTGATTTCTTCTATGCGGCATCCGGCTGCCTGATCAAAATATTCTCGAGGGACGAAAACCCGGTCGCCCTGAGCGGCTACCAGTTCCTGATCGGCGGCGTGATCCTGTACGCGATCGGATCGCTGATGGGCGGACAGCTTGTATTCTATACGGCAAGCTGCGCGCTGAACCTGCTCTATATGGGCTTCATTTCCGCGGGCGCTTACACGCTCTGGGGCGTCCTGCTCAAGTACAACCCGGTCAGCCGTGTATCGATCCTTGGGTTTGTCAATCCCGTGATGGGTGTTCTGCTCTCGGCTTTGTTCCTGGGAGAGGGCAGGGAGGCGTTCTCCCTGACAGGACTCCTCGCTCTGCTCCTTGTCAGCGCGGGCATTGTGATCGTCAATACATCCGAAAAGTCCATAAATTGATAGTTTTAAGATATTACTAAATTGCGGGCATAATGCGATACTAATTTGTAGAGAGATGTTTAATGCAAGGCAATATTTTGCCGGAATAGGAGGTCCGCAATGCCCGTACATGTAATTAATGAAGCTAATCGCTGCCTGCAGTGCAAGAATCCCCGCTGCCGTATGATGGGATGTCCTATTCAGACGAATATCCCGGAAGTCATCCGCCTGTTCAAGGAGAACAGGATGATGGAAGCGGCTGAGATCCTCTTTGAGAACAACCCGCTGTCCGTTGTCTGCTCCCTCGTCTGCAACCATGAGAATCAGTGCGAAGGGCATTGCGTCCGTGGAATCAAGGGCGAGCCTGTTCACTTTTCTTCTATCGAAAACTATATTTCCGACTCCTGCTTTGAGAGGCTCGATCTTTCCTGCGCACCGTCTAACGGTATGAAGGTCGGCGTCGTCGGAGCAGGTCCTGCGGGAATCACGATCGCGATCATCCTGGCCCGCCGCGGCTACAAGGTCACAGTTTTTGAGACTCGTGAGAAGATCGGCGGGATCCTTCGCTACGGTATTCCGGAGTTCCGTCTTCCCAAGTCCATTCTGGACAGATATTACCGCAGGATGCGCGATATGGGCATCATGTTCCGTCCCAACTTCGAACTGGGCGGATCCACAGGTATCCAGGACCTCTTTGACGACGGTTACCGCAGCGTCTTCGTAGGAACCGGCGCCTGGAAGCCGCGCAAGCTGGGCGTGCCCGGAGAGACTTTCGGTCATGTCTTCTACGCGATCAACTACCTGAACAACCCCGATGTATACGAACTGGGCGACAAGGTAGCGATCATCGGCGCAGGCAATGCGGCTATGGACGTGGCCCGCACCGCGATCCGCCACGGTTCCCGCGACGTCACCGTTTATGTCCGCGGCGACAAGGTGGCTGCATCGGAGAACGAGTATAATTATGCTGTGCTTGACGGCGTTCACTTCGAGTTCAGAAAGGATATCGTACGCATTGTTGATGAAGGCGCGGTATTCTGCGACAGAGTTGAGGATCCGGAGACCGGCAAGCTTGTGGATGACCATTCCACTGATCATCTGGTAGAGGCGGACAGTGTCATGATCTCCATCTCCCAGGTTCCCAGGGACAGGCTTGTAAGCAAGGATCACGATCTGCAGTTGAATCAGCGCGGAACTCTTCAGATCGACGAGCAGGGCGAGACTACGATGGACGGCGTATTTGCCTCCGGCGACGTAGTAACAGGTGCCAAGACAGTTGTGGCCGCTGTTGCCGCTGCTAAGCAGATCGCCGAGAATATGGACGCGTATATGCAGGAGAGGTTCGGCAGTAAGAGCGCTGAGTGATAAAAAAGAGAGATGATTAATTAAATACGCCGTGAAGAGCGGCACAGAAAGAGCCCTTCAGAATGAGCGTCGGTGATCCGATACCCGTTCTGAAGGGCTCTTTTGAAAGGGGGGAAAATGATAAACAATACTTTCTTCAGGGAGAAATCCTTGAGGGGGGAGTTGATTTCTTTGTTCCCTGTCGATGATTAGATAATAAGGGGTAATTATGTTCAATTCGAGGATTTCCTGTGAAGAAACTGTGAAATCATACCGGGAAGAGCATCTGGAACAGAAAGATCATCATCGGGATCGTCACAACACACAGGATTGTTGACATAACGTTGTAGATACTTCCCTTCATCGCGTCTTTGCCGCCGAGGACAGCCATTTGGACGATAGAAGCACCGCATGGAGCACTGGCACCGATCACGACGACCAGCGCTACGGGCCGCATATCCGGATGGCGCTGCACATAGCCGCTTATATAGAGCAGCAGAATGCAGATCACAGGCAGTACGACGAGCCGCAGAAGAGAGATCAGATACGCTTTCTTATATGTAAAGACGCTCTTTAAGTCGCTTCCCGCGATGATCATGCCGATCAGCAGCATGGAGGAGGCAGCCACCATATCGTGGTAGCCCTTGACAGCTACATCTATGACGCCCGGAAGGCGCAGCTGTGTCACCAGCAGGAAAAGCCCCAGAGCCAGTGCGATCAGAGGGGGATTGGTGAGCATTTTTTTGAGCTTGAGCCGCTTTCCGTCCATGAAGATGGAGTAGCAGTGAGTCCAAAGCAGCAGATTAAAGGGAACCTGAAAAGTGCTGCCGTAGAAGACCATTTCATCTCCGAGCGACATACTGATCAGAGGAAGGATCAGGTTGCCCACATTTGCGTAGGTGAGAGCGGCCCGGTCGACGGGATCCAGATTCCAGACCTTTTGGAAAAGCTTCGCGAAAAGAATGCAGAAGAGCATCGAGATCGAAGAAGCTGCTGTTGCGAACAAAAATCCCTGCATTCGGTCGGGAGTCAGCTCGATCTGAAGGGAGCGAAGGATCATACAGGGCTGGATCACAAACAGCAAAAGGGCTGATATGACCCGGCTGTCCTCCTGTTTGAGAGTTCCCAGCTTAACCAATGCGTATCCGACTATGGCCATCAGCGCCATGGAGATGAGTTTGTTCAATAATACGAGACTGAATTCCATTTTTTGACCAACTTTCTTTATGATTACAGGGATGTATGCCGGTTACTTATGATATTTCCTTCCGTTCAGGATCATGAAAGCCCGGTAGATCTGTTCCAGAACGAGGACTCTCGTCATAAGATGGGTAAAGGTCAGGTCGGAGAGTTTCCAGCGCGCGTTGGCGCGGGCGATGAGGGCCGGAGAGGGACCAAGGGATCCGGCGATCACAAAGGTGAGAGTAGATGCGGCGGTCTGCCAGCTTCCGAGTTTTTCGGCAAAGGTCTCGCTGTCCCAGTGAGAACCGTGCAGGTCCAGAAGGATCACGAACTCGCCGTCTTTTATCTGGGAGAGAGCCCGTTCGCCTTCTTTTTCTTTGGCCAGGGCGGCTTCTTTTTCGCGCTCGATGCGCTCATTGGGCTCATCGCGGACTTCGATGATCTCTATTTTGCTAAAGGCCTTCAGCCGCTTTTCATATTCTTCTTCAAGCATATGAAGAGCCTTGTCTTTCATCTTTCCTATACAGATTATGCGGATCATGAAATTCCCTTTCCGGACATTTTAATCATTACATCGTAATATTTTGAACTTTTTGGGGGGCATCCGTCAATCGGAAGAAGTCCCAATTTTTGCGGGAAAACAAGCCGCGTTTTTTCCTTCGGCGCGCAGGTCTGTTATTTTACCGCACTTTTTTATGCCGAAGAGGGAGTAGTTTGCTATAATGTCCTTATGCAGACTCCTATAGATTTTGGAAAGAATTTTTTGAATAGCTATTTCAGCAGCAGAGATCCGGACCTGTGCCTGGAAGACATGGCATATGACGTGGTCTGGATCACGCCCAAGCAGATGCATCATCTTCTCTCCGCCAAGGAGATCAGGGATTTCCTCCAGGAGGAGATGACAGCGAGGCCCGAGCGGTACTATGTGGACATCGTGTCGATCAAGAGTTCACCCAGCGCCGCGGATATTTCGACGGTGGCATACGAGATCAACCTCGTGCCCAAGGAGGAGGATAAAGCCGTCTATCTTCGCTGCAGCATGGCCATCTGCAAGCGCGGTCAGCACTTTGAGATCACGTTTATCCACATGTCCGAGAAACAGGGCGTCGGTGGAATGGAGCAGATCAGGGAGTTTACCGAGAATCTTCCCTGCGGCGTGCTGATCTTCGCATATATGAAGGAAGAGGGCCCCAAGACTCTCTTTTATAATGACTATTTCTGGAAGAAACTCCATTACAAGGAGGACCAGTTCCAGAAGCAGATGGAGAGGGATCCCTTCTTCATGGTCCCGGAGGAAGAGCGCGACAAGATCATGAACCGGCTCAGGGAGATCCAGGGGACCAGCGGTCATATCGCGGTCAATCTGACGTTTTTCAGGCGGGACGGAAACCGCTTCCAGTACCGCATGATAGGCGCGCCCGCTTACCAGGAGGGCGAGAATACTGTATATTACTGTGTTTTCCAGGAGACAACGGGCTTCAACCAGATGCACGCCCAGATGCAGGAGCGCGTCGCGCAGGCCTCAGAGATACTTGGCAAAATACCGGGAGCCCTCTGTGTACTGACAGGAGAGCCGGGAAACTGGCATCCCGTCTATGTCACCAGGCATTTCCCCGAGCAGTTCGGCATGACTATGGCCGGATTCGCTGAGGAAGTCGCCAAGGATCCTTTCTACCGGCTGGAGATGACCAGCATCACGAGAAAGAGGCTCACCGAAGCCCACATAGAGATGGTCTCCAAGGATCCCTATCTGGGTATTTTCGAGATGGAAATGGCGGACGGCAGCAAGCGCTGGACGGATGTCTACCTGCTGGGAGGCACTGACCACACAGGAAAGCGCATGCGAATGCTTTTCTATGTGGACAGGGATGAGGTCAAAAAGGCGGCGGATCTCCAGATCGCCAAGGCCGAGCAGACTTCGAAAATGCAGCAGGAAAGGGCGCGGGTGGAGATCCGCGAGGCCCAGGAGAAGGCGAGACTTGAGGTAGAGGAGACCCGCACAACGGTCCGCAAGGAGATCGAGGAAGCCCAGGCCAAGACTCAGGAGCAGATCGAGTCTTTCCGCCTTAAGATGAATCAGGTGCTGAACTCCCAGAAGGAGTCGGCGGAGGATATGGAGAAGAAACTGCGCCTGGAGTACGACGCAAGGGAGCAGGAGATCAAGAGATCCTATGCGGACAAGGAGCAGATGCTCGAGAAGCAGATGGAGAATTACCGCAGAGCCCAGGAGTCGGAGCTGGCCAAACAGCAGAGGACCATCGATCTTTTGACGGCAGATTGCGACAGGGAACTGCAGAACAAACAGAAAGAGGTCGCCAGGCTCGAGGAGGAGCTCAAGAAGACGATGGACGCGCTCCGCGAGTCCGAAGAGATCCGGGAACAGCAGCGGCGCAGCAGCGAGCTGCGTGAGAAGGAGCAGCGCAGCACGGTCAAGAGGCTGCAGGATATGGTGGAATCGCTGCAGAAGAGCGGCGTGACAGCACCGGCGGCCGGCGTATCGGCACCGATGGCAGGCATGTCGGCACCCGGGAGCGGCACCGGAGCAGCAGTGACAGGCACCGCGGCGGCCGGGAAAGCTGCAGGAACGTCTGCAGAAGACAGCCTTGCCGGCGCGAGGGGACAGAGAACGGAACCTGCCGCTGTCTCCGGTATTGAGGACGGCTGGATGGACGGCCTGGCAGGAGGATCAGACGGAAGCGTGATCCGAAGAGGCGCGGTCAACAGGCAGAGCCGTATGCCTTTCAGCAGCGGACTTCGCCCTGAGACGGCTTCCGCGGCAAGCGAGCCTAGACGCACGGAGCCGATCCGCAGAGGATTCGCGCCGCGTCAGGAAGAGCCCGTTCGAAGAGGATTCGCACCCCGGCAGGAGGAGCCCGCACCTGTGGACGCAGGTCCGGCCAGGAGCTCGGTCATGGACGATCTTGTCCAGATGGCCGCGTCCGATGACGGAGTACTCAGAGAAGAGCTTTTCTCCATTGATGACTGCCTGGAGAACGTAATGGTACTCCAGGAGCCTGTGTGCGCCAAGAAGAGAATAAAACTGGAACTGAAGAAGAGCGTTTCGATGCCGGATCAGGCCATAGGCGACAAGGCCAAGCTCCAGAGAGCGCTTGTCAGCCTCCTCGAGAGCGCCATCGAACAGACGCCCGGAGGCGGTGTGATCAATCTCGGCTGCAGGGCGGACAGAGCGTCCGGAAACAGGGCTTATATGTACTTCACCATCAGGGACAGCGGCAGCAGTATTGCCAGCGACCTGATGCAGGGCATGTTCGAGATGAAGGACGAGAAGGATGACCCGCTCCGCGCAGGGCTATACATCGCGCGGGAGATCGTCAGTATCATGGGCGGAAATGTGAGAGTCCGAAGCCGCAGAGGCGAGGGCACGGAGTTTATGGTGACGGTTTGTATGAAGCTGCCGTAACAGGCAGGTGAAGGGACTTTACGCAATGAAGAATAAGAAGGACATGATAACGGAAAAGAAACGGCAGCAGAAGGAGAGATCCGCTCTGCGCGAGGCAGTGGGTTTCGTGTCGGAGACAGGACTGTGGGCCGGAGCCGGTGCTTTGGTCGGGATCGCGAACTATTTTTACGATTTTTCGATGAAGCCCGTAAAGCATGATCCCGCCAGGGACGGTGACCCCGATGAAATGCCTTACACAAAGGGCCGCATATGGATGAACACCCATCCCGAGAGACGCGACTGGTATGAAAGAGCTGAAGACGGGCTCCGGATTCACGCCAATTTCATCCCCTCTACTGTTGACGGAGGCGATCACCGCTATGCGATCTGCGTACACGGCTATGCAGATACCTCTGAGAGCGTGGGACAGTTCGCGCAGGTCTACCATGATGTGTACGGCATGAACGTAGTGCTGCCGGATCTTCGCGGTCACGGAAAGAGTGAAGGGACTTATGTCGGATACGGTTATCACGACAGGCTGGATCTTATCATCTGGATCGACAGAATCCTGGAGATCGATCCCGAAGCGGTCATCATACTGCACGGCATTTCCATGGGAGCAGCCACTGTCATGATGGCCACCGGAGAGAAACTTCCCTCCAATATCAAAGCCTGCATAGAGGACGCCGGATTCAGCACTGCTCTGGAGGAGTTCGCCCACGTCTACAGCACGCTCAAACAGAAACCGCCGATCTCTTCGGATGTCCTTCTGCCGATCCTTCGCCAGATCGGAAAGGTGCGGGCCGGTTATGACCTCAATGACGCCGCGCCGATCGAGGCAGTGAAGCACTCTGTTACCCCGACGCTTTTCATCCACGGCGAGGCGGACAAATTCATCCCCTGCAGCATGATGAACAAGCTGTTCGAGGCGGCTTCCTGCGAGAAGATGTGCATGGTGGTGCCCGGCGCGGATCACGTCATGAGCGTTGTAGTCGATCCCGAGGGCTACTGGGCCAAAGTAGAGATGTTCCTGCGCAATGTGGATCCGGCCATTGTAGAGCGGAGAGGCTGAGCCTACGCTTATGTGACACGCCCCTTATTTATTACGTTGAATTCGCGGGGATTCACACTGATCCTTTCCTTCGCTTCGGAGGGAACCGCATCCCCAAACTCGACGTCCGGTCTGATGTCCGGACGTCTCAGACAAGTGTGCTTTCAGGCTGCAAGTATTGCAGCCTTCATTCCCTCCTCCGCTTCCCTCAGGATCAGGTTCATCCAGCCGCTCATTCAAAGCAATAAATAAGGGACATGTCACAACCGCTCAGGCTGATCCTGATGCCGGATGGACAGCACCCATATTAAATCATGACATGATAAAGACCAGGCTCCAAAGGGATTGCCTGGTCTTTTATATGCTGTGTTCCTTACCGTGACCTGGTGTGGAGACCGTCCTTTCAGAAATTCTTATTGAATCGATGGAGCGATATGTATCTTAAGAGAAAAGACTCCATCGAACTTTAGAACATTAGAAAATGGATGGATGGTAAAATACCGGTCCTGCATGAACTCTACATCCACTCTGGCTTGCTGCCAAAATCCGATGGGGCCTGAAACGACAGTCTGACACAACTTCTACATCTATTTCGGGCTTGCCGCCATATCCGTTGGATTGCGAAAGCTACTATCTCCATCCTTTTTTTGATTCAGCTTAATCCGATGACACAGTTCACTTAAAATGCAAAAACAGGCTACATCCATATCTCAGTTTAATTAAATCCGATGGTGCAGTTCACCTAAAATGCAAAAATAGGCTACATCCATATCTTAGTTCAAACAAATCCGATGGTACGTTTCACTATAATACCAGAATAGGGCCCATCCAATAACACGTATCGCTTAATCCGATGGAGGCTGCCAAGTCATGCGAACAGGAAATCACAAAAAAGTGCAACTGGCAGGGGTAATTACTCCCTGCCAATTACACTTTTATGGTACATAGGGATATTTTGCCAAGCGCCGGCTTATTTTTTTAGCAGGACATGCCTTCCGTTGACTTCCACCGACCCGATCATGCGGTTGAGATACACGGAGAATCTTGTCACGCCGCTCCGGCGGATACTGGCCTCCAGGTTGGGATTGAGTTCCAGCAGCTCCTTTTTGAGCGTCGCCAGATACATGTCATCGGTGTCGTGCTTTTTAAAGATGCGGAGGATCTGCTGCTCGATCTCGCTGTCGGGCGAACTGTTGAGGGAGACCCAGACCGCGCTGTCGCGGTTCTCTACCTTCAGGGACGGGAAATCCTTGAGGTACTCGGAGAGCTTGCTGTAGTGATAATTGCGGACGTCGAAATCAGGGAAGATCTTGACCAGACGGGACCCGATCTCGCCAAGGCCCGTCTCCTTGCCCTCCGCGTTGTTGTCTGTGATAATGCTCACGATAGCCGCCTCGATGGTGGCTTTGTCTGTGAAGGACGCCTCGGAATCGCTGTCAAAATCCTGATCGACCTCAGGCTCTTCCTGGACTTTCGCAGGTGCCGGTGAGGCCTTGTAGGATACTGCCGGTTCTGAGACCGCGGCTCTTTTTCTTCTTGAAACGGTCTGTGCCGATGCGCCGCGCCCCGGGCTTTCCGAAGAGCTGCCGGAGGAAGATTCGGCAGAATAAAACTGGGAATTGGAATATCCGTAGGGATCCGCGCTGTCACGCTGGTTTCCGGAATCTCCCGCGTCGATGACATCGAGGAATATAAAGCGCTCACAGGACGCGCGGAAGGACTCCGGCGTCTTCTTCTCGCCCATCCCTATGACAAACTTGCCGGCTTCGCGAAGTCTGGTGGCAAGTTTATTGAAATCGCCGTCGCTGGATACGAGGCAGAATCCCTGGACATCGCCGGTGTAGAGTATGTCCATTGCGTCGATGATCAGGCCGATATCGGATGCGTTCTTGCCGGGGGTGTTGTTGGGCTGCATGACGGGTGTAAGAGAGAAGCGGGATGAGCATCTCATCCAGGAATGAAGCCGGTCCTGGGACCAGTCGCCGTACATGCGGCGGATCGTGATCTTTCCGTATTTGGACAATTCGCTTAAGATGCCCGAGATATAGCGCGGACTGACGTTGTCCGAGTCGATCAGAAGGGCGATATTGAGATCTTCCATATATTGTTTCCTTTCGAGACAAAACCTCACTGCTACTTTTCAAACAGTAAAGTTTCTATTATTATTAGACGTGCGGGGTCAAATCCGCGCGCATTACAAACCTGTTATCCGGGGCAGGAGCTGCCCTTCCTTAATACTATAACAGGTTTTGAGTGCTGAACACTATTTTTCGACAAGAATGGAGGAACCTAAACATGAGTGCACAGAACAACAACGGAGCACCGAAGCCGCCCAAGCCGGCGGATTTCCATATTGAAGCCAATAAGGGGAGCCATGTGAATAAGGTGATCGCGGTCGTCAGCGGCAAGGGAGGCGTCGGAAAGTCTTCCGTAACAGCGATGAGCGCGCTCTGGTCCAGGAGAAACGGCTACCAGACAGCGATCCTCGATGCGGATATCACAGGCCCCAGCGTGCCGAAGATGTTCGGCGTGGGATATGCGGATCTCGTGGCTACAGAGGAATGTCTCTATCCCGCAACCACCGTCACGGGTATCAAGGTCATGTCCATGAACCTTCTGACCAAGCAGGAGGACGCTCCCGTTATCTGGAGAAGCCCTGTCATCACAGGCGCCCTCAAGCAGTTCTGGACTGACGTAGCATGGGGCTATGTGGACTATATGTTCATCGATATGCCTCCGGGAACCGGCGACGTTCCGCTTACCGTATTCCAGTCTCTGCCGGTCGACGGCATCATCGTTGTTACCACTCCTCAGGACCTGGTGAGTATGATCGTCAAGAAGGCGCTTGGCATGGCCAAACTCATGAAGGTGCCGGTACTGGGCATCGTTGAGAACATGAGTTATGTGAAGTGCCCGCACTGCGGCGAAGAGATCCGCATTTTCGGCGACAGCCGCGTGGAGGAGATCGCAGCCAAAGAGAACATTCCGGTCATCGCCAGGATCCCGATCGATCCCCAGATGACATCCTTTATGGACACCGGAAAAGCGGAGTACTATGAGAGCACTTTTATGGAAGGCCTCAAGGACGTGCTGCCTCCGATCGAGTGATAAGGAGCGGAGCAGCTGATCTCAATAAAAAGTCAGGATTGACGGCATGGTCCCTGCAGGGGCTGTGCCGTCTTTTTTTGCAGAGACTTGCGTAAAATTCCTACATCATATAATATGAATCATAGCGCATTTTTCGCGGATGGGGCCGGAAAGGCCTCTGCGCAGAGTATTTGTTAAGAAAGAAAGAGTGATCAGAGAATGTTAAGAGAGCTTTTTGATAATAAGAAAGAGAGAGACAATCTCGAACGCTATGACGACAAGCGCCGCCAGGACAACAGAGGAAACGGGGGCGGAAACGGCAGCGGCGAAGGAGACGACAACCGCGGGAACAGCGGGAAGGGACCGAACCGCCAGAACCTGATGATCATGCTTCTGGCGACGGTGATCGCTCTGGTGGTGATCAGTTATGTGATGAACATGGGATCCGAGGGTGCGACAAGGATCAGCTACAATGAGTTTCTGCAACTGGTGAATGACAACAAGGTAGAGGAGGTCAATGTCCGGTCGGACCGTCTGGAGATCAAGCTGAAGGATACAGACGCGATCCGCTATACAGGCATTACTGAAGAGAATACAGCGCTGACGCAGCGGCTTCTTGACGCCGGCGTCACTGTCAACGGGTACATACCGGACAGTTCGGGAATGGTCATCTCATTCCTTCTGTCTTATGTGCTGCCCATTATCTTCCTGTGGGTGATCATGGGCTTCATTTTCCGAAGAGCCGGCAGCGGCGGACTCATGGGAAGTGTGGGAAAGAGCACTGCCAAGGAGTATGTACAGAAGGATACCGGCGTTACATTTGCTGATGTGGCCGGAGAAGACGAGGCCAAGGAGTCCCTGCAGGAAGTTGTGGATTTCCTGCACAATCCGGGCAAGTATGTCAAGATCGGCGCCAAGCTCCCCAAGGGAGCTCTGCTGGTGGGCCCTCCCGGCACAGGTAAGACCCTGCTCGCCAAGGCTGTCGCAGGAGAGGCGCACGTGCCTTTCTTCTCGCTGACGGGCTCCGACTTTATTGAATTGTATGTAGGTGTAGGTGCATCCCGTGTGCGCGACCTGTTCAAGGAAGCCAACAAGAACGCGCCCTGCATCATCTTTATCGACGAGATCGACGCCATCGGCCGCAGCCGTGATTCCAAGTACGGCGGAGGCAACGAGGAACGCGAGCAGACCCTGAACCAGCTGCTCTCCGAGATGGACGGTTTTGAGCCGGCCAAGGGTATTCTCGTGCTCGGTGCCACCAACAGGCCCGAGATCCTGGATAAGGCGCTCCTGCGCCCCGGCCGTTTTGACCGTCGGATCATCGTGGACAGGCCTGACCTGAAGGGACGTATCGCTATTTTGAAAGTGCACGCCAAGGACGTCAGGATGGATGAGACCGTGGACCTGGAGGAGATCGCGTTGGCGACCAGCGGAGCGGTAGGTTCCGATCTGGCCAACATGATCAACGAGGCTGCCATTAACGCGGTCAAGAACAATCGTAAATACGTAAATCAGCAGGATCTTTTCGAGGCAGTCGAGCAGGTCCTGGTCGGCAAGGAGAAGAAGGACAGGATCATGAGCCAGAAGGAGAGGCGGATCGTGTCCTACCACGAGGTCGGCCATGCACTGATCAGCGCAGTGCAGAAGAACTCCGAGCCTGTGCAGAAGATCACCATCGTTCCCAGGACTATGGGCGCGCTGGGCTATGTAATGCAGGTGCCTGAGGAGGAGAAATATCTCAATACCAAGGCAGAGCTGCACGATATGATCGTGGGCATGCTGGGCGGACGCGCCGCCGAGGAACTCAAATTCGAGACGGTGACCACCGGCGCTTCCAACGATATCGAACGGGCAACGGCGATCGCCCGCAATATGGTCACTCAGTACGGCATGAGCAGCAAGTTCGGCCTGATGGGCCTCGCGACCGTGGAGAGCCAGTATCTCGAGGGCAGAGCTGTGCTCAACTGCAGCGATGTCACGGCGGCAGCAGTGGATGAGGAAGTCCGCCTGATCATGGAAGAATGCTACAATGAGGCGAAGGCTATTCTCTCCGAGAATATGGAAGCTATGGACCTGATCGCCGATTATCTGATCCGCGAGGAGACGATCACCGGCAAGGAATTCATGCAGCTCTACAGGCAGGCGAAGGGCATTCCGGAGCCCGAAGAGGGCGAGGACAGCGCTGAGGCCGCTATTGAAGCTGAGAGAAAGGAAATTGCCAGGGTAGAGGCGATGCCCGCTTCGATCCCGGAGATTAGGGCTGAGGCGGAAGCCAAAGCGGAAGAAAAGCCTGCGCCCAAAATTGTCAAGGCAGAGCCTGCGCCTGAAATTGCCAAGGCAGAGGCCGCGCCTGAAGCAGACGACGAGGAGGAAGAAGCTGAGGAGAAGCCGGCAAAGAACGGCCCAAGAGGCAGGTTTACGGATGTGCCTCAGGAGGATGTGGACCGGTTTTTCAAGAAGTGAGTGAACGAGCAGGATGTTCGATGTACAGGAAGAACTGAAGAAACTGCCGCCCAAACCGGGCGTATATATCATGCATGATGAGCGGGATGCGATTATTTATGTGGGAAAGGCGGTGAACCTCCACAATCGTGTCCGCTCTTATTTTCGTAAGATCGTAGGGAGAGGTCCGCAGATCGACCAGATGGTGAAGCAGATCGCGCGCTTCGAGTATATTGTCACTGACTCGGAGCTGGAGGCGCTGATCCTGGAGAACAATCTGATCAAGGAGCACCGGCCAAAATATAACACGATGCTCAAGGACGACAAGACTTATCCTTACATCAAGGTGACAGTCGCGGAAGCCTATCCCAGGATCCTCTTCGCGAGGAGACAGCAGAAGGACAAGTCGCGATATTTTGGCCCCTATACAAGTGCCCAGGCGGTGAAGAGCACCATCGAGCTGCTGAACAGAATGTACGGACTGAGGGACTGCTCCAGAGTGCTTCCCAGGGATTTCGGGAAGGAGAGGCCCTGCCTGAACCTCCACATGGAGCGCTGCTGCGCGCCCTGTACGGGAGATGTGCCGGAGGAGGAGTACAGAAAGCGGGTGGACATGGCGCTGGAGTTCCTTTCCGGGCACTATGATCCCATCATAAAAGACCTGACGCAGAAGATGACGGAAGCGTCGGAGGCGATGGAGTTCGAGAAGGCGATCCGGTACAGGGACCTTCTGAACGATGTGCAGCAGGTCGCCCAGAAGCAGAAGATGTCCGAGAATCTCGGGGAGAACAGGGACATCCTGGGCATCGCGGTGGACAATTCCAGCCCTGATTCCGACGGCGTCGTACAGACTTTCTTCCTTCGGGATGGAAAGCTGATCGGCCGCGAGCACTTCTACATGACCCATGTGGCCGGAAGGAAGAAGTCGGACATCCTGTCCGAATTCATCAAGCAGTTCTACGGGGGAACCCCGTCGATCCCCAGGGAGATCTTTCTTCCCTGCGAGCTGGATGACAGGGAACTGCTGGAGCAGTGGCTGACAGCCGTCAAGGGGAGCAAAGTTGTTCTGCGGGTGCCTGTCAAGGGACAGAAAGAGAAGCTGGTCGAACTTGCCAACACCAACGCGGGCCTTGTCCTTGACAAGGACCGGGAGCGGCTCAAGAGAGAAGAGGGAAGGACTATCGGCGCGGTTCGGGAGATCGAGCAGCTGCTGGGCCTTAAGAAGGCGGAACGGATGGAGGCCTTCGATATCTCCAATATCAGCGGATTCGCCAATGTCGGATCCATGGTGGTTTACGAGAAAGGAAGACCCAAGCGCAGCGATTACCGCAAATTCCGGATCAAAACAGTATCGGGCCCCAACGACTACGCCTGTATGAAGGAAGTGCTCACGAGGCGCTTCCGCCACGGAATGGACGAACTCAAAGACCTGGACAGGAGCATGATCGACAGGGAATTCGGGAGTTTCACCAGATTTCCGGATGTCCTGATGATGGACGGCGGCAGAGGCCAGGTAAATATCGCCCTGCAGGTGCTCGATGAGCTGGGACTTAAGATCCCGGTCTGCGGAATGGTGAAGGATGATCACCACAGGACCAGAGGTTTGTATTACAATAATATAGAGATCCCTATTGACCGCTCGAGCGAAGCCTTCAAGCTGATCACGCGAATTCAGGATGAAGCCCACAGATTCGCCATCGAGTATCACCGGTCGCTCCGGGGCAAGGCGCAGACATCTTCCGCGCTGGAAGAGATCCCCGGGATCGGGCCGGCCAGGAAGAAAGCGCTGATGCGAGAATTCGGCTCCATCGAGGAGATCGCGGCGGCGGATGTCGAAAGGCTTGCGCAGGTGCCGGAGATCACGGCGGGAGCTGCAGAGGAGATCTATCGATATTTTCACAAAGGAAAAGAAGTGCCCGCGGAGAATTCCGGGGCCTGAGACAGAGGTACAAGCAGTTTATCCCGGCGCATAAGCCAGAGAGGAATGAGTATGGCAACCGTTCGATTAAATGAGGTGATCGCCAAGATGAACCTCGAAAATCTGACACCGCAGATCGATGTCACCAAGATCAGGATCCGGCAGCCCGATATCAACCGGCCCGCAGTACAGATGACGGGATATTTTGAACACTTTGCCGCGGGAAGAATCCAGATCATCGGTCTGGTTGAATATTCCTACATGCAGCAGATGAGTCCGGAGCGGAAAGACGAGATCTATCAGAGATTCCTTTCCATGGATATTCCGTGTGTCGTATTCTGCAGAGAGCTGGAGCCCGATGAACTCTTCATGAAATACGCCCTGAAAAACGGAGTTGCGCTCCTGATGACCAAAGATGCCACCTCCAACTTCATGGGAGAGATCATCCGCTGGCTGAATGCGCGGCTGGCACCCTGCATCACGATCCACGGTGTATTGATCGACGTATACGGCGTCGGCGTCCTGATCACAGGTGAGAGCGGCATCGGTAAATCCGAGATGGCGCTGGAACTGATCAAGAGAGGACACAGACTGGTGTCCGACGATGTCGTCGAGATCCGCAAAGTGAGCGAGGATACGCTGATCGGAACTGCGCCCAAGATCACGAAGCACCTGATCGAACTGAGGGGTATCGGCATTATCGATGTTAAGACTCTGTTCGGCGTCTCCAGCGTCCGCAACAGCCAGAATATCGATCTTGTCATCGAACTGGAGGAGTGGAGCAAGGACAAGGAATTTGACCGCCTGGGCCTTGAGGAGCACCATATCGAGTATCTCGGCAACCGCGTCGTGTGTCACAAGATCCCGATCCGTCCGGGCCGGAATCTCGCGATCATCTGTGAGGCGGCTGCCGTCAACCACAGACAGAAGCTCATGGGCTATAACGCGGCCCAGGAGTTATATAAGCGCGTTCAGGCCAACCTGATGGGCGGCAACAGAGATGATGAGGACGATTAAGTGATTACAGAAGGTTTAGTCAGTGAGCTTATTAAGATCGCGGCTCCGGAGAGAGTGAAAAGAGATGAATTACTGTCGGGGCACTGCTCCTTCAGGACCGGCGGACCGGCAGACCTGTTTGTACAGGTGTGCACAGAGGAGGAACTGGTAAAGACCCTTGAACTGCTGGAAGCGTCGGATGTCGACGTATTCCTGCTTGGCCGAGGCACAAATCTCCTGATCGGAGACAAAGGCTTCAGGGGAGCCGTCGTGACCATGTGCGCTCCTTCGGGAACGAAGTCCGATCTTTGCAATGTGAAGATCGACGGGAGCCGCCTGAGAGCAGGGGCGGGCGCCTCTCTTCTCAAAATAGCGATGGCTGCCAGAGACGCTGCTCTTGCCGGGTTTGAATTTGCGGCGGGCATCCCCGGATCCCTCGGCGGAGCGGTCATGATGAACGCCGGCGCTTACGGCGGCGAGATGAAGGATGTGGTAAGGTCCGTGAGGATCTTTTACCCGGGTTCCGGGATCAGGGAATTGTCAGGGGAAGAGATGAAATTCGGATATCGTACGAGCCGCCTCAAACAGGAGCGCGGTATCGTGTTGAGCGCCGAGATGGAACTTGAACCCGGCGACAGCCGGAAGATCACGGAAAGGATCACGGAGCTCGCGCAGAAGCGCATGGGCAAACAGCCTCTGGAGTATGCCAGTGCGGGCAGCACTTTTAAACGGCCGGAAGGCTATTTTGCCGGCAAACTGATCCAGGACGCGGGCCTTATGGGCTTTAGCGTGGGAGACGCCCAGGTGTCGGAGAAACACGCGGGATTTGTGATCAACCGGGGAAACGCCAGTGCGGCGCAGATCCGGGAGCTGATCGAGGAAGTACAGAGAGTCGTGCTGGAGGATTCCGGCGTGCAGCTTGAGCGGGAAGTGATCTTTTTGGGAGAATTCTGAGCGCCCGGGCGGAGATTCCGGCGGCAGGCCGGACTCTGCGGAAAGGATGAAAATGAGATTTGTTGTAGTCACAGGCATGAGCGGCGGAGGGAAACTCACGGCGATCCGCTTTCTGGAGGATATGGGCTATTACTGTGTGGACAATCTTCCCGTCCGCCTGATCGACCCCTTCATGGAACTCGTATCCGCGCCCGGCAGCGACGTCGACAAGGTCGTGCTGGGGCTTGATGTCCGCGCCGACAAATCCTTCGACAACGTGGAGCAGGTGCTCGCAGCGCTCAAAAAGAAAGGCTATAAGTATGAGATCCTCTTCATGGATGCCAGCGACGAGGTCCTGATCAAGAGATACAAGGAGACCAGGCGTCAGCATCCCGTAAGTCCGACCGGCCGCGTGGAAGACGGCATCGCGCAGGAGAGAAAGATCCTGGAGCAGATCAAAAAAGAGGCGGACTATGTGATCGACACTTCAGGGCTCCTCACCAGAGTCCTCAAGGAAGAACTGGTCAAGATCTTCGTCAAGGACGAAAAATACAACTCCCTGATGATCTCCATCATGTCCTTCGGCTTTAAGAACGGTATTCCGGCTGACGCGGACCTGGTCTTTGACGTCCGCTTCCTGCCCAATCCCTTCTATGTGGAAAGCCTCAAGAAACTGACGGGGAACGACAAGCCTGTCCGGGATTACGTCATGTCCTTCCCGGAGGCGGGGCAGTTTATGGAGAAACTTGAGGATATGATCTCATTCCTGATTCCCGGTTATGTCAAAGAGGGCAAGAACCAGCTTGTCATAGCCATCGGATGCACCGGCGGACAGCACCGCAGCGTGACGATCGCCAACGCGCTGGCCGAGAAGCTCAGGGGCGGCGATTACGGGATCAACCTCTACCACAGAGACGCTAAGCACTAGAACGGGCGGGTGATCACTATGTCTTTTTCTTCTGAAGTGAAGGCGGAGATCGCCTCCGACATCCCGTCGGCCAGACATTGCCGGATCGCGTCTGCGGCAGTCCTTCTTACGTGCATAGGCAGATTTGAGAGGGACCCGGACGGGAAATACAGGCTCCTGCTGAGTCGGGACAACGGTGAAGCCCTTAGAAAGTGCTTTACTTTAGTATGTAAAACCAGTAATATTAGAACCGTGATGTGTTCGCCGGTCAATACAGGAGGCCGGGAACCGAGGGGATGGTTGCAGGCAGACCTTTCCTCAGATACAGTCAGAGAGCTCGCGCAGAAGATCAGGGCGTGTGACAGCGCCGGAAATCTGCGGGGAGATGACGACTGCACAGTGCCGGCAGAATTGCTGGGACGAAGCTGCTGCAGGAGGAATTACGTAAGAGATCTCTTTCTGTGCTGCGGATCGGTGAGCGATCCCCGTAAAGAGTATCATCTGGAGTGGAGCTGCGGCTCGAAAGAGCAGGCTTCACAGCTGAAGGAAATACTTCTGAGTTTTGGCAAGGAAGCCAAAGCCGTACTTCGCAAGAAAGTCCATGTTGTGTATTTCAAGGATTCCGAGGATATCGTCGATCTCCTGAACCTGATGGGAGCACCTATCAGCATGATGGAGATGGAGAATCAGAGGATCCTCAAGGGACTGCGCAATTCTGTCAACCGGCGTGTGAACTGTGAGACAGCCAACATAGGGAAGACAGTGAGCGCATCCAGAAAGCAGATCATCGATATCCGTTTTCTGGAGGATTCCGGAATTCTCAGGACGCTTCCGGAGAGCCTGAGGAAAATGGCCGAACTGCGCTTGCAGTATCCGGACACTCCTCTGCGGGAGCTGGGTGACCTGGCTGTTCCCCCCATCGGAAAGTCGGGGGTGAACCACAGGCTGAGAAGACTGACAGAAATCGCTGAGAAACACAGATCGGATTCGCGAAGCGGGAAACAGGTTTCAGGAGCCGGACAGGAGAAGCAGCCGGACAGCGCAGTCAAGGAGAGTGTGTAATGATGAAGAAATCTATTAAGATCTCATGCCCGGGAGGCCTCGAACCCAGACCTATCGCTGAGCTGGTGCAGGTTGCCAGCAAATATGAGAGCAAGATTTATCTCGAGACAGATACAAAGCGTGTAAACGCGAAGAGTATCATGGGGATGATGTCTTTGAATCTCGCAAACGGTGATCTTCTCACCGTATCGGCAGATGGGAATGATGAGGAAGGCGCGATGGACGAGATCCAGAGCTTTCTCAAGGATAAGCTCAATCTTGTGAGCTGACTATCTGATCAATGACGCGCGGGGGATCCGGCGCAGAGTTTACAATAATGAATAGGGAGTAAGAAGACCGGCATCGCTGTCAGGGAAATCCTGGCGGAGATGCCGGTTTTTTTAGTGCGCGGCCCCAAATAGTCCGGAAAACAAAAAAACTCCCATAAAAGGGAGGATGCCAGGTACACTAGGTACCTGGCATGTTATGAAAAAGTTATTTGTAAACCAATAAATGGATATAAGCTTTGTTTGTTGTCTATGGTTGTATTATAGATGTCAATCGTGTACAAAGATTTAGTAAAGATTGAAGAATGTAAAAATAAAATATGAACAAAATATGAACGGCTCCGTTCTTACTTCCGCTTTGCAAACCGATGTAGGACTTTGTATAATGATGCATAGTATGGTCAAGAAAGTAATATTTTATCTGGAAGAACAATGGTATAAGGAATGCCTGCCCGAAGCGGCGGAAGCAGTTCGGACTTTTAAGGGGTATGGATTTGAATCGGACCTTTGGGTGGTCGAAGGCGGCGAAGAGCTGCCTGCCCCGGAGTATGACGCGCTGTACATTGCGGATTCGGAGCGGCTGCTGCGGCAGCTTCAGGATCCGGGAGCCGCATTCTGCGGGTATTCCCACAGCGGGAACACATCACAGAACCTGAAAAGGGCTGACTATATTTTGATGGAACCTCAGTGGGTCGACAGAGATTCCCTGGTCAAGATCTGGCAGCGGCAGAGGCACCTGCCCTGGACGATCCTGGAGACGGCGCGCTGCGAAGTGCGGGAGTTCGTGCCGGAAGACCTTGAGGCCATCCGTTCGCTCTATGACGAAGAAGCCGTGAGATTCCTCGAAGCGCCTTCGGAGGACACTGCGAAGGAGAAGAAGATCCTTGAGGCCTATATCGACAGAGTCTATCGGCTCTGCGGATACGGCCACTGGGCGGTGCTCTCCCGGCAGACAGGTGAACTTGTGGGCAGGATCGGCTTTTCCTTCCCGAACAGTTCTGCGCCCGGACCGGCGCCGGACGCGTCCTTTGGATATCTGGTCCGTAAGGACTGGCGGGGGAAAGGAATAGCCCGGGAGGTCTGCGCGGCCCTTATAGAGTACGGCTTTTCACAGCTCGGATTCGAGCGGATCGGGGCCGATACGGCGCTCTCCAATACCGCTTCCGACAAAATATTGCGATCTTTTGGTTTCAGAGAGGTAGCGCGCAGGGAAGATCAGCGCTATTATATACTGAATAAAAATGAATGGAGTTACATTTTATAGAAGATACATGGCGGAGGAACTCAAATGATCAATGAACATTATCTGAACATGCTGTCCAATAAATCGGTGATCCGTACACTTTCGGAGTACGCCACTGCAAGGGGAAAAGAAGTGGGTTATGAGAACGTATTCGACTTCAGCCTCGGAAACCCTTCTGTGCCCGCGCCTGCAAGCTTTAAGGACGTTTCGATCTCGCTCCTTGAGACAATGGAGCCCCTCAAACTCCACGGCTACAGCCCTACCCTCGGCATTCCCGAGGTGAAGGAGAAGGTCGCGGCCTCCCTGAACCGCAGGTTCGGTATGAATTATACGGGCAATCATATTTTTGCCACTTCCGGAGCGGCCGGCGCTCTTGCGCACGCTCTGCGCGCGGTGACG
This sequence comes from uncultured Lachnospiraceae bacterium, assembly GCA_902785055.1. Taxonomy (GTDB): domain Bacteria; phylum Bacillota; class Clostridia; order Lachnospirales; family Lachnospiraceae; genus CAG-791. The sequence goes on from CACZXG010000002.1 coordinate 47,900, forward strand.
AAGCCCGGCGATGAGGTGCTGGTATTCGCGCCTTATTTCCCGGAATACAATCCTTACATCAATGACACAGGAGCCAGGATCAAGGTGGTTCCCGCCGATCTTGAGACTTTCCAGATCAACTTCGCGGAAGCGGAAGAATACCTGACAGAGAACGTGGCAGCGGTCCTGATCAACACCCCCAACAATCCTTCGGGAGTGCTGTACAGCGAGGAGACACTGCAGAAACTCGCAGATCTTCTGACAAGGAAGTCTGCGCAGTTCGGCCATAATGTGTTCCTGATCTCCGACGAGCCTTACAGGGAGATCATCTTCGATGGCAAAAAAGCGCCGTATGTGGCGAAGTTCTATCCCCACACGCTGACCTGCTATTCCTTCTCCAAGTCCCTATCCGTGCCCGGAGAGCGTATCGGCTACGTGGCAGTCAACCCTGCCTGCGAGCACGTTGAGGATCTGGTGCCCATGTTCGGACAGATCTCCAGAGGAATCGGCCACAACTGCCCGTCCTCGCTGATCATGCTGGCTATGGCCGAGACAGTGGACGATACGGCGGATCTCTCAGTCTATGAGACGAACATGAACCTGCTGTACGACACTTTTAAGGAACTCGGATTCACCGTGGTCAGACCCGGCGGCACTTTCTATATCATGCCCAAGGCTCTGGAAGAAGATTCCGTGGCATTCTGCCGGAAGGCGCTCAAGTATGACCTGATCTTTGTCCCTGCGGACGGCTTCGGGGCACCCGGCTTCTTCCGCGTCGCTTACTGCATCGACACGGAGAAGGTGGAGAGGGCACTGCCCAGGATCCGCGAATTCGTTCAGGCAGAGTATGCGGGAAAGTGATGGAAAGGAGAATACTGAATGCAGTTATCTGTAATTGAAATACTCAAAGCTATTTTGTTCGGTGTCGTGGAGGGCGTCACCGAGTGGCTTCCCATCAGCAGCACCGGACATATGATCCTGCTCAACGAGTTCGTGAAGCTGGACGTCTCCCCGGAGTTCTGGAACCTGTTCCTGGTGGTCATTCAGCTCGGCGCGATCCTCGCGGTGGTCATTCTCTATTGGAAGACCATCTGGCCTTTCAAAAAAGTTACATTAAAATCAGGCAAGTCCAAGATCGTGTTAAGAAAGTCGACGCTCATGCTCTGGCTCAAGGCTCTTGTGGCCTGCATCCCCGCCGGCGTCGTGGGCGTTCTGGCGGATGACTGGCTGGACGCGCACTTCTACAACGCGATCGTCGTCGGAGCAGCCCTGATCATCGTTGGTATTGCCTTCATTATTATTGAGACCGTTAACAAGAACAAAGTTCCCAGAGTCGACAGGCTTCGGGATCTCACCTTCAAGGATGCCTTCCTGATCGGCCTTTTCCAGCTGATCGCGGCGATCTTCCCCGGGACCTCACGCTCCGGCGCTACCATCGTCGGTGGACTGCTGATTGGCGTTTCCCGCACGGTGGCCGCTAAGTTCACCTTTATCCTGGCAATTCCGGTCATGGCCGGCGCGAGCCTTCTCAAGATCGTCAAGTACGGCTTCCGCTTCTCAGGCGGCGAACTGATCCTCCTCGGCACAGGCATGCTGATCGCATTCCTGGTCTCCATGGTGATCATCGCGTTCCTGATGAACTACATCCGAAAGCACGACTTCAAGGTCTTTGGCTGGTACAGGATCGTCCTCGGCGCCCTTGTACTGCTATACTTCCTGGTGATCAAGGCGCCTGTCTATTGATGGAATCATGCCGAAAAGTTGACAAAATCAGACAACTGCGCTATTTTAGATGAAGTTTTTGGGGAATGTTCATATTTGCACACTGCGGGGGTCTATATTTTTACTTAAGGAGAATTTGAACCATGACAGAAGCAAAGAAAACAGCAAAGGCAACCGTTAAGAAGCCTGTAGCAAAGGCAGCAGCAGAGAAGACCGTTGCAGAGACAACAGCCAAGAAGACAACTGCTAAGACTACAGAGACCAAGACTACAGCAGCTAAGACTACTGCAGCAAAAAAGACAACAACAAGAACTGCAGCCGCTAAGACCAAGAAGGCAGCGGCCGTCAAGGAGAGCATCTCCATCCAGTTCGCAGGCAAGGAATACACAACAGAGCAGCTTGTCAAGATCGCCAAGGACGTTTGGGAATTCGACCTTGCGAAGGATCCCGCTGATTTCAAGGAAGTTCAGCTGTACGTTAAGCCCGAGGAAGCAAAGGCTTACTACGTGATCAACGGAACTGAGACAGGAAGCTTCGACATCTGATCCTGATCTTTTGTTTGAATTAATGAATTGCCGAGGGGCAGCACCGCATGGTGCTGCCTCTTTTTTGTCCGGGGGAGGTGCCTCTTCATATATAAAAAATGTCCCGATTCCTTAATAAACATTTTAGAAATTCGCAAATAAACCATGTTGACATCCAATTGGCCTAGTGCTATTTTATACAAGAAAGGTGTTAGCACTCGACCAAGATGAGTGCTAATAATGGAACCGGATCCGATCACCGAAGTTGGTGAGAGGATATCGATCCCGATACGGAGGATATTATGGAACTGCAAGATCGCAAGATGAAAATATTGCAGGCTATCATCCGCAATTACCTGGAGACCGGCGAGCCGGTAGGCAGCAGGACGATTTCCAAGTACACCGATCTCAAGCTGAGCAGTGCAACGATCAGAAATGAGATGGCTGACCTTGAAGAGATGGGACTGATCATGCAGCCGCACACGTCGGCCGGACGTATTCCTACTGATGCGGGTTACCGCCTCTACGTGGACAACATGCTGGGGTCGGAGCGGCAGCAGGTGGAAGCGATGAAGAACGTGCTCCTGCAGAAGCAGGACAGGCTGGAGAATCTTCTGCAGCAGGTCGCCAAGCTTCTGGCCGCGAACACTCAATACGCATCGATGATCTCATCGCCGGTGATCCGCAGGAACAAGATCAAGTTCATTCAGCTCTCGCAGCTGGATGACAGCAACATCCTGGCGGTGATCGTGCTTGAAGGGAATCTTATCAGGAACAGGGTAATTCCGGTGGACATGCCGCTGGACGCGGAGCAGATGCTCAGACTTAACATGCTGCTCAACACGAACCTGTGCGGACTTCCCATTGAGGAGATCACGCTGGGGTTGATCGAGTCCATCAAGAGAGACGCCGGTATTCATACGCAGATCGTCAATGACGTCTTTGACGCGGCGGCGGAGATCGTTCGGAAAGAGGAAGACCTGAAGATCTATACAAGCGGAGCCAAGAACATTTTCAAGTATCCGGAGCTCGCTGATCATAACAAAGCGAGCGAGATCATCAGTGACTTCGAAGAGAAGCAGGCACTTGGGAGTATTGTACAGGAATCTCTGTCAGGCAGCAGTGAGACCGGAATTCAGGTTTACATCGGCGAGGAAATGCCGGTGGCCAGCATGAAGGACTGCAGTGTTGTTACCGCCACTTATGATCTGGGTGACGGCATGAAGGGAACGGTGGGAATCATCGGACCCCGAAGAATGGACTACGAGAGAGTCGTCGATGTGCTCCGGCATATGATGGAGCAGCTCGACGATCTGTACAAACAATAAGAGAGCAGGAATGAGCACCTTGCCGGATCTGGACACAGAGAGTGCGGTGCGGAAAGGAATATATGGCAGAAGCTGAAAACAGAATGAATGAACAGCCCGGCACCGAACCCGAAGAGATCATGGACGAGACTGCGGAAGAGATTACAGACGAGACTGCGGAAGAGACTACAGACGAAACTGCGGAAGAGACCATGGACGAGACCGGGACTGAGGAAGCCGCGGAGGAGACGCCTGATGCGGAGAGCAATGCAGAGGAATCTGCTGAAGAACCTGAACCGCAGGCACCTGCCGGAAGCAGGGAGAAAGCGCTTCAGGATAAGGTGGCCGCTCTTGAGGACAAGGTTAAGCGCCAGATGGCGGAGTTCGACAACTTCCGCAAGCGCACGGCCAAGGAAAAAGAGCAGATGTTCTCCATGGGCGAGAAGAACGTGATCGAGAAGATGCTTCCCGTAGTGGACAACTTCGAGAGAGGCCTGGCGGCGGTTCCCGAGAATGAGAAGGGCAGCGCGATCGTCAGTGGCATGGAGATGGTCTACAAGCAGTTGATGAAGCAGCTGGAAGATTTGGGAGTAAAGCCCATTGAGGCGGTCGGCAAGGAATTTGACCCCGGCTTCCACAACGCGGTGATGCAGGTTGAGAGCGACGAGTTTGAGACAGGCATTGTGGCGCAGGAATTCCAGAAGGGCTATACATACCATGATATGGTGGTCCGCCACTCAATGGTGGGCGTTGTCCGCTGAGACGGACAGATCTGAGTCAGAACATTGATCTGACCGGATGGCAAAACAGTGAAAATTACGGTTCCGTTCCTTTAAGGGACGCAGCCGAGGCATATATATTTTGGCAAATAATCCACAATTACAGATAGAGCGCGAAAGGCGCAAATAAAGGAGGAAACAATGAGTAAGATTATCGGTATCGATCTTGGTACAACAAACAGCTGCGTAGCAGTTATGGAAGGCGGAAAGCCTACAGTTATCCCTAACGCAGAAGGCTCAAGAACCACACCTTCCGTCGTTGCTTTCACAAAGAACGGCGAGAGACTGGTAGGTGAGCCCGCAAAGCGTCAGGCAGTCACAAACGCTGACAACACAATTTCTTCTATTAAGAGAGACATGGGAACAGACCGCGGCCGCACCATCGACGGCAAGAAGTATTCCCCTCAGCAGATCTCCGCTATGATCCTGCAGAAGCTGAAAGCTGACGCAGAGAGCTACCTGGGCGAGAAGGTCTCCGAGGCAGTTATCACTGTTCCCGCATACTTCAACGACGCACAGAGACAGGCTACAAAGGACGCCGGCAAGATCGCAGGCCTTGATGTCAAGAGAATCATCAACGAGCCCACAGCGGCAGCTCTGGCTTACGGCCTGGACAACGAGAAAGAGCAGAAGATCATGGTCTATGACCTGGGCGGCGGTACTTTCGATGTTTCCATCATCGAGATCGGCGACGGCGTTATCGAAGTTCTGTCCACCAACGGCGACACACGTCTGGGCGGCGATGACTTCGACCAGAGGATCATCGACTGGATCATCCGCGAGTTCAAGTCGGCAGAGGGCATCGACCTCTCCGGCGACAAGATGGCTCTGCAGAGAATGAAGGAAGCAGCCGAGAAGGCCAAGAAGGAGCTGTCCAGCGCGACAACCACCAACATCAACCTTCCTTTCATCACGGCTACCGCCGAGGGCCCCAAGCACTTCGACAAGAACCTCACAAGGGCTAAATTCGAAGAGCTGATCAGCGACCTGGTAGAGAAGACCGCGATCCCGGTTCAGAACGCCATGAGAGACGCCGGCCTGAACAATTCCGATCTGGGCAAAGTACTGCTGGTAGGCGGTTCCACCAGAATCCCCTGCGTACAGGAAAAGGTACAGGCACTTACAGGCCATGAGCCCAGCAAGACCCTTAACCCCGATGAGTGTGTTGCCATCGGCGCAGCCATCCAGGGCGGCAAGCTTGCAGGCGATGCAGGCGCAGGCGACATCCTTCTTCTGGATGTAACACCTCTGACACTTTCCATCGAGACCATGGGCGGCATCGCTACCCCTCTGATCGAGAGAAATACAACCATCCCCACCAAGAAGAGCCAGGTCTTCTCCACAGCAGCTGACAATCAGACCGCTGTTGACATCAACGTCCTTCAGGGTGAGAGAAAGTTCGCAAGAGACAATAAGTCCCTCGGCCAGTTCAGACTGGACGGAATCCCGCCCGCAATGCGCGGTGTACCGCAGATCGAGGTTACATTCGATATCGACGCAAACGGTATCGTAAATGTTTCCGCTAAGGATCTCGGCACAGGCAAGGAGCAGCACATCACCATCACAGCCGGCTCCAACATGTCCGACGAGGATATCGAGAAGGCGATCAAGGAAGCTGCTCAGTTCGAGGCAGAGGACAGAAAGCGCAAGGAAGGCGTAGACGCAAGAAACGAAGCTGACTCCATCGTATTCCAGACCGAGAAGGCTCTGAAGGAAGTCGGCGACAAGATCGACGCATCCGCAAAGGCAACTGTTGAAGCTGAGATCGCGGACCTCAAGGCTGTCCTTGAGAGAACCAAGGATCAGACTGATATCAGCGACGCTGACATCGACGCCCTTAAGTCCGGCAAGGAGAAACTGATGAACGACTCCCAGCAGCTGTTCACTCAGATGTACCAGAACATGCAGAACAACCAGGGCGCAGGCCCCGACATGGGCGGCCATAACGCCGGCGGAAGCACAGGCAATGACGACGACGTAGTTGATGGCGACTACCGCGAAGTTTAAAAATTCAAAAAAGTGCAATAGCACTTTTTAGAATTAGAAGGTTTGACCAAAGTCAAACCTTCAGGATTTACCCAATACGGCAGTTATTGAGTATTGAAATATAAAAGAAAATGATATAGTTTAAGGAGTGCCCAGGTCGCGCTTACCACGCGGCTTGGGCAACTCCCTTGTAAACAGAGAAAAACACGCGAGAGAACGAAAGTATTATATTATGGCTGAACAGAAACGTGATTACTATGAAGTGCTTGGAGTAGCCAAGGACGCGTCCGAGGAGGATATCAAGAAGGCATACAGGAAACTTGCCAAAAAATACCATCCGGACATGAATCCCGGCGACAAGAATGCGGAAGCTAAATTCAAAGAGGCCTCTGAAGCCTATGCGATCCTGAGCGACGCGGAGAAGCGCCAGAAATACGATCAGTTTGGCTTCGCGGCATTTGACGGATCCGGCGGCTTTGGCGGCTTTGATTTCAATTCGGCCGATTTCGGCGATATTTTCGGCGATCTGTTCGGCGATTTCTTCGGCGGCGGAAGACGCGGACCGGCAAACGGCCCTATGAAGGGGGCCAATGTCCGCACCAGCGTGAGGATCACATTCCTCGAAGCAGTTACCGGCATCGAGAAAGAGATCACGCTTAATCTCAAGGATCCCTGCCCGACCTGCTCGGGAACGGGCGCGAAGCCGGGTACGACCCCGCAGATGTGCCCCAAGTGCGGCGGTAAAGGCCAAGTGGTATTCACGCAGCAGTCCTTCTTCGGTACTGTCCGAAATGTGCAGACATGCCCTGACTGCGGAGGAAGAGGACAGATCATCAAGGACAAGTGCACGAACTGCAGCGGCACAGGTTATGTAAGCAGCAAGAAGACTATCAAAGTGTCCATTCCGGCCGGTATCGACAACGGACAGAGCGTACGGATCCGCGACAAGGGCGAGCCCGGCGTGAACGGAGGACCCAGAGGAGATCTTCTTGTGGAAGTGATCGTAGAACCCCATCCGGAGTTCATGCGTCAGGATTACAATGTTTTCTCCACAGTGAACATTTCCTACGCGATGGCAGCTCTGGGCGGAAGCATTGTCATCAACACCGTGGACGGCAAGGTGATCTACGATGTTAAGCCCGGCACGCAGAGCGATACGAGAATAAGGCTCAAGAATAAGGGTATTCCCACGATCCGCAACCAGCAGATCCGGGGTGATCACTATGTGACCCTGGTAGTGGAGACACCCACCAAACTCAGCAAGGAAGCAAAGGATCTGCTCAGGCAGTTCGACGCCCTGACAGGGGATTCCCTTAATCAGGCTGAGCGCGAAACCGCAGAGAAGGACGCTCCCAAGAAAGAATCGAATAAAAAGAAGAAATTCTGGAAGAACTGAGCAGTTCAGAGCCTGATCCGGAGAAAAGCCGGGTCAGAAGAGACTAAATACAGTCAGCCGGCAGCGCGATCATGCGCTGCCGGCTTTGGTGCGTTATTACTTATATAAAAACAGAGGGACAGAATATGAAATGGATGGCATTCAGAGTCCGCACGAGAGCAGAGGCGGAGGACATAATCATCAGTTCCATGCAGGATATCGGCCTGTACGGAGCGCAGATCGAGGACCATGTGCCGCTTACGGCCGCGGAGAAGGAGCAGATGTTCGTCGACATCCTGCCCGATGCGGGGGAAGATGACGGAACTGCGGTGCTCAGTTTCTTCCTGGAGGAGACAGAGGACGGGCATGTTCTTGTAAACGACGAGCCCATGACTCCTGAAGAGGTGAAAGCCTCCATTGTGGATGAACTGGCAATGCTTCGGACTTATACGGAGATCGGAGACGGCACAGTGACCATTGAGGAGACTGAGGACGTCGACTGGATCAACAACTGGAAGCAGTATTTCCACCAGTTCTGGATCGATGACATTCTTGCGATCCCCTCCTGGGAGAAGCCTGAGATCACCGATAAAGAGCCGGCGCTGGTCTTCCATATCGATCCCGGAACAGCTTTCGGAACAGGCATGCACGAGACCACACAGCTCTGCATCAGGCAGATCCGCAAATACCTGACTCCGGAGACGGTAATGCTGGATGTGGGAACAGGAAGCGGAATTCTCGCTATTTTGGCATTGATGTTCGGCATAAAGAGCGCCGTGGGAACAGATCTGGATCCCTGCGCCCCTCCCGCGATCGAGGACAATCTGCGCACTAACGGCGTTGATCCCGCAAAGTTCCATGTGATCCTCGGAAATCTCATCGATGACGAGAAGGTGCAGGAGGAAGTGGGAACAGAGAAATATGACATTGTGGCGGCCAACATCCTGGCGGATGTGCTGATCCCGCTGACACCCCATGTAGTGCCGACCATGAAAGCCGGCGCGTACTACATCACTTCAGGGATCCTTGAGGGGCGCGAAGACAGCGTCGCAGAGGCGATGAGAGAAGCCGGCCTGGAGGTCATCAGTGTGACCGCGCAGGGCGAATGGCGCTGCGTTGTGGGCAGGAAGCCGCTGGCGTAAGGAGTTGAGCAAATGCTGCATATCTTTGTAGATCCCGCGCAGATGCAGGGAGACCTCCTGTATGTGACGGGCAGGGACGTCAACCATATTAAGAACGTGCTGCGCATGAAACCCGGTGACGAGATCAGCGTGCGGACAGGGCAGGACGAGCGCGAATACCGCTACGGCATCGAGGAGTTCACGGACTCGGAAGTGGTGTGCAGGCTGCGTTTCGTCAAGGAGTCCGACGTGGAACTTCCCGTGAAAGTATATCTTTTCCAGGGACTACCCAAGTCCGACAAGATGGACCTGATCGTGCAGAAGGCGGTGGAACTGGGCGCGGCCGAGATCATTCCGGTGCAGATGCGCCGCAGCGTCGCCAAACTCGAAGGTGCCAAAATAGCGAAGAAGACACAGCGCTGGCAGACCATAGCGGAATCGGCGGCCAAACAGAGCCGCAGAGCCGTGGTCCCGCTGGTGCGCGAGCCCATGACAATGGAGGAAGCTGTCCGATTCGCGAAGGAGAACACACAGACACGCCTTCTTCCCTATGAACTGCAGGAAGAGGACGGCAGCACCAGAGAGCTCATCGAGAAGATCAAAGAGGGAAGCTCAGTTTCCATATTTATCGGACCGGAGGGAGGGTTCGAGCCCGGCGAGGTTGAACTGGCTAAGGCGGCCGGAATTCTGCCGATCTCCCTCGGCAGGAGGATCCTTCGGACCGAGACAGCGGCACTGGTAGTGCTCTCCTGGCTTATCTACCGCTTTGAAACCTGCTGATTCGCAGGCGAACGGTTTGTAATCGGCAAAATGATGTGTTATCATGCAGGGTACGGCAAATATCCCGCAACTATTGATTTGAGAGGAAACATGAGAGAAGCGTATCTGGACAACTCTGCTACGACCCGGTGCTTTCCGGAAGTAGTGGAGCTGATGAACAAAATATATCTGGAAGAGTACGGTAATCCCTCCAGCATGCACCACAAGGGAGTGGAGGCTGAGAGGCAGATCACCGAGGCGAAGAGGACCCTGGCACAGATTCTGAAGGTGAATGAGAAAAATCTCATCTTCACATCTTGCGGAACGGAGTCTGACAACATCGCTATTATCGGCGGTGCCATGGCCAATATGAGAAGGGGACGCCATCTGATCACAACGAACATCGAGCATCCCGCGGTCCTGGAGTCCATGAAATATCTGGAGTCACAGGGGTTTGAGGTGACATATCTGCCGGTAGACGAATTCGGGATCGTCTCTCCGGATCTGGTGGAGCAGACCGTAAGGGACGACACGATCCTGGTGTCAGTTATGCACACCAATAATGAGATTGGCGCGGTAGAGCCGGTCAGGGAGATCGCGAAGCGCATTAATGCAAAAAATCCTTCCGCGCTCTTTCATGTGGACGCGGTGCAAGGTTTTGGCAAGGCACAGATCTATCCCAAGAAGTGGGGGATCGACCTTCTGTCTGTCAGCGGACACAAGATCCACGCGCCCAAGGGAACCGGTTTCCTCTATATCGGCGACAAGGTGAAGGTGAAGAACCTGATCTTCGGCGGCGGACAGCAGGGCGGAATGCGCTCCGGCACAGAGAATGTGGCCGGCATCGCGGCTATGGGCCTTGCGGCGAAGATGCTGTATCAGGATTTTGACAATAGTATCGACAGGCTGTACGGACTGCGGGAGAAATTCCTCGACGAGATCGCTGACATCCCGGACCTTCGGGTAAACGGACCTGCGGGCAGAAAGTGCGCTCCGCATATCATCAGCCTGACAGTGCCCGGCGTGCGTGCGGAAGTGCTGCTGCACGCTTTGGAGGAGAGGGGCGTCTATGTCTCATCGGGAAGCGCCTGCGCATCAAACAAGCCCCACACATCGGCGACTCTGGAAGCGATCAAGCTCCCCAGAGCCTACCTCGACAACACCATCCGCATAAGTCTCTCAGAGATGACCACGGAAGAGGACATCTTTCAGGCAACATCGGCCTTGCATGAAATCGTTCCTTTTTTAAGAAAATATACAAGACACTGAATTCGGAGTGCTCCGAAAGGGCGTCAGCGGCTAAGGCCGCCACTATGCCCCTTCGGGCGACTCATCTCGTAAGTAGGGCGGAGCCCGAAGGGGTATAGTGGCGGCCGTAACCCTCACACCTTTTTCATCACCACGACGGAGGAATTATGAAGTATCAATCTTTTCTTATAAAGTACGCCGAGATCGGCATCAAGGGCAAAAACCGCCACATATTTGAGGAGGCGCTGGTGCGCCAGATCAAGCACGCGCTCAAGCCCTGCGAGGGAAACTTTGCCGTGCACAGAACCTACGGAAGAGTCTTCGTGGAGTGCCTGTCGGACTATGACTACAGCGAAGTTACCGAGGCTCTCAGCCGCGTGTTCGGCATTTCCGGCATCTGCCCCATCGTGGAAACGCCGGTGGTTCCTATCGAGGAACTCAGGAAGGCAGCAGCTGCTTTCATGAAGGAGGAATATCCTGAAGGGGAGGCGACCTTTAAGGTACACGCAAGAAGACTGAACAAGGAATACCCTCTTGACTCCATGAAGGTCAACGAGGAACTTGGGGAAGCCGTTCTTGATGCCTGCCCCAATCTCACAGTTGACGTGCATAAGCCCGAGATCATGCTTCATGTGGAGATCCGGGAGAAAATATATATCTATTCGACGATCATACCCGGACCGGGCGGACTTCCCGTCGGCGTAGGCGGAAAGGCTATGCTCCTTCTCTCCGGCGGAATCGACTCCCCTGTCGCAGGCTACATGATCGCCAAGAGGGGCGTGAAACTGGACGCGGTATATTTTAACGCGCCGCCCTACACCAGCGAGAGAGCGCTGCAGAAGGTCGTTGACCTGGCGAGCCAGGTGGCTGCCTATACCGGACCGATCTGGCTGCACAACATCAACTTCACGGAGATCCAGCTCTACATCTACGAGAAGTGCCCTCACGACGAGCTCACCATTATCATGCGCAGATTTATGATGCGCATCGCGGAGAGGCTTGCTAAGGAGTCAGAATGCCTTGCCCTGATCACGGGCGAGAGTATCGGCCAGGTCGCTTCCCAGACTATGACGGCACTGGGCGTCACTAACGAAGTGTGCACGCTCCCTGTCTTCAGGCCGCTGATTGGCTTTGACAAGGAGGAGATCGTCAAGGTCTCCAAGAAGATCGGCACATTTGAGACATCCATCCTGCCTTACGAGGACTGCTGCACGATCTTCGTGGCCAAGCACCCCGTGACAAAGCCGCGCCTTGACGTCATCAAGCGCCACGAGAAGAATCTCGACGAAAAGATCGACGAGATGGTGGAGCGGGCGATCGCCACAGATGAGATTATGATCGTGGGCAAGGACGAGACCAGGATCGTCAAGCAGAGAGACGGAGAACTGCAGATCTGACAAAACACGCAAAAAAAGCCCCGAAACCGGTAAGGCTTCGGGGCTTTCATCTTAATAAGCTGATCAGACGATATAGGGCTTGAGGGTCTCAAGAACCGCGTCAGCGCCCTCCTCGGCGTGAATGTTGAGCTCGATGGGCTTGCTCAGGTCCAGGGAAAAGATGCCCATGATGGACTTGGCGTCAATAACATAACGGCCGGATACCAGGTCGAAGTCATAGTCAAAACGGGAAATATCATTGACGAAGGACTTAACTTTATCGATAGAATTTAATGAGATCATTACGGTTTTCATAGGTGTTTGCCTCCTTATTGCATTCCTTTGAGTTAGTCTTATAGTAAATACTGGTCGGTGAAAAGTCAATGTCGTATAAATACAATTTGGAAGAGGAAGAAGCTTGAAACGTGTAGCATTTCACAATCTCGGGTGTAAAGTAAACAGTTACGAACTGGACATAATGCGGCAAAAAATGGAGGAACACGGGTATATTTCCGTCCCTTTTGAGGAAGAGGCGGAGGTCTATGTGATCAACACCTGCACGGTTACCAATATCGCCGACAGAAAGAGCCGACAGATGATCCACAAGGCCAAAAAGAGAAATCCCGGCGCGGTGGTCATCGCGGTGGGATGCTACGTGGAGACGGATCCCGCGCGGGTCGGAACAGACAGCTCCATCGACCTGGCAATAGGAAACAACAAGAAGGCTCAGATCGCGGAGCTTCTGGATGAATTCCTTGCGGGGATCGGCGGTGAGAAAGAGAACGCAGGAGGCGAAGCGCAGGAAGAAGCCGGGAGTCTTGACAGGCGCACTCTGGGCGGCAGGACTATGACCGACCTGACGCACAGGCCTGACTATGAGGATATGCAGCTCGAGGACCCGGGCCACACCAGAGCCTTTGTCAAAATACAGGACGGCTGCAATCAGTTCTGCACCTACTGCATCATTCCCTACGCCAGGGGAAGGATCAGGAGCAGAAGACCGGGCGAGATCCTCAAAGAGATCAGGACCATTGCGGATAAGGGGATCCGGGAAGTGGTCCTGACCGGAATTCACGTGAGCTCTTATGGCCTTGAGTGGGACGCGCAGACAGACGCGGTGAAGTTCGACCCTGAGAAATCGGGGGCTTACTTATTGGATCTGATGGACCGGATCCGGGGAATAGAAGGTATCGAGAGGATCCGCCTCAGCTCCCTCGAGCCCAGGATCATGACGGAATCTTTCGTCAGAGGGATCGCTGCAATGCCCGAAGTGTGCCCGCACTTCCATCTCTCCCTGCAGAGCGGCTGCAACGCGACGCTGCGCAGAATGAACCGACACTACACGACAGAGGAATTTCTGGAAAGCGTAAAACATCTGCGAAGATACTATGAAAACCCTGCTGTTACGACGGATGTGATCGTGGGATTTCCGGGGGAATCCAATGCCGAATTTGAGGAGACAGTGAGATTTCTCGAGGAAGTGAACTTCTATGAGATGCATGTCTTCAAATACTCGGTGCGTAAGGGAACTGCGGCAGCGGCCATGCCGGTTCAGATCCCGGAGCCGGTAAAGAGCGCGCGCAGCGATATTTTGCTCGAGATGACGCAGAGACAGTCGGAGCAGTTCCGGGCACAGTTTATCGGAAAACAGGACGAGCTCCTTCTGGAGGAGAAGGCGCAGATGCCCTTCGGCCTCTGCTGGAGAGGCCATACAAAGCGCTATGTGGAGGGATACATCCTCTGCGAAGGCGATCCCGGCGCCAAAATGGAGGAAGGACAGCTCATTTCGGGCGTATTTACAGGTGCCGCGGCCAGGGCACAGGGCCTTATGTTTGCGCCTCTAGTTGAAAGAGACGGTAAAATAGGGTAAGATAAAGAGATGTAAACGGGCGTTCTTTTGTGAAACTCGTTTGCATAGGAAATACTAACAGTATAGGACGAGGTCGGTTGTAATTTATGGATCAGAACAATAACAGGAAGTCCGGGATGGACTTGGGGAACACACAGTATTTCAAGGTGCAGCCGGATCAGGAGACGGGAGTGAAGAAGATTCTCTCCGTCGTCTATGAGGCGCTGCTGGAGAAGGGATACGATCCCGTCAATCAGATTGTCGGCTATATCATGTCAGGAGATCCGACCTATATCACCAACTATATGGGTGCGAGAAGTCTCATCATGAAGGTGGAGCGTGATGAACTCGTAGAAGAGATCATGAACGACTACATCGAGTTCAACCACTGGAAGAAGAAATAATCCGCCATGAGACTTATGGGACTGGATTTTGGCTCCAGGACATGCGGCGTGGCGCTCAGCGACGAACTTCTTATGACCTCCCATCCGCTGGAGATCATAAGGCGCGACAGAGCTAATAAGCTTCGCAAGACTTTGTCCAGGATCGAGGAACTGTGCGCGCAGTACGATATCAGACTCATCGTGCTGGGCCTGCCCCTCAACATGGACGATTCCGCCGGGTTTAGAGCCGAAGATACATTGGCGTTCCGTGAGGATGTGGAGCGCAGGACAGGTCTGCCTGTCGTGATGTCTGATGAGAGACTCACGACTGTGGAGGCCTATGAAATTATGGATAAAATGGAGATTCGCCGGGAAGACAGAGGCCGCTACGTGGATATGATCGCGGCCAGTATCATTCTCCGGGAGTATATGGAGAACCATCGCGGCGAATTGGAACAGATGAGGAAAGAAGAATAATGGAAAAGATCAGATTGGTACCGACCGACTCTGCGGAGCCGGAGGAGTTCTATGTGCTGGAACAGGTCAAACTCGGCGGTAAGATGTACCTGCTCGTCACAGACGAGGAGGAAGGAGACGGCATGGCCCTGATTCTGAGAGATGACGCCGAGGAAGGGTCCGACGAGAGCCTCTACGCCGTTGTGGAAGACGACAACGAACTCTCGGCAGCACTCCTTCTCTTCAGCGACAAACTGGAAGAGATGGGGATTCTGATCGAGGAATAAGAGGATATAACTTGAAGAAAACTATAGAAAAGGAACAGAGACAGCCTGCTCTCAGGATCATTCCCCTGGGCGGGCTCGAACAGATCGGAATGAACATTACTGCCTTCGAATATGAGGACAGTATTATTGTTGTGGACTGCGGTCTGGCGTTTCCGGAGGACGATATGTTCGGAATTGACCTTGTCATTCCGGACACGACCTATCTTGAGAACAACATCGACAAGGTCAAGGGGTTTGTCATAACCCACGGACACGAGGACCACATTGGCGCGCTGCCCTATGTCCTTCAGAAGATCAACGTCCCGGTATTCGCAACAAGGCTCACCATGGGCATCATTGAGAACAAGCTCAAGGAGCGCGGCATGATGGAGACGACCCAGAGGAAGGTCATCCCGTTCGGCTCCTCCGTGAGTCTGGGATGCTTCAGGGTGGAGTTTATCAAGACCAACCACAGCATTGTTGACGCAGCGGCGCTCGCTATTTATACACCTGCGGGGATCGTTGTGCATACGGGCGACTTTAAGGTCGACTATACGCCTGTTTTCGGAGACGCGATCGACCTGCAGAGGTTCGCGGAACTGGGCAGAAAGGGAGTCCTGGCACTTCTGTGCGACTCCACAAATGCGGAACGCCCGGGCTTTACGCCTTCGGAGAAAACGGTCGGAAAGACCATCGACCAGCTCTTTCAGGAGCACAGCGACACGAGGATCATCATCGCGACTTTCGCTTCCAACGTGGACAGGGTGCAGCAGATCATCAATTCCGCTTACAAGTACGGCAGAAAGGTAGTCGTGGAAGGCCGCAGCATGGTCAATATCATCGCGACGGCTTCCGAACTGGGCTGCCTCAATGTACCCGAGAAAACCCTGATCAGTGTGGACGACCTCAAGAACTATCCCGGAGAGCAGACCGTCATCATCACGACGGGAAGCCAGGGAGAGAGCATGGCGGCCCTCAGCCGCATGGCTGAGAGCATCCACAGGAAGATCTCGATCGGACAGGGAGATACCGTTATCTTCTCATCCAGCCCCATCCCGGGCAATGAGAAGGCGGTCACCAACGTGATCAACAAGCTCCTTTTAAAGGGAGCGGACGTCATTTTCCAGGACGTCCATGTCTCGGGCCACCCCTGTCAGGAAGACATCAAGCTGATCTATACTTTGGTTCAGCCCAAATATTCCGTGCCTGTACACGGCGAATACCGCCATCTCAAGGCACAGGCCAAGCTGGTCAGGGAGCTGGGGATCGACAAGGAGAACATTTTCATCCTGCAGTCGGGAGACGTGCTTGAACTGACCCCTGACAGCGCGAAGGTGACGGACAGTGTTCCGGTCGGCAACATCCTGGTTGACGGACTCGGCGTGGGAGACGTGGGCAACATCGTTCTCAGAGACCGCCAGCACCTGGCAGAGGACGGCATTGTCATCGTGACATTCGCCATGGAGAGCGGTACAGAGAAGATCGTATCAGCTCCGGAGATCACTTCCAGGGGCTTTGTATATATCAAGGAAGCGGACGTTCTGATGAACGGCGCGAATCTCGTAGCGCAGGGCGCGCTCTATGCCTGCCAGGAGAGAAGGACCCTGGACCGCAACCGCATCAAGGCGGTAGTAAGGGACAATCTGAGCGATTATTTCTGGAAGAAGACCCAGAGAAGACCCATGATCCTTCCGATCATCGTGGAGATCGGCAGAGATAACTATTAATCATCATAAACTTTAGTACAGCGGACGGCAGTACGGGAGGCGTGTAGTGAGAAAAATGCGCACCACTATCGGGGTTGTGATCGATACCCTCGGCAGTATCATCATTTACGCAGTGATCGCGGCGGCGATCCTGTTCATGGCGGGACAGGCCAAACACTACTATGACGTAGGTTACGGCGTGTTTTCCCAACAGGGAAAAGATGCAAGGGGAACCGGCAAAGTAGTGGCTTTCACTGTGGAAGAGGGCGTCAAGGTCACTAAGCTCGCTGAGCAGCTCGAAGAGCAGGGGATCATAGATTCCGCGAGACTCTTCCTGATCCAGGAGAGGGTGTCCGATTACGCTGGCATGTATGTCGCGGGAACTTACGCGCTTTCTTCTGAAATGACGACTGAGGAGATCATGAGGGTGATCTCCGCGAAAGAGGCTTCTCCCTATGAGATGCCCGCCGAAGAGCAGCCCGTTGAAGGAACAGACGGCGGAGAAGAAACCGAAGGCGAAGGAGAAGAGGGCTGAGAGGATGATCAGGATCCTGATCATGAGAGTATGACAGACTATATGGAAAAATTTGCGGCGCAGAGGGAGACAGGGGAGCGGATCAGCGTATTCGCGGAGTCTCTGCTCGCGGAACAGTCCCCCGAACTGAGAAAATTGGAGAAAAAGGCTCTGGAGGAAGGAGTACCGATCATTCGGCCCCACACCCGGGGCCTTATTCAGTGTCTGCTGGAAATGCTGGCGCCGCGCAGGATCCTGGAGATCGGCACGGCGGTGGGATATTCGGCACTGGTCATGTATACCTATGCGCCCGCATCCTGCGAGATCATTACCATTGAGCGGGATGAAAAGAGAGCAGGTGAGGCCCGGCTGAATTTTGACAGATTCGGGGCGGACAGGATCACGCTCCTGGAGGGAGATGCGGCTCAGATCCTGCCGGAGCTCACGGGAACTTTCGACCTGATCTTTATGGACGCGGCCAAGGGCCAGTACATCCGGTTCCTGCCGGAGGTGATCAGACTCCTTTCGGAGGGCGGCGTTCTACTGTCCGACAACGTTCTCAAGGAAGGTGAGATCCTGGAGTCGAAGTTCTCGGTGACGCGCCGCAACCGAACGATCCACAAGAGGATGCGGGAATATCTGGCAGCGGTCTCGCAGGACCCGCGCCTTCGGACAATACTGCTTGAGACGGGCGACGGAGCGGCGCTTTCCGTGCGCCGGCGAAACGTGGAAGATAATATTGAAGCCGGAGATCTCCGGTGATGAGGAATACTATGACACAGGATGCAAAAAAGAGAAAGACGGAACTTCTTCTCCCCGCCAAGGACCTGGAAGTGCTCAAAACCGCCGTCCGATACGGAGCGGACGCGGTCTATATAGGGGGAGAGGCCTACGGGCTGCGGGCCAAGGCGAGAAACTTTTCGCCGGCGGAGATGGCTGAAGGAATACGATATGCCCATGAAAGAGGGGTAAAGGTTTATGTAACCGCCAACATTCTCGCCCACAACAGTGATCTCGCGGGGGCTGAGCAATATTTTGGCCAGTTGGCGGAGATGAAGCCTGACGCGATCCTGGTGGCGGATCCCGGAATGTTCATGCTGGCGAAGAAAACGTGCCCGGAGATCCCGCTGCACATCTCCACCCAGGCCAACAACACCAACTACGGGACATTCAATTTCTGGTTCGACCTGGGAGCGGAGAGAGTGGTCTGCGCGAGAGAACTGAGCCTTGTGGAGATCGCGCAGATCCGCAGGCATATCCCCGAGGACAGGGAGATCGAGGCATTCGTGCACGGGGCGATGTGCATCTCATATTCGGGAAGATGCCTTTTGTCCAATTACTTTACGGGCAGAGACGCCAACCACGGTGCCTGCACGCACCCCTGCAGGTGGAAATACGCCGTCATGGAGGAATCCAGGCCGGGTGTCTATCTTCCGATCGAGGAAAATGAGAGAGGGACATTCGTTTTCAACTCCAGGGACCTGTGCATGATCGAGCACATCCCGGACCTTCTGAGGGCAGGCGTGGACAGCCTCAAGATCGAGGGCCGCATGAAGACAGCGCTCTATGTGGCGTCGGTGGCCAGGGCTTACAGGCAGGCGCTCGACGACTTTGACAAGAGCGAAGAACTCTATCAGTCAAGGATCCCGGAGTATCAGGACGCGATCAAAAAGTGCACCTACAGAAGGTTCACCACAGGGTTTTACTATGGCAGGCCTGATGAGGAGGCCATGGTCTACGACAGCAATACTTATGTCAATGAGGCAGTTTTTCTGGGAATCGTTGAGGAGATCACGCCGGAGGGAAGGGCGCGCATCATGCAGAGAAACAAATTTTGCGTCGGAGACCGCATAGAGATTATGAAACCTGACGGAAGAGATATTCCGATTATCGTAATTTCAATGTATAATCAAAATGGAGAGAGTGTAGACAGCGCACCGCATCCTAAAGAGATCATCGATCTTGAAGTGGTGAATGCCGCTGACCCGACTTTGGCTGTGGAAATAGAAATGGGCGACATTTTGAGAGTGGTTGTTGCCGACAAAGCTGAAGCGGATTAATTGTTGCAAAAAAAGGGGAAGAGAGAATGAAAATCATAGTGGTTGGCTGCGGCAAGGTCGGTGCAGCCCTTACGGCCCAGCTGAGCCAGGAGGGACACGACATTGCCGTCATTGACTTGGACAGCAGAGTGGTCACTGACATCTCAAACAATTACGACGTGCTCGGACTTGTGGGAAACGGTGCCAGTCATGCAGTGCAGATGGAGGCGGGGATCGAGAAAGCCGACCTTTTGGTAGCGGCGACGGATTCCGACGAACTGAACCTTCTGTGCTGCCTGATCGCGAAGAAAGCCGGCGGATGCAGTACTGTCGCGAGAGTACGAAATCCCGTTTATAACAGCGAGATCGATTTTATCAAGGAAGAACTTGGACTGTCCCTCACCGTAAATCCCGAGTACGCGGCGGCGACAGAGGCTGCAAGGGTGCTCCGGTTCCCTTCCGCTGTTCAGATCGAGACTTTTGCCAAGGGCAAAGTGGAGATCATTAAAGTCAGGATCCCGGAGGACTCCGTTCTGGACGGCTGCCCTCTCGCCCAGATCCACAAGAGGACCGGCACAGACGTGCTGATCTGCACGGTGGAGAGAGGCACTCAGGTTGAGATCCCCAACGGCTCGTTCGTACTCAAGGCCGGGGATATCATCAGTATCGTCGCGTCCAAACAGAACACCAGGGACTTTGTGGCGAGGATAGGACTTAAGAGCCGCAGAGTCAGGGACTGCATGATCATAGGCGGCGGCAAGATCGCCTTTTACCTTGCGCAGCAGCTGATCGAGACCGGTATCCGCGTCAAGATCATCGAGCAGGACAGGGACCGCTGCGAGGAGCTGTGTGATCTGCTTCCCAAAGCTACCATCATCAATGCTGACGCCGCCAACCAGAATATCCTCATGGAAGAGGGCATCAGGGAGTGCGAGTCCTTTGTGACACTTACGGGCATGGACGAGGAGAACCTGTTCCTGTCCCTGTTTGCCCAGGAGAGTTCCAAGGCTAAGGTCATCACCAAGGTGGACCGGCTGGATTTTGACAATATCATCAAGCGGCTCGACCTGGGAACACTCCTGCATCCCAAGAATATTACGGCGGATAATATCCTGCGCTATGTGCGCGCGCTGCAGAATTCCATCGGCAGCAACGTGGAGACTCTTTATAAGATCATTGAAAATAAGGTGGAAGCTCTGGAATTCAAGATCCAGACCGATTCGCCTGTAGTTGGGATCCCGCTGTCCCAGCTCAAGGTTAAGCCGAATGTCCTCGTCGCATGCATCAGTCACGATGGCAGGATCAGTATCCCGAACGGAAATTCCATCATCCGCGTGGGCGACAGCGTAGTTGTGGTCACTTCCCATCTCGGATTCAGGGATATCAGGGATATTCTAAAGTGACGGACAGGAGGCGATTATGAATTATTCCATTATTCGGAAAATACTCGGCGTCGTCATTCAGTTCACCGGGGCTTTTCTGGCGCTTCCGGCCGTCTGCGGCCTGTTCTACGGGGAGAAGCAGGCGATCGTCTACGCGGCCCTCTCCATCGCCTATTTCGTGATCGGAAGGATCATTTCCGGAATTAAACTGAAAAGCCACGCCTACTACGCAAGGGAAGGCCTTGTGATCGTGGGTATGAGCTGGATCGTCATCAGTATACTGGGCGCGATCCCTCTGGTGATCACGAAGGACATCCCGAACTTCACGGACGCGCTGTTTGAGACGGTCTCCGGCTTTACGACGACGGGATCCAGCATCCTGAGCGATGTCGAAGCCCTGAGCCACACGGGTCTCTTCTGGCGAAGCTTCACTCACTGGGTGGGCGGCATGGGCGTCATCGTCTTTATCCTTGCCGTGCTCCCTATGACCGGCGGCTACAACATGAACCTCATGCGTGCGGAGAGCCCGGGCCCTACGGTCGGCAAACTGGTCCCGCGCATGAAAGACACTGCCAAAATATTGTATTCCATCTATTTCGGGATCACCGTGGCGGAGATCATCGTCCTCGTTATTGTGGGAATGCCGCTGTTTGACGCGCTCTGCATTTCCTTCGGCAGCGCCGGAACGGGAGGTTTCGGCGTGCGCAATGACAGCTGCGCCGGATATTCCAGTCTGATGCAGAGTATCATCACGGTGTTCATCCTCATGTTCGGCGTCAACTTCAACGCTTACTTCTTCATTCTGAGAAGGAAGTTTGATGAAGTCTTCAAGATGAGCGAGCTGAAGGGATATTTTGGCATCGTAGCATTCTCGATCATCACGATCACGATCAACGTGCGGAATATGTTCCCTTCACTGTATCAGGCGTTCCATCACTCAGCGTTCCAGGTAGCTTCGATCATCACGACCACAGGTTTCGCTACGACGGACTTCGACCGGTGGCCGCAGTACTCCAGGGCGCTGCTGGTACTGATCATGTTTGTAGGCGCCTGCGCAGGCAGTACAGGCGGCGGTATGAAGGTCTCCCGTATCATGCTTATGTTCAAGACCGTGTACCGCGAGATCCGCAAGTACCTGCATCCCCGCGCGGTGACGAACGTCACTATGGACGGCAAGACAATGGACAGAAGCACACTGCACAGCGTCAGCGTCTACCTGTCCACATACATGCTGCTGTTCTCGGTGTCAGTACTGGCGATCACCCTCTTTGAGAACCTTGACCTCGAGACAGTGTTCACTTCAGTGGCATGTACATTCAACAACATCGGACCCGGCCTTTCCAAGGTCGGCCCGACCTGCAACTTCGGATTCATGCAGCCGGTCACCAAGTATATCCTCATGTTCGATATGCTTGCAGGCCGCCTCGAGCTGTATCCCATGCTGATGCTGCTGACACCCGCTGTGTGGAAGAACGCGTAAGATTGAATTCCTTGAGCCGGAGGGACTTTTGAGTACCCTCCGGCGGTTTTTTTTGTATGTCGGGCCGGGACTTCGCGGGCACGGAAAATTTTTTAAAAAAGGACTTGCAAAAACGGGAGTCATCCTCTATAATCATAATTCGTAGCCGACAGATATGTCGTTTACATAGATCCATAGGGCTATAGCCAAACGGTAAGGCAGCGGACTCTGACTCCGTCATTTTGAAGGTTCGAATCCTTCTAGCCCTGTTCATTTGAGGCTTTCATCTTTCGAGATGGAAGCCTTTTTTCATGTCTTTTTCATATCCGGAAGCATGATTGAATGGAAATCATACATCCATCTTCGGTATGAGCCGAATCCGATGGCACGCGAAAAGCTTCTCTGGCACAAATCATACATCCATCTTCAGTTTGAGCCGAATCCGATGGCACGCGAAAAGCTTCTCTGGCACAAATCATACATCCATCCTCAGTTTGAGCCGAATCCGATGGCACGCGAAAAGCTGCTCTGGCACAAATCATACATCCATCTTCAGTTTGAGCCGAATCCGATGGCACGCGAAAAGCTTGCCTGGCACAAATCATACATCCGTTTTCGACTTCGACCGAATCCGATGGTGCACCTGACAAATATCGCCCAATAGCGCTACACCCATATCAAGCTATATGCCGAATCCGATGGCACATCCGGCAAGAAGCGCCTCAAAAGGCTACATCCACATCAAACTATATGCTAAATCCGGTGGATACAAATTGCGAACAATGAAAAATCTCCAATTTTGACCACAAAAAGTTGTGCACATCTACTAAATAATAAAATAGTATAAATATTTAGTGACAAAATGTTAAATAAATGTTAACATTCTAATTGTAGATGTTACAACTCATTGCGAAAATGATTACCGTCATCACAAAAGATCGGAGGAGACTATGAAAAAGCATACCGCTATCGCATTAGTATCGGCCATCGCAATCGCTGCAGGAACCCTTTCCGCAGTGAATCTGACGAACACATCCCGGGACGCGCAGGAGAGTGCCGTAAGTTCCGGAGAGAGCGCAGGCATTTCTTATGAAGATGCGATCGCGGATCTTTATGCGCGCAGCACATCTATTTCAGATCAGGAAATTCTCGATATTGCCCGTAAAATGAAACCTGACTGCAGCGCCGTGACTGATGAGCTCGGTGAGGCACAGGCCAACAGAATAATTGAGACGCTTTCTGCTTATGAGGAAGAAAAGGCTTCTTATCTGCTCGCCGGTACGGCTGCGGAGGCGGATGACGCTATTACAGCAGAGTGGGAGAGACAGAGAGATTACACACAGATGGGAATCTCCGGTTCTCAGAAGCTGACAAGGCTGATCCCCGGCTATACGGTAACTTCCTGTGAGGAGGAGAACGGCAGGGTCCTGGTCGATGTCGACGAGTGGATGACGGAAGGCTATACAGAGGGAGAGCAGGATACAGAAAATGTCTCCGCTTACCGCTATTATTACACGGCAGTTCTTGAAGAGAGCGCCGGAGGAAACTGGGAAGTGGTTTCTGTCATTAATACGGACAGGAACTTTGCATGGCTTGAGGACGCGGAGGTCCAGCAGCAGATGCTCGGGGAATCCGCAGCACAGGCAGGCGCAGACCTGCAGAACAGTATAGAGACCGGCGCAGAAGCTGGCGCAGAGTCCGCCGCGGACCTTCAGAGCGATAGCGGGATGAAGACCGCAAGCCTTAAGACCTATGGCGACGGCAAGTACTCTTACAATGCTGACAACGCGATCGCGTATGCCGACAAGTGGGCGACTTCCAGAAATCCCGAGTACAAACAGTATCCCGGAGTGGACTGCTGCAACTTCGTCTCCCAGTGCCTGTATGCGGGCGGAATGCCCAAGAACAGCGCATGGTATCCCGCGTCCTACGCATGGATCAACTGCAGCGGAGCTATCGACAATTTCAAGAAATACGGCGCATTTATGAGTGCCAATAACGGCAATGTCCTCAGGGGCAACCCGGTATATTACGACTGGAACAGCAACGGTGTCTATGACCACACAGCGATCTGCGTGGGCAAGAACAGCTCGGGCACTCCGATCATCGACGCGCACACCGGAGATCACTATCATGTGACATGGACTCTCGGCAGCAACGGAACAAGAGCTACGATCCAGCTCAGGGGCAACGGCTCCGTAAGCGGAAGCAGCACAGCGAACGCTTCCGGCGGAAGCTGGAAGAAAGAGAACGGATCCTGGTATTACTATACTGCCGACGGAAGCATGCTGAAGGCAAGTTGGATCAAGTATCAGAACAATTACTATTATCTCCGCGCCAAGGGCCCCATGGTGACCGGATGGGCGAGAATCGGCGGTTCCTGGTACTACTTCAACGGTGCCGGTGTCATGAAGACAGGCTGGATCAAGAGCGGCGGCAAGTGGTATTATCTGTCAGACCAGGGCGCTATGAAGACGGGCTGGGTCAAGGTCAGCGGCAGCTGGTATTATATGGCGGATGACGGACATGCCGTCACCGGATGGAGAGATATCAAGGGAAAGACTTATTACTTTGGCGGCGACTGCAAGATGAAGACCGGACTTTGCACGATAGACGGGATGAAGTACTATTTTGGCTCCCAGGGACAGATGACCCTCGGATGGATCACAACGGGCGGAAAGAAGTATTTCTTCAGCCCTTCCGCAGGAGGCAGAGCGGCCACAGGCAGCTGGCAGATCAACGGCAGGACCTATAACTTCAACTCTGAAGGCGTTCTGATCGACTGATACAGGGGCAAAAAACTGACGGAGCAGGGTAAAGAGAATGTACACATTTGACGGACGTATCAGGTACAGCGAAGTCGACAGAAGCCGGAAACTGACTGCGGAGAAGACGATCGATTACTTTCAGGACAGCACTTCGTTTCAGTCGGAGGATCTGGGGATCGGGCTCGATTACATGGCTGAACGGGGGATCGCGTGGGTGATCAATTACTGGCAGATCCACTTCTTCAGGCGCCCTGTCATGGGGGAGGCTGTGAGGATCGGCACGCAGCCTTACGATTTCAAGGGTCTTATGGGACTTAGAAATTTCATGATGGAGACCCTGAATGGCGAGAGGCTGGCGGTTGCCAATTCCGTATGGACTCTGCTGGACATGGAAAAGATGTATCCGATGAGAGTTCCGGAAGAGATCATTGAGAAGTACGATCTCGCTCCGAGGCTGGACATGAAATACAGTCCCAGAAAGATCGCCGTCCCCAAAGAGGGCGGTGAGAGAAAAGAAGATGTTGTGGTGAGAATGCACCATCTTGATACTAATCAACATATGAACAATGCACAGTACGTGCATTTCGCAGTGATGTATCTGCCCGCGGACAGCGAGATCAGAGAACTGCGGGTGGAATACAGGCGCCAGGCCGTGCTTGGAGACCACATAACGCCGGTGATCTACCGGACCGCCGAGGATGTATACCTGGTGAGCATGAACGATGAAGAAGGCAAGCCGTATGCAGTGGTGGAAATGAAACTGTGTAAAGAGGTGGGAAAATGAAACTGGGTGAACTTCAGACACTGACAGTTGAAAAGACAGTGCCGTTCGGCATTTATCTCAAAGGAGAGGATCCGGAGGAGGGACGAGTTCTTTTGCCCCGTTCTCAGGTACCTGAGGGGGTATCCGAGGGGGATAAACTGGAGGTCTTCCTCTACAAGGATTCCGAGGACAGAATGATCGCGACCCGCAGGAAGCCCAAGCTCATGCTTCATCAGGTTGGTTATCTGACTGTGCTTCAGGTCGGCAGGATCGGTGCTTTTCTGGACTGGGGCCTGGACAAAGACCTGCTGCTGCCTTTCCACGAGCAGCCCAGGGAGAGGGTCAAGGAGGGACAGGAAGTCCTGGTTGCCGTATATCTGGATAAGAGCGAGAGGCTGTGCGCCACGATGAACGTCTATCCCTATCTCAGCAAGGAGAGCCCCTACAGGACGGGCGACCAGGTGACGGGCGTCGTCTATGAGACCAGCCGCAATTTCGGTGCTTTTGTCGCGGTGGACAGCATGTTCTCCGCGCTGATCCCAAGAAGAGAGCTGGTGAGAGACCTGCGCGTCGGCGACGTGATCTCAGCGAGAGTGACGGCTGTCAAGCCGGACGGAAAGCTGGACCTGAGCATCCGCGAGAAAGCGCCTCTTCAGATGGACCGCGATATGGACCGCATCATCGCCAGGATGAACGCGAACGGAGGCATCCTTCCCTTTAACGACAGGGTGTCGCCCGATGTCATCCGCGAGCAGATGCAGATGAGCAAGAACGAGTTCAAGAGGGCTGTAGGCCACCTCCTCAAACTTGGCAAAATAGAGATCGGCCCGGACAGCATCCGGATGAAATGATCGTAAACCAGAGAAAAACGACAACAAAAGCCATGCGGTTTCCGCATGGCTTTTTTGGGAGAATTTATCAAAAATACACAAATTTTACACTATTTTTTATGGATTTTTGTGTGCTTATAGTCTAAAATATAATAGACGGTAAATTTTTTGGCATCGTAAACTGTGGGGTTGATTACGAAAGCGTGAGGGGGACATGGTTTCAAATCAGGTATTACAGAACACTATAGAGGGTATTAAAGAAATATCGCATCTTGAACTCGGGATCATGGATTCCGACGGAAGAGAGGTCGCAGTCACAGCGCCTGTGTTCGCAAATGCGGCCGGTGCAATTCCGGATTTTGCCAATTCACCTGCGGACAGCCAGTCGGCGGGACCTTACCAGTTCTTTAAGGTAATGGACGAGCAGCAGCTGGAGTATGTCATCGTGGTATACGGTGAGACGGACAGCTCCCTGCTGATCGGGCGCATGGCGGCATTCCAGCTCAAGGGGCTGATGAGTGCTTTCAAGGAGCGCTACGACAAGGACAGTTTCATGAAGAACCTGCTCCTGGACAATCTTCTTCTGATCGATATTTACAGCCGCGCCAAGAAGCTGCATATCGCGTCAGACGCCCAGAGAGTCGTTATGATCATCGAGACGGGAATTGAGCGCGACAGAAATGTGCTGGAGGTAGTGCAGGAATTTATAGGCTCTACGACGACGGACTTTGTCACCGCGGTGGATGAGAGCAATGTCGTGGTGGTCAAGGATCTCACGGACGGAAGCCGGATCAAGGACATCGAGAAGACGGCGAACGCCATCGACGCGTACCTGAGAAAGCTTGGCATAGGCGGAGTGCGCATCGCGTACGGTACAGTCGTGGGCGAGATCAAGGAAGTCAGCCGCTCCTACAAGGAAGCCAAGATGGCGCTTGATGTCAGCAAGATCTTCTTTGAGGACCGCACTGTGATCGCGTACAACGAGCTCGGCATCGGCAGGCTGATCTATCAGCTTCCCATCCCGCTCTGCAAGATGTTCATCAGAGAGATTTTTAAGGGCAAGAATCCCGAGGAGTTCGACCAGGAGACGCTGGCTACGATCAACAAATTCTTTGATAACAGTCTGAACGTATCCGAGACATCAAGACAGCTGTTCATTCACAGAAATACGCTGGTTTACCGTCTGGACAAGCTTCAGAAGAGCACAGGACTCGATCTTCGGGTATTTGAGGATGCCATCACATTCAAGATCGCTTTGATGGTCGTCAAGTACATGAAGTATATGAAGCAATTCGAATACTGAGGCTGAGCGGATCAGCCCAATTCAGAAAGGAATTCGAGACAAGCGCCCTACCGGGCGCTTGTTTCTGAGAAAAGCGAAATGGAAGAACGGAAAGAGAATCGGAACAGATTAAAGGGCTTTTTGCCCGGTATGCTGGCGGGAATCCTGGTGGCGATCATTGCTGTCGGGATATTTTTTGCCCTGACCGGAGGGAGCAGCCAGATTGCAGTGCAGTCTTCCGGAGCCGATTCCGCAGTCAACAAGGAGTCCATCAACAAACTGAGCGTACTCGAACAGTACCTGGACCGCTATTACTATAAGTCTTCCGAGATCACGAAGGAGGACAAGGAGAACGGGATCTACAAGGGCCTCTTCGAGTCCCTGGGAGATGTCTACTCCTGCTACTACACTCCCGAGGAATATAAGGCGCTGGCAGAACAGACCCAGGGTGTTTATTACGGGATCGGCGCTTATGTGAGCCAGGACGTCGAGACCGGTATCTGCGCCATCTCCGGAGTCATCAGGAATTCACCGGCCGAGGCGGCAGGCCTGATGGAAGGTGATCTCATCTATAAGGTCAACGGCGAGGATATGACAGGGTTCGATCTTGATGAAGTCGTAAGCCATATCAGGGGTGAAGAAGGAACAGAGGTCACGCTGACCCTGGTCCGCGGCGGAGAAGAGATAGAAGTCAGCCTCAAGAGAGCCAAGGTCGATACGCCTACGGTTGAATCCGAAATGCTCGACGACGGGATCGGCTATCTGCAGATCACGGAATTCGATGACGTGACGGTGGGCCAGTTCACTGAGAACCTCAATAAGCTCAAGGAACAGGGCATGAAGGGACTGATCATTGACCTCAGGGGAAACCCGGGCGGAAGCGTCACTTCCGTTTGTTCGGTGGCGGATCATCTGCTGCCTGACGGCCTGATCTTCTACATGGAGGACAAAGACGGCAACAGGACCGAATACAACTGCGAAGGGGTAGATTTCGGCCTGCCGCTTGTGGTCCTTGTGAATGAGTACAGTGCCAGCGCCGCTGAGATCCTCTCGGGCGCGATCAAGGATTCGGGCATAGGCAAACTGGTCGGCAAGAAGACTTTCGGAAAAGGAATTGTACAGGACGTCATTCCTCTGCAGGACGGTTCTGCTTTCAAGCTGACGGTCGCCAACTACTACACCAGGGGCGGCAACGACATCCACCTCAAGGGGATCGAACCTGACATTGAGGTCGAACTGGATGCGGACGCCTTCCTTGAAGACGGGACTGATACACAGCTGGATAAAGCGGTGGAAGTGATCCTCGAAGAGATGGGGAGCCAAGGAGACTGATGCCTGAAAATACAGGGCGCGAACGGATGTGATATCCGAAAATGCGGTGACTATTTTGACAAAATTGCAAAAAAAATGTGTCCTGTGTACAGTTTTTGGTGGCATTTACGTATTATATGTTAGAATATACATGATAGCTGCCCGGCGGGGATGCTGAGCAGTTACCATGAATAAAGCGCATCTGCGAAAAACGGAGAAAAGAATTGGCTAATACAAACAGCTGCGACACCTGTGCTTACTGTGGCTACGATGAGGACTATGGGGAATATGTGTGCGACATAGACATGGACGAGGATGACTACATCCGCTTTTTGTCGGACCGCCACTCCCAGTGCCCTTATTACCGCAACGGAGATGAGTATCTGGTCGTTCGCAGTCAGATGTAAAACTAAGGAGGTAAACTATGGGACTTATCACAGCAGCAGGCGCATCACTGGCATCTGTACTTGGAGATCAGTGGAAAGAGTATTTTTACTGCTCGGAGATGGACGCGGACGTTCTTGTAAGGAAAGGCCAGCATCACACCGGCAAATCCGGCCTTCTTAACAGAGGCGGAAGCGAGAACGTTATCACGAACGGCTCTACGATCGTTGTAAACGAGGGCCAGTGCATGATCATTGTGGATCAGGGCGCGATCGTGGATGTCTGCGCGCAGCCCGGCGCCTACACCTATGACGCCTCCACAGAGCCCAGCGTGTTCACCGGCGGCCTCGGCGCAGGTCTTGCGGCAAGCTTTGAACAGTTCAAGGCCCGCTTTACTTACGGCGGAGTAACAGCACACGATCAGAGGGTTTACTATTTTAACACCAAGGACATCATCGGCAACAAGTATGGAACAGCTAATCCGGTTCCCTTCCGCGTTGTCGACAAGAATATCGGTCTCGATGTAGATATCGCGATCCGCTGCTTCGGCGAATATGCTTACAGGATCAGCGACCCGATCCTGTTCTATAAGAATGTCTGCGGCAATGTCAACAGCGACTATACAAGGGACCGCATCGAGAACCAGCTGCGCACCGAGCTCCTGACAGCTCTTCAGCCCGCGTTCGGCAAGATCTCCGATATGGGCATCCGCTACAGCTCTGTTGTCAATCACACGACAGATATGGCGAACGCTCTGAACGAGGTTCTCTCCGACAGCTGGGGCGCCAAGTACGGCATCGTCATCACCGCTTTCGGCATCAGCAGCCTCAAGGCTTCTGAGGAAGACGAGAAGATGATCAAGGAACTGCAGAAGACCGCAGTCTTC
>CACZXG010000003.1 GCA_902785055.1 uncultured Lachnospiraceae bacterium
CAAAATTTCATCAAATTTTAGAGAATTTTCATTTTTTGCCTGTAATCTATGGAAAATTTGAAAATTCTCTGTTATCATACGTCCGTAAATTATTAACGTGGGATTGATATCCCAAATAGAAAGGGGAAAACTCTATGGAACAGTTTTTCAAACTGAAGGAGCACGGCACTGATGTCAAAACAGAGCTGGCAGCAGGTCTTACTACCTTCATGACAATGGCTTACATCCTGGCTGTAAATCCCAGCATCCTGAGCGCATCCGGCATGGACGCAGGTGCGATCTTTACAGCGACGGCACTGGCTTCTGCAATCGCCTCTTTCCTGATGGCATTTCTTGCAAACCTTCCGTTCGTGCTCTCCGCAGGTATGGGTCTTAACGCTTACTTCGCTTACACCGTAGTCCTGGGAATGGGTTATTCCTGGCAGATGGCTCTGACAGCTGTCTTCGTGGAAGGTCTGATCTTCGTCGTCCTCTCCCTGACCAACGTCAGAGAAGCGATCTTCAACGCGATCCCTGCAACCCTCAAGATCGCCGTATCCGTCGGTATCGGCCTCTTCATCACATTCATCGGTTTGCAGAACGCGCACATCGTCGTGGACAGCGCTACGCTGGTATCCGTATTTTCCTTTAAGGGATCCATCGCGAACGGCACTTTCAATTCCGAAGGCATCACCGTTCTTCTGGCTATCCTCGGCATCCTGATCACTGCGATCCTTATGCTTCGCAATATCAAGGGCGCGATCCTTCTCGGCATCATCGCGACATGGGTACTCGGCATCATCTGCCAGCTCATCGGCCTCTATGTTCCGAATCCCGAAGCAGGCTTCTACAGTGTTATTCCTTCCGGAATAATCTCCATGCCCGCTTCCGTTGCTCCCACACTCTTCAAACTGGACTTCTCCAGCATCCTGAGCGTGGACTTCATCGTTGTTATGTTCGCGTTCCTGTTCGTCGACATGTTCGATACACTTGGAACCCTGATCGGCTGCGCATCCAAGGCTAACCTCCTCGACGAAGAGGGCAAGCTTCCCGGCATCAAAGGCGCGCTTCTTTCCGACGCTGTCGGAACAATGTGCGGCGCCTGCCTCGGAACTTCCACCATCACTACTTTCGTTGAGTCCGCATCCGGTATCGCAGAAGGCGGACGTACGGGTCTGACAGCAATTGCATCCGGCGCACTTTTCCTGCTGGCTCTGTTCTTCTCTCCTCTGTTTTTGACGATTCCTTCCTTCGCCACTGCTCCCGCACTGGTTATGGTCGGTTTCCTCATGATGCAGCAGGTCAGCAAGATCGAGTGGGATAACATCCTTGAAGCAATCCCCGCTTTCATCTGCATCTTCGCGATGGCGTTCATGTACTCCATCTCCGAGGGTATCTGCTTCGGCATCATCTCCTACACTGTTCTCAATGTAGCATCCGGCAAGGCTAAGCAGGTCACTCCTCTGATGTATGTTCTGACGGTTGTATTTATTCTCAAGTACATCCTGATCTGATCAAAACACAGACAACATAAAAGAAGGCACCAAATGCGGTGCCTTCTTTTTTATTTGCAATTATAACCTTATCTTCAGAACTCCACTGTCTCCGGCGCAGCGGTGAAGGAACTGAACGTCGCCTTGGCGTCCTTAAAATAGAGGACCTCCGTATTGTTGTCTTCTGGATCATACATGGCGCGAAGCTCAGGATAAGCCTCCAGCATTGATTTCTTGGGCTCTACGCGGTTGTCATCGACAAGCTCGCCTGCAACGCGGAGCCATACGCCGTCTTTGAAAGCGCAGATCTCAGCTTTGGGATTAGCCGCCAGCTGTTTGGCCACGTCCTTTCCTCTGCCGGTCTGGATATAGAGTTTTCCCTCATAAATGTGAATGGTCCCGAAAGGACGTACACGGGGCTGGTCACCGTCAACCGTCGCAAGATAGTAGGTCCCGGCCTCCTTAAGAAATGCGCAAACTTTTTCCATTGCTGTCATCATCATTACCTCCTCAAAAGAATTATATTCCTCACCCGGAAATTCAATTCCCGGAATAAAGTACCGCAAAACTCCAAACTCACTCTTTCTCCGGCAGCTCATTGAGCAGAGTGAACCCGAGGATCATAGCGCCTCCGATCACCTGCAGAGCGCTCATCGGCTCTCTCAATACGCTGACTGACAGGATCACCGCCACCAATGGGTCGATATAGCTGAGCACAGCCGCTTCCTGTCCCGGAACATGCTGCAGGGAGGAAAAGTACATACAGTATGCGACTCCCGTGTGGACCAGTCCCACGATCAGCAATAAGACAAGGCCTGCTCCCTTTAATTCTCCCGAATGCATACCTCCTGTCATCATCACGTATGGAAACAGGGTCACAGCGGCCGCCGCAAACTGAAGAAATGTTCTCTGGATTCCGCCCACATTTTTGATGAATTTGTTGAGCAGCACAACTGTCGCATACAGCACTGCGGCCCCCAGGCCGAACAGAATACCGACGTGATCCGTTCCCTTCCCGCTCATTCCTCCTCCGCTTATCGTGATCAGAAGAATGCCCAGTGTCGACATGACAAAACACAGAAGTTTCCGTTTTGTCATCTCCTCTCTGAAAAGGAGTGTGCTCACCAGAGTGATTATGACCGGAGCTGCGTAATAGCTGAGTGTCGCAACAGATACAGTCGTATATTTGTAGGCCTCAAACAACAGGATCCAGTTGAATCCCATCGCTATGCCGGAAATGATCAGCAGGATCAGTTCCCTGCGCATACCGGAAAGTTCCAGTTTCTGCTTTGTGACCAGCAGATAGGATCCGATCGCCAATATGGCCAGTACAGCCCTGCAAAGGGCGATCTCCGCTGAGGGAAGCGGTATATTGCGGACAAAGAGCCCGATCGTTCCAAAGATCGCCATTGATAAGGCGATAAACAGTCTGGAGCGGTTCACTGCCGCCCTGTTATTTTCTATTCCTTGCATATTCCTGATCAACCACTGCCGTCTTTATTTTGAATTCTTTAATTGGATATCCAGCTCATCAAACACTGCTTTGACCCAGTTGTAAGTGTCAAGGATCGACTCCTCTTCCTCAAGCGTGAAGGTCCTGGAATCGCTGTTATACTCCTCGACATACTTTCTGAGCTCTTCACTGTCGGCAACCTGGTGTCCGTTGATCGTCACCACATCCTTTTTGATCGATACAATGATGTTGTCGGGAATCTCGCTTGCCGTCTCTTCCTTCTTGTCCTGCTCAGTCTGCTCAGAGACTTGCTGCGCATCGCCCTGTCCCTCGCTCTGTTCCTGCTGCACGGAGTCTCCGTTTCCCGGGAGCATGCCCTGCCCGGGACCCAGGCCAAAATATCCCCCGCCGCCCAAAAGCAGCAGCAACGCAATGATCCCCGCTGTGGCAGCAGTCCTGCCGCCTCCGCCGTTATTTCTCTCTTTCGCCATACCTCTACTCCTCCACGATCTGATAGAATACTTCTTTTCTGAGCTGTTTCTGCGTCTGCAGTGCTTCCCGGATCGGTACAAACTCTTCTCTTCTGTAAATAGACTTTGTATCGCAATGGAACACAATGAACACCGGATGATCCGGATATTCATCCACAATATCGTTAATGATCCCGATCACATGACTTTTCGTGTAGTCCGTCCGGTCCGAGCCGAGACGGAACGACTCCACTTCCTGATCACTGCCTTTATAGACTCTGAGAACATGATTTCCGTCCTCGACTTCGTTGATAAATGTGACGATCACCGCGTCTGACTCATATCTTTTGCTGCTATCCTCGATCTTGTTCTTCCGGTTAACTTCGCTCTGCAGGATCGTATTCTGCTCCTCAAGATCCGTCACCTGCTCTTCAAGCCCTGAGATCCTGCTCTGGGATTCTTCTGCGTTTTCCTGCATGTCCTTCTGTGTCTGGGTTCCGGCCAGCATTACGATAAAGAGGATCACGAACAGAACATCCAAAAGCGGAGTCAGATTTATATCATCGCTCCCCCGGCTGCGCCGGCCTCTGTTTCTCATTGATCCCCACCTCCCAGCGGAATCTCTCTGGCGACATTATAGCTCTCCCGGAAGCGGTCGACGCCGTCGTCTATGTAGTTAAGGTATCTGGAGCAGAACAGAATATCCACGAACTTGAAGATGACCGCAAAGAGAATGCCCAGCACCGTAGACGAGAGCGCGAACGAAACGCCCTCGAAGAGATTCTGCGCGTTGGACCAGTCCGCGTTCCCGTTCATCGCGACGAACAGACCGGTGACCGTTCCAAGTATGCCCAGCAGAGGAAAGATCTGGATGATCAGGGATACGGAGGAAAACAGCATCGAGTCATTCTGATAGTCGTCGCAGAACCTGTCGAATTCCTTCCAGTCCTTCTTCACCTTGACCGTATACTCGGTTTCCACAATCCCTGCCTTTTTGCTCCTGAGCACCTGTTTGCCGGGTGTCTCGCCGTTAAGCGAGTCGATCCTCCTCTTAAGGGCGATCATCTTGTTATAAGCCATGATCATGAGCACCGCTTCAACAATGGCAAGGATCACGATCACTGGATTCAATATTTTGGCCAAAAACCAGGAAACCGCTAATATTGCACTATTCATTATCTGCACCTTTTTCCGTAGTCATACAGTATCGCCATACACTGCTATTATACCTTTTTTTCGACATAATATATACCGTTTCCTGCCTGGGACTGACCGCGGAATGTGTCTCTTTTGGTCAAAATAGTCAGATTATTATCTTTTTTACGAACGATTTGTTTATTGATAATTGAATAAATATCCGTTTTTCAATATACTTTTAATGTAAAATCGTTTTCTAAGCAGGAGGTGCTGTATGGGAAAATTTGTAATCAAAAACACAAAGAACGGCCTTAAGTTTGACCTCAAGGCCACAAACGGACAGGTGATCGCTTCCTCTCAGGTCTACAAACACAAAAAGACCTGTCTGAACGGCACAGCCAGCGTAATGAAAAACGCGCCGGCCGCTGCGCTCGAGGATCAGACCGTGGAAGGCTATGTCAAGCAGAAATGCCCTAAATTTGAGGTATATCAGGACAAAAAAGGCGAGTACCGCTTCCGCCTCAAAGCCACCAACGGGCAGATCATTGCGATCAGTGAAGGCTATGTAAAGATGGCCAGCTGCATGAACGGCATCGACAGCGTGCGCAAGAACGCGGTGGACGCTCCTGTTGAAGAAGAGGAAGAAGAATAATCAGCAGACATAACATCAGCGCCGGTCCCGCAATAGGGCCGGCGCTTTTTATGCCTTCTTATATTCAGCAGTTTCCGGTATAAACGAATTTAAGCTGCTCGCGT
Organism: uncultured Lachnospiraceae bacterium; assembly: GCA_902785055.1. Taxonomy (GTDB): domain Bacteria; phylum Bacillota; class Clostridia; order Lachnospirales; family Lachnospiraceae; genus CAG-791. The sequence goes on from CACZXG010000003.1 coordinate 5,289, forward strand.
GCCACCTCAGCCAGGTGATAGATCTTCTTCACAGATGTGGCCTCCCGGTCTGTCATGTGAAAGCGCGGGAAGAATCTGGAAATATGCAGCGGGATCTCGTTTCCCGGGACCACTCCTTTAAGGGAAGAGATCCATTCGCACATGCGCCGCATCTCTTCCTCGGAGTCATTCTCTCCGGGAATAATAAGTGTAGTCAGCTCTACGTGACAGGACCGCACAGCGCGGGATATAAACCGCATTACCATTTCCCTGTCTCCGCCCAGCACTTCCCTGTAATACCTGTCCGTAAACCCCTTCAGATCGATATTCATCGCATCCATATAGGGAAGGATCTCCTCCAGGACGGACACCTCCGCTGTCCCGTTGCTGACCAGCACATTTACCATGCCTTTCTCATGCACCAGTCTCGCCGTATCCCTCACAAATTCGTATCCGACCAGCGGCTCATTATAAGTGAAAGCTGCACCGACATTGCCCTTTTTCTTATAATACTGCGCCGTCTCCGCGATCTGCTCCGGCGTCACCAGCTCCGCCCGGTCCGCATACCGCATAGCTTCCTGCGACCAGGAGATCTCGTAGTTCTGACAGAAAGGACAGCGCAGATTGCAGCCGTAACTGCCTGCCGACAGAATAAAGCTTCCCGGCTTGAAACGCCGCAGCGGCTTCTTCTCTATGGGATCGAGCGCAAGGGAAGTGATCCTCCCGTAATTCGCAGCCCGCACAACTCCGCCGGCGCAGATCCGCGCGCCGCAGAAGCCGGTCTGCCCCTCCCCAAGATCACAGTGTCTGAAACAGACTCCGCACACAGCCATAGTCACACCTCCGCCAATCCGCTCAGTGATGTCTCACAACTTCAAAACGCTGCAGTTCGACCCGCTTATCCCAGTCAGCGATCCCGGCTTTACTCTTGGCAATGGAAATCTGCTCTTCCACTGTATCCACGCCGTCCAGATCCGGCAGGAGCAGTCCTCTCTTCCGGCCTTTGGTAACAATGACACCATATCGCTTAACGTCCAGTTCGTCAGGTGAACTGACCGGCTCAGGATCCCCCAGCACATCGACGCTGATCTCAAGCCATTTGAGTTCCCCGGCCCTTATCGGGTCGAAGCGCGGATCCCTTGTGGAGGCGCTGACCGCATTATCTATGATCTCCTGCGCCAGGCAGTCCCTGACAGGCGAGATCGTACCTATACATCCCCGGAGCTTCCCGTGCTCATGGATCGACACAAAGGCCCCTGCGCGCCGTGAAATAAGCTCTGCGGGCAGATCCTGCGGCATTTCCATCTTCCTGTGCTTAAGGATGTAGTGCTCCACGGACGCTCTGGCCAGCCGCACATAGGGATCCTCTTTTGCTCTCTCCGCAGAGAGTTTATCCTCAGCTTTTTTCAGGTACTCATCCAGAAAGTGCCTGCTGCCGTCGGGATCTCCCGGATAGAAAGTGCAGATCCCGTAGCCGACCCCGGTCACATCTTCGTGGGATAACTGTTCCGCTTTTACAGACAGTCCGTCGAGAGCTCCCGCCATGATGACAAAAGAGCGATGCCCGCACTCTGCCGCCCTGTCGCAGAAGGTCTCGTCGAAATCAAACAGTTCCCCGAAAGCCGCCCTTCCGCAGACATCCATGATCCTCTCATCGTACTGCGGGCCCTCCGGAGCATATCCGTAGGGACCGTAATCCTGAAGTTTGTGGGACAGATCCCCGCTGGCGACAAACACCGCTCTTCTTCCCAGACTCTCCACTGCATCCCGGATCATCTGTCCCAGCCTGTAATGTTCAGTCAGGGGAAGCCCCGAGAGTCCGATCCTCACTATTTTGCCGCCTGCGTAAACCCGGCGGATGAAATAAAGGGGTACCATGGTCCCGTGATCAAGCCTCCTCTCACGCTCTCCCATGACACCCGCGGGAAATCCCGTCTCCCGCGCAAGTCTGTCGATTGCTGCGACAAGTTCTGTATCGTACTCCTCCTCAAAGCTCACCTGAGAAGCCCTAAATTGTCCGAAATCTCCCCGGGCGCTCTTACCGGGCGAGATGTGGAAATAGTCCGCGTACATAACAGAATGCGGGCTTGTGATGATGATCGTATCCGGACTGAGCGCTGCGATCTCCTCCGCGACCCGCTCATATGCCCCTGTCGTCTTCATGATCTGCGCCTCACTCCCGCGCCCGACAGCAGGTACGATCATGGGCGGATGCGGCACCATAAACGCTGCGAGAATAGACATATGATCCCTCCTAATTCCTTAACTTCATGATCTGGTACAATATACAATCCAAAGCAAACACAGCTCCAAGGGTAAGGCACACCGCATTTACAAACGCGAGATCAAACAGTTTTATGAACCTGGCCAGCATCGGAATGACGGCATAGATCAGGACCAGTCCGGCAAGGCCGAAGACAAAGACCGACCGAAAACAGACATACCCTCCTATATTTCCAAAATTCCATATCTCTGTGTTGTAATCCCACAGTCTTGTTCCGAACACATTGTACAGAACCCATCCTGTAACGTACTCCAGGACGCCTGACACGATCACACTGAGCAGGAAGACACGAAGCGGGCTCTCTTTGAACCGATATACCAGGATCGCGTATGCCAGGCCTCCGAATGCGTAGATCGGCACCCACGGACCATAACTGGATCCCCTCTTGACAAAATATCCCAGATCGATCCTGTAAAACAACAATTCATATATAAATCCGCTGATGCCGCTGATCACCATCACTAAGATCAGCAGGTCCATCAGCTGCATATCATTCAGGCTGTAATCACTTTTAAGTAATTCCATTCCGTTCTGCCTCCTTTCTTACAACCATTATATATAAAAAAAGAGACGGTGGAAATTCCCCGTCTCATTTTCTCTCTTTTGCCAGTTCTTCTAAGATTTCCTCTTCCTCAGCGGTCATCTCTCTCCCGCAGAGGAGATCCGGTCTCATCAGATAAGTCTTGCGAAGAGACTCCCTCAGCCTCCATCTGCGGATCTTTTCATGGTGTCCCGACAACAGGACCTCAGGCACTGCCTCTCCCTCATAGACCGCCGGCTGTGTGTACTGCGGATACTCCAAAAGGCCGTTTTCGAAGGATTCCTCACTGGTGCTCCCGTCCCGGATCGCGCCGGGCAGAAGCCTTATCACAGCGTCCGATACCGCCATTGCGGCGATCTCTCCGCCTGTCAAAACATAGTCCCCGATGGAGATCTGCTCGTCCACGCGGCTGTATATACGCTCGTCCATGCCCTCATAATGGCCGCAGATCAGGATCAGATGATCAAGCTGCGCATACCTGCGCGCCGTCTTCTGATCAAACTTTCGTCCGGCCGGCGTCATCGCAGCTGAAACTGCATTTCCGCCCTGAGGACTTCCTGTTTCTGCGCTCCGCGCGCTCTTCAGCGCGTCCAGCACCGGCTGACAACGCATCACCATACCGGCTCCGCCGCCAAAAGGTGAATCGTCAATGTGCCGGTAGCTCCCCGGAGCGAAATCTTTAATATCGATGATCTCAATCTGCAGGCTTTCTTTGCGGATCGCCCGCTGCAGAACAGGTCCCTGCAGAAAGCTGTCGAACAACTGCGGAAACATCGTAAGAATCGAGATCTTCATTTGCGTTTTCCGCCCTCTGACATCTCGCTGAGCACTTCCATGGCTGCAGCTTTTTCCTTCGACTCTTTTTCGTCCGGATCTTCTGTTCCGAGCTCAGCATCCATCTCCGCTCTTCTCATCTCCAGAAGCGGCAGGATCCCCTCTTCATATGTGAAGTCGATGATCGCGGCCAGCGGTATGGCGAGCAGGATTCCCACTACGCCGAAAATATTGCCGAAGAGAACGATCGAGCACAGGATCAGCAGTCCCGAGACCCCGAGAGAATCCCCGAACAGCTTGGGCTTGATCACATACCCGTCAAGAGTCTGCAGAATCGCTGTAAATGCAAGGAACATGAGCGCATGCCACGGATTGACCAGCAGCAGGATAAATCCGCCGATCACCGCTCCGATGACCGGTCCGAAACTCGGGATCAGGTTTGTGACACCGCAGACGACAGAAACCAGACCTACATACTGCATTCCGCAGATCGCCATGAAGACCGCGTTTGCGCCGCCCACTATGACGCCGTCAAGAAGTGAAAACACGATATAGCGAACCAGAATATTGTTGCATCGCGACATGAAATTCAGCACGATATCATACCACTTCTGCGAAAGGAGCGATCTCATCAGGCGTCTGCTCCCGGTTTTGATCGACTCTTTGGCAAGAAGAAGATAGATGGACAAAATCGACGCGATCAGCAGACTAAAGATCGTCCTTCCGATATTCGCTGAAGTACTGAGGATTCGCCTCAATGAAGTGCTCAGAAACTGGGAAGCTGTTCTGAGCAGATCCTCCGGAGATCCCATCATACTCTCCAGCTGCGAACCGATATCGAATGCCCCTATGTTCAGGCTCTGGATCAGCAGATTCAGCCTGGCGATATAGTTGTCCATGTTGCTGACCAGCAGCAAAATGCTCTCGATCAGCTGAGGGACCAGCATAAACAGAAGCGCAGACAGGAACAGGAGCACCAGGATCATTCCCAGAAATACGGAGAGCGTCCATTTCAGGTTCTCGCTCCTTAATTTCTTAAAGACATTCTTTTGAAGCCAGGTCGCCAGCGGATTGACAAGATACGCGATCACGCCCCCGTAAAAAATGGGCATGAAGTATCCGCCGACATTCCTGAGAAAGTCGTTTATCACCCCAAGATTGGTCAGGGCCACATAGCTCACAACGCCGATCACGATCGCAACGGCATTGTTATACCATTTTTTATTTCTGAACTTGTCCTTTTTCATCGCCTAACCGTATCTTTGTCAAAATACTGTGCTGCCAGTCAGTCCGTCAGATTCCGCGCCGGGAATCAGTTGTTCGTATAGTTGTCGAAGTATCCCTGCACCAGAACAACAGGAGTTCCCTTGTCGCCGGATCCGCTTGTCAGATCGCACAGAGAACCGATCAGGTCTGTCAGCTGGCGGGGAGTCGTTCCCTGGGAAGCCATGCTGCCCTTGAGATCCGCGTCCTTCTTGCGGATGCTGTCAGAGATCGCTGCCTTAAGTTCCTCTCCGGACAGGTGCTTGTAGTCATTGTCCGCAAGATATTTGAGCTTAAGCTCGTTGGGCGTTCCGACCAGTCCGTCTGTGAAGAAAGGAGAAACTACCGGATCAGCCAGCTCCCAGATCTTGCCCTGGGGATCCTTGAATGCGCCGTCACCGTAAACCATGACTTCCACATGCTTACCGGTCGCTTTAAGGACTCTCTCCTGAATATCTAGCACAAGCCCTCTTGCCTGTCTGGGGAAGAGTTTCACCTTGTCCTCGGTGGACTTGTTGGAGCCCAGAAGGCCGTACAGCTCGTTGCATCCGCTTCCGTTAACAGGCGCGTTCATGATCTCGTCGAGGCTGCATACTGCCTTGGCGCCGTTCGCCAGAAGGATCCTCTTGGTGCGCTTTCTGGTGTGAATATCGCAGTTGAGAATATGATCCGCATACTCCAGGATCGCCTTGGGCTGGTTGGCGAAGATGATCTCGCACTCCGCGCCGCACTCACGGATAAGGTTTCCGTAGTACTCTACATAATCGACACCGGTAAATTCATGCTTGTTGACGCCGAAGAGCTCTCTGTATTTTGCCAAAGTCAGAACGTCGCTGTAAGGGTTAACACCCGCCTCATCGATCTTGTCGAGGCTAACCAGCTCATTTCCCACTTCGTCAGAAGGATAGCTGAGCATCAGAACAACTTTCTTCGCGCCCATCGCGATTCCGCGCAGGCAGATCGCGAATCTGTTGCGGGAAAGGATCGGGAAGATGACGCCGATCGTGCCGCCGCCGAGATTCTTCTTAACATCCTCCGCAATATCTTCAACAGTGCAGTAATTGCCCTGTGCCCTTGCGACAATAGACTCTGTAACTGCGATGACATCGCGGTCCCTGAGTTCAAATCCTTCGCTCTCCGCCGCCTCAAGCACGCTCTCTGTCACGATCGCGCCCAGGTCGTCCCCGGTCCTGATGATCGGGCAGCGGATGCCTCTGGATACTGTGCCTACTCTGCGTTCTGATTTACTCATGTGCTCGATTCTCCTTTATCTAAACCAATTTGCAGGATCGCTACTCCCCAAAATCCCATTAAATTATAAGGTCTTCACTTTCATTCTGCAATGGGCAAAAGTGGGGATGAAGCGTCACTCTTCCGCGAAATCGGTATCCATAGCTACATGCAGCGTATAATCAGGAAATTCTTTCTGCACATCAGCGACAGCTTCTTTGTAAACAGCTCTGCGGTCTTTTGCCGCAAGGCTGACCACAATATCAAAGCGCATGGCTTTTTCTTCCTTGACCAGGTAGAAGCCGTGGATCTGCTTCACATCCGGATGAGCAAAGACGATCTCCCGGACCCGGCGCTTCATCTCGATCACTTCTGCATCCTTTGTGTTGACCGAATAGACACCGATGGCTGTAAGCGCGACGTGATGCTCCTTGTAGACTTTCATCTGGATCCGCCTGAGCAGCAGGTCAAGCTGATCCGCAGTGTATGTGTCCGGAACTTCAATATGGATGGATCCGTTCCAGGCGTCAGGGCCATAATTATTAAGCACCAGATCATACGCGCCCTGAACATCGGGAAAACTTGTGACAGTATTCTTGATGTTTCTGGCAAGCTCAGGATCATTCTGTTCGCCCAGGATCTTGGAGATCGTATCCCGCAGCATCTCGATACCGGATTTGATGATCACAACAGAGATGATCGCGCCGAGCCATGCTTCCAGTGATATATGGAAGATCATGAAAATACCTGCGGCGACCAGTGTGGACGCAGAGATCACGGAATCGAGCGTCGCGTCTTCACCGGAGTTTACAAGAGAATCCGAGTTTACCTTTTCGCCGACGCCTTTGACATAGCGGCCCAGCAGTATTTTGACAACGACAGCGACAGCCACGATGATCAGTGAAACCGTGTTATACTCAGGTGTCTCCGGATGGATGATCTGCTTTACAGACTCCACAAAAGAAGTGATACCGGCGTACAGGACGATCACAGAAATGATCATAGCGCTGAGATATTCGATGCGGCCGTAGCCAAAAGGATGTTTCTTATCCGGTTCCTTGCCGGCAAGCTTTGTGCCGACGATCGTGATCAGAGAACTCCCTGCGTCAGAGATGTTGTTGACCGCGTCGAGCACGATGGCGATGGAATGGGTCATGATCCCGATCACAGCCTTAAATGCGGCGAGAAATACATTAGCAATGATCCCGATGATGCTGGTCCTGATGATCGTCTTCTCGCGAGAGGAATCGCTGTCAGTCGATTTTTCCAATTCGTAAATGTTATTCATGAACTCTTCTCCTTCAGTTTAGATTTTATGCAATTGAATTGTATCATTTGCCCATACCTTTGTAAAGAACTAACTCCTCAAAATATTTTTCAAAAAAGGCTTGCAATTCCCCCCGCAACCATATATAATAGTATTTGCCTGTTGAAAAACAGGTACTTCAAATGAAGATCGGGGTGTAGCGCAGCTGGCTAGCGCACTTCGTTAGGGACGAAGGGGTCGTGGGTTCGAATCCCGTCACTCCGATTAAGGAAAGCTCGTAAACGTAATGTTTACGAGCTTTTTCTTTTTTTGGAATTTACCAATACCCCAATTCTTTTCCTTTTTCAAAAACTCCGTACGCAAGCGCGTAATAGCCATCCTCGTTGAGGTGAGTGTTATCGATCCAGGGGTTCCTCAGCTGCAGAGAAATATACCCTCTTTTGGCCCTCATATAATCGGTCTCTGTCCTTCTGAGCCCGTTGAGCTGCAGTCCATGCTCGATCAGATACTTCCTGCCGTTAAAGAGGTGCTCTCCGAACTCCTTCTCAAATGCCTCTTCATACCAGGTGTTTTCCAGTCCCACCGGCTCCATTGTGTAGCCCCAGATCTGATCAAAGTCATTAGGATCGTCTGTGGAACTTATGATGATATAGCGGTCCGTACCGGACTTTGTGATCAGTTCGTGATACTGGCGGATCAGCTGCCTGATGTCTCTCCACCCGCCGTTATCTCCCATCTGGATCACGAGGATATCCTCTTCCTGGCTGCCGTAGGCGACGCTGCGTCTGAGGATCTCCATGCTGTCCTCGCCTCCGACTCCGAGGTTTCTGACAGGGATTCCCGTCAGCTCCTCCAGGACTTCCGGATAGGTCAGTCCGTCACTCCCGTAGCCCTCTGTAATGGAATCTCCCCAGCAGTTGATCTCTTCTGTATCCGTCTCATTTTCTTTCAGATAGGCAGGATGTACCGCAGCGTATTCATACGAGTGTTCCGCTGTATATCCGCTCATGCTCTCGCTGCTCTGCTCGGTCTCCACGGCTTCATGATCCTGATTCATCGGTTCCTCTCCACCTGCTTCTGCGCCTGCTCCTCCGCCTGTTCCTCCACCTGCTCCGCAGGAGCTCAGCGCTAACACTGCCGCTGCTATGATCAGCGTGATCAAAAATCTTCTCATACCCTGTTCCCATCTCATATAAGCACACTGCGTCCGGATCCCGGCTTCAGTGTATTAATTCTCAATACAATATAACAACAAAAAAACTGCCGCTTATATAATAATAAGCGACAGTTTCCTTTGTTTTCAACAGTATTTCAATTATGCGATCGCCTTCTTAGCAACCTCAGTGAGTGCTGCGAAGCCTGCTGCGTCGTTGACTGCGAGCTCAGCGAGCATCTTGCGGTTGATGTCGACGCCTGCGACCTTGAGGCCGTGCATCATCTGGCTGTAGCTGATGCCGTTCATTCTGGCTGCAGCGTTGATACGAACGATCCAAAGGGATCTCATCTCTCTCTTCTTCTGCTTTCTGCCTGCGAATGCAGATGTAAGAGCACGCATAACGGACTGCTTGGCAATTCTATACTGCTTGGACCTGGCTCCTCTGTAGCCCTTGGCAAGCTTTAATACTCTGTTGTGTTTCTTTCTCGCATTAAGAGCGCCTTTAATTCTGGCCCTTTAATTCTGGCCATTTTATCTATCCTCCATTATATGTAAGGCACAATTACAATTGTGCGTTTCTTCTTAATTCGAATCCGTTCTTCATGCACCTGTCTTAATTACAGATAAGGCATGATCTTCTTCATTGTCTTGATGTTGGTAGCGTCCGCCAGAATAGGCTTTCTGAGGTTTCTCTTCCTCTTTGTGGACTTCTTGGTCAGGATGTGGCGCTTATTGGCTTTAAATCTCATAAGTTTGCCGGAGCCTGTCAGTTTGAAGCGCTTTGCAGCAGCTCTCTTAGTTTTCATCAGTTTGAAGCGCTTTGCAGCAGCTCTCTTAGTTTTCATCTTGGGCATTCTATTTACCTCCTTTGCCAAACGTGGATCATCGTCCACATCCGGATCACGCTTTTGGCATGTCCGGAAAATGTCTGCGGCGTTACGGACACAGACTTCTGAGTGAAAGTCCAAAGTCTTTCACTGTTGATTGCGGTTCTGTTTCTGTCATAAAACCCCCTGACAGAACTCTATTCAAACCGGCTGCGAATATCACGCAGTTATCTTTAAGTCCCGGAACCGGTCCTTAGATCACTGCTTCTTGCCGGCAAGAAACATGGTAAGGCTTCTTCCTTCTACCTTCGGGGTCTTGTCAACCATAGCGCAGTCCTTAAGCGCATCCGCGAAATCCGTGAGGATGTGGGCGCTCTGCTGCATATGGGCCATTTCACGTCCACGGAATCGAAGTGTTACTTTCACGCGGTCGCCCTTGGTAAGGAACTTCCTTGCAGCATTGATCTTGGTCTGAAGATCGTTAGTGTCGATGTTGGGAGACATACGGATCTCCTTGATCTCGACAGTGTGCTGCTTCTTCTTGGCATCCTTCTCTTTTCTGGTCTTTTCATATTTGTACTTGCCGTAGTCGATGATCTTGCACACCGGCGGCTTGGCACCGGGAGAGATCTTGACCAGATCAAGTTCAGCCTCTTCAGCAAGTTTTCTTGCCTCGAGAGCGGACATGATGCCGAGCATCTCGCCGTCAGGGCCGATCACTCGGACTTCCCTGTCGCGAATCTGTTCATTAATGAATAAATTGTCGTTAGTGTTTCTGATTGCAGTACCCTCCACAACTTAAGACAAAAGAAAACAGCGGCACAATCTGTACCGCTGTCAACAAATCCTGATTCTCTTCGCAGCTCATTTCTTCTGGAAACAGCTGCCGGATCAAAGATTGGTATTAACCGCAAAAGCTTTCGCCGTTGGGTGAGAGCGGTAACTCTTCTTTTTTGTACCAATTACGTGTTTTCACGTACCAAATTACAATATCACTCAGTCCTCTAACTGTCAAGCGGTAACTTTGACTTTTTTGCCAAAACAGTGCCTGTTTTACCGGTTAGTGAACTTTCCTATGCACCAGCTGAAGATCCACAGAAAGATCGGCACCGCAATGGTCATTCCCAGACTGAAGCGAAACAGTCTGCCCGAAGATTCCGTTCCAAGGAAGGCGCTGACAAAAGTAAGCAGGTAGAGCCCCACCAGAAGAACGATGCCGATCACGGCTGCCACTCTCTTAACAGTCGAGGGCGCCTTCTCCTGCTCATTCTTGTTTTCAGAAATTTCGCTCATTACGATTCCTCCAATAGAGCCTTCAGATCCGAGGCCGCCTGCTCATGGTCCCTGACCCGGATCGTGCGGATCCCGAACTTCCTCGCTGCGGCGAGATTGTCCTCCAGATCATCCAAAAACACGCATTTTAAAGGATCCAGATCGTACTTATCGATAAGGATCTGATAGAAAGCCGGATCGGGCTTGATCACATGATAGTCGCAGGACAGCAGTCCCCCGTCCATGTACGGAAGGAAATCCATAGCATCCTCATTGTCCCTTGCCACTTTCATGGAATAGTTGGACAGATAGAGGACTCTTCTTCCGCTCTCCCTGATCTGCCTGATCCACGGGATCGATGTCTGCAGTCTGTATACGACGCCGTGGATATTCTTCATGCAGGCCCTGATCTCCTGCTCAAGCTCCGGCGTATCCTGCACAAAGCGGTCGATCACTTCCTCGTCACTAAGGAGCCCAATGTCAAACTCTTTCCAGTTCGGATTTTTGACCGTACTGTCGAGGAGTCTTTGGCACATCTCGGGAGAATATCCGAACTGCTCAAAAAAGTGTATCCTGCCAAGCCCGACCAGGACGCCGCCAATATCAAAAATAACTGTATCGATCTTCATAATATCACTTTTTGCTGAGAGCGGATTCACGGTAAATAATATCATCCCTTCCGGGCCCGTTGGATACCATCGTGATCGGGTATCCGATCTGCTGCTCTATGAATTCTATATAGTTTCTGCAGTTCTCCGGAAGATCTTCATACTTTTTGATCCCCCTGATCTCGCATTTCCATCCGGGAAGCTTCTTCCACACCGGTTTCGCCTTTTTGAGGACATGTGTGACAGGAAACTCTGTAGTCTCCTCTCCGTCGATCTCATAAGCGACACATACCGGTATCTCGTCGAGATATCCCAGAACATCGAGCACAGTGAAGGCCACATCTGTAGCGCCCTGCAGGCGGCATCCGTACTTGGAGGCCACACAGTCGTACCAGCCGACTCTTCTGGGCCTTCCGGTGGTCGCGCCGTACTCGCCGCCGTCTCCGCCTCTTCTGCGCAGTTCCTCGGCTTCGCTTCCAAAGATCTCGGAAGTGAACTCGCCCGCTCCTACTGCGGAAGAATAAGCTTTGTTGACGACCACGATCTTCTCTATGGCGTAGGGCGGAATCCCCGCTCCGATCGCGCCGTAAGCGGCCAGCGTGCTGGAAGAAGTGACCATGGGATAGATACCGTGGTCAGGATCCTTCATAGTGCCGAGCTGGCCCTCAAGAAGGATCGTCTTTCCCTCTTTAATAGCTCTCTCCAGGTACTCGGCGGCATTGCCCACATAGGGAGCGATCATGTCGCGGTACTCCAGAAGCGTATTCAGAAGCGCCTTCTGGTCGATAGGATCCGTGTGATAGAGATTCACCAGAAGGATATCTTTTTTGACACATACATCCGCGATCTTCTCCGCCAGGACCGCCTCATCCTGAAACAGCTCATTGACCTGGAAACCGATCTTGGCGTATTTGTCGGAATAGAAAGGCGCGATGCCGGACTTGGTAGAGCCGAAGGACTTGCCCGCCAGTCTCTCCTCTTCGAGCTGGTCGAAGAGAATGTGATAGGGCATCACGATCTGGCAGCGGTCCGAGATCATCAGCTGCGGCGCCGGCACTCCTTTTTCGATGATCCCCTGAACCTCTTTAAAAAGAAGCGGGATATTCAGCGCAACGCCGTTTCCGATAATATTCATTACGTCCCGGTGAAAAACGCCGGACGGCAGTGTGTGGAGCGCGAATTTACCGTACCCGTTGACGATCGTGTGCCCCGCGTTGGCACCTCCCTGAAAGCGGATCACGACATCCGCGGAATCGGCCAGCATGTCTGTGATCTTGCCTTTTCCTTCATCGCCCCAGTTCGCGCCTACGACAGCTTTAACCATATCTTCCTCCTTTGGCCGGCAGATCAATAACCTTCTGCCGTTTATAATGAATTATCGGGAGCAGTTTATTGTGATCAGACGTTGATCTCGGCCTTTTCTCCGAGAATATCTCTGTTTGCATCCAGCACAGGGCGGATCACATCCCTGAGGAATCTCTCAACCTGGTGAGGCGCACATCCGATATATCTTGAGGGATCCATCGATTTCCTGAGCTCTTCGATACTCATGTGGAAAGCCGGATCTGCCGCGATCAGCTCGAGCAGGTTGTTGTCCAGGCCCTCTTCCTTCACGCGTCTGCCTGCTTCCATAGACAGTTCCCGGATCCTCTCATGCAGTTCCTGCCTGTCTCCGCCAGCCTTTACTGCGTCCATCATGATATTCTCGGTCGCCATAAAGGGCAGTTCCGCCATGAGGCGCTTCTCGATGACCTTGGGGTATACCTTGAGGCCGTCTGTGACATTCAGGCACAGATCGAGTACTCCGTCGATGGCGAGGAATCCCTCGGGAACAGAAAGTCTCTTATTGGCAGAGTCGTCGAGGGTTCTCTCAAACCACTGTGTGCCCGCTGTGACTGCGGGGTTTAAAACATCGATCATCACATATCTGGAGAGAGAGCAGATTCTCTCGCTGCGCATGGGGTTTCTCTTGTAAGCCATTGCGCTGGAACCGATCTGGCTCTTCTCGAAAGGCTCTTCCACTTCCTTGAGGTGCTGGAGAAGGCGGATGTCCGTTCCAAGCTTCATAGCTGCGGAAGCGACGATTCCCAGTGCATTTAAAACGATGGTGTCCACAAGTCTGGGATAGGTCTGTCCGGATACGGGAACACAGCCGTCGAATCCCATTTTCTCGGCGATCATGGGATCAAGGCGATCCACCTTATCGAGATCTCCGTCAAACAGTTCGAGGAAAGAGGCCTGCGTGCCCGTGGTCCCCTTGCTTCCCAGAAGTTTCAGGTTTCCGAGCACATGTTCCACCTCGCCAAGCGCAAGGTAGAATTCCTGCATCCAAAGAGTCGCTCTTTTGCCCACTGTTGTAGGCTGCGCAGGCTGGAAATGTGTAAATCCCAAGGTGGGAAGACTCTTGTATTCGTCTGCGAACCCTGCCAGCTCCGCCAGAACATTGATCAGTTTGCGGCGCACCAGTCTGAGTGCTTCCCTCATGATGATGACGTCCGTGTTGTCTCCAACATAGCAGCTGGTGGCACCGAGGTGGATGATCCCTTTCGCCTTGGGGCACTGCAGTCCGTATGCGTAGACATGACTCATGACGTCATGGCGGACCACTTTTTCTCTGGCTTTGGCTTCTTCGTAGTTAATATCATCGGCGTGGGCTCTGAGTTCGGCGATCTGCTCATCAGTAATGGGCAGCCCGAGCTCTTTTTCTGTCTCAGCCAGCGCGATCCACAGTTTCCTCCAGGTCCTGAATTTCATGTCAGGGGAGAAAATATACTGCATCTCTTTGCTCGCGTATCTCTCAGAGAGCGGGCTCACATATCTGTCATTGGCCATTTCTGGTTTCCTTTCTCGATTCTGATCAAAATTCCGTAAGGCTTTTGCGCCTTATCTGACAACGTAATACAGTATAACAATATTTTTCCCGATTTCAATAAAAGGATTGTTCAAGATCATGCTCAGGCCCTTAATTTCCTAGAAAGAAGGCGCGTTGTCCTCCCTGAAGCGGTCCCGCAGTTCCCGGATCCTCTGCCTTGCGTAATTGTCGAAAGATTTGGTCTGCCCGTTGCGGAGGTACACCTGCAAACGCTTGCTCTGCCTGCCGGCAGTCCCGCTCTTCCATTCTTTTTCCGCTATGGCAGCCGCATTTTCCAGTTCCCGTGCAGGATCTTCCAGCTCCGGGTGTTCCTCTATAAAAGCCCTGTACTCCTCATCGGGGATCGAAAAGCGCAGAGCAGCCAGGTATCTGACGCAGTTCTGTCTGCTTCCGGAGAGCCTCCAGGCTTTGCCATAACAATCTGCCGCCTCCGCGTACCGAAAACCCTGTGCATAGAGAAATCCCTTCTCAGCCCAGATCCTGCCGCGCATTTCCCGCTCGAGTTCGGGCAGTTCCGACTCGATTCCGTCCATCAGTTCGATGGCCCGGGTGACCTGCCCTCTCGAAGCCGCGAACTTAGCCTCACTGAGTCTCCTGTGGAAAGGCTCCATTCCCTTACCTGAGGATATTGACGCCCGGATCCTCTCTATTTCGGCTACGCTCTGATATCCCACATACAGAAGGATCACAGATGCGAAGTCCTCCACTGCGCATCTTCCCCGCAGGAGCGAGCGCAGCTGGGAAGCAAGTTCAGCGAGTCCGCAGGACTCCTCAAGCCACACCAAAAGCTCGTGGTCCATAAAATCCTCGTCAAGGAAAGAGGCGCACTGGGCTATGGAATAGCACAGTTCCTCAACTGTATAGACATTCCGGTCTATGATCCTGATCCGGTAGGGCTTCTCCGCGATCCGCCCCGTTGTCAAAATACACCTACCCATTGATGGCTATCTCCTGTTCCCATTTCATCCCCGAGGAGGGGAAGATCTCTCCAAACCCCAGGTCCTCCGCTTCCAGTCTCATCCGCTCCGAAGAGGTCATGCTGAGCCTGATCCTGAGTCTCGTGGCTGCTCTCGGCCTCTGCGGCATGTTTTCCAGCCTGACCCTGATCTCCCGCTCATTTCCCCGGTCTACGGAAGTCTCCAAAAGAACGATCTCATCCCCGTCCTCCAGCAGGATATCGATCTGAGCGGCGGCGTCATACCACGCTGCCCCCGCGTCCAGAAGCGCCTGGTACACTGTCCTGCCCTTTTTGAGGCACTCCATGCCAATGTTGCAGCGAAGCGCGTCCCTGCTCAGGTAGAAGTATTTGTCAGCCTTGGAGGCAAGCCCGCAGGCCGCCATAGTGCTGTCTGCCGCGCCCTTGCTGTAGAGCGTATCTCCCTGGAATGCCTTCCGTCCCCGGCAGATCAGGTTAAGGGAGTCCTTCATCCACCCGCCGCCCAGTGCCGGTCCGGTGAGATAGGCCGCAGAAAACTCCTTTTCCTGCATCAGTTCTCTCACTGCTTTGAAAAGCAACCTGTCCTTCTCCGAAGGATCCGCATCCGCAGGGATCTCCAGATGACGTTCCTGCGGAAAGCACACTATGGGCCTCGTTTTCTTGTTGAAAGAAAGCGTGTAGAGCACCAGTTCCGAATCGGACCAGCCGTCTACCAGAAGCACCGACTGTCTGCGCTGCTCCTCATCCTGCATGAGCACATAGTGATAGAAAGACTTGATGTGCTCCTCATAAGCCACTTTGTCAAAACCGGGGAAAAGCACCTCTGCCGCCCTTTTCAGGATTTCCGCATTTGTGCTGTTCATATCTGTCGTCGTAAAAGTCAGCGCCTCGATCTCTTCCGTCGTCACTTCTGCTGACAGAAGGTTCATACAATAACCGAGAAAAGCGATCAGGATCTTTAGATAAACACTTTCTCCGCTCTCCTCCCGCTCTTTTTCAGCATTAGCAAGAAGATGTGTGAACGGTTCCTTTCCCCGCTCGGCACAAAGCGTCAGAGCGTCATTTCCAAAATACCACTCTCCGCTCTCCGGATCCTGAAAAGCTGCCGCCGGAATATCAAATTCCTCGCCTCCCGCGACATATGAAAATGTATAGGGATCCATCCCGGCCGTAAGCCTTCGCGTGTTCAGATAGGAAATCTGGCAGAAAGTTTCCCCGATATCAATCCCCAGAAGATATTTTTTTTCAGGTAGTCTGGTAAATAGCATCGTTTTCCTCCTCCGCGCCGAACAGCGCGGCTGTCAGATACTCCTTTTTCGTATATTCGCTGAGCAGCTGTACCGTCTTTTCGCGTTCCTTGAGCGCATCCGCTCTGGACACGGCGTCAATCTGAGCGAACCGGTCCGTCCGCGCCAGGTCGATCCTCGCGTCCTGTCCGATAGTGCCGCTCTCTACAATACTTTTCTCCTCGGGATCATCAGTTATAAAATAGTGCACCTGCTCTCCGTAGAACAGGAAGAAGGAACTCACATAGAACCCCCTCACCATCTCCTTCATCTCTCTCGCCATGAAGGGCTCCTGCCTGCCGCCTCTTTCCAGGGCGCAGTGAATTACCACATGGCCTCTTGCCCCTCTGACGCCTGCGGGGTTGTGATACTCGATCATCGTCTCCCGGTCGTACAGGCGCAGTCCCGGACCTGCTCCGGCGAACTGCCGGTAGAAAGGAAATACGATCTCCTCCCGGAGAAGGGAAGTCAGAAATCTCTTTGCCGTGTCCGCTTCGTCCTCTGTGAAGCTGTCTGTTCTGTCAGCCAAAGTCTTGAGGTAAGCCAGTCTGCAGATCGCGGGGAGCTCATGTCCCTCTCCGGCCGCCTCTGTGATCAGCTTCATGATCCCCGGATCCATGGCATGCCAGTCAGCGAAAACATAGTGACAGTACTGGGAAATACCGGCCGCCGCCAGCGCCCTGTGCCTGTCCCCTCTTCTGTACTGTCTCAGGAGCAGTTCCTCCTGACCTGCGGCCATCTCACCGCTGAAGAGCATTTGGGAGAGAAGCCTGTCCTCGGCTTTTGTGACCAGCGGATCCTCGTCTGCTTCTGCCTCCGCAAATTCCAGGATCACATCTCTCACACGCAGAAGATCTTCTGTCAGTCCGTTATAACTGCTCAGTATGAGCGCAAGAACATCGCTGCTGTGCTCTCCCCGCTCGAAAGCTGCCCAGGCGATCCTTCCCGCCTGTTCCTGCCTGCTTTCATCTGCCTCAGCGTCTGCAGCAGCTCCCAGCGCCACTGCCGCCAGAAGTTCCGCAGGGCAGTGATCCGCGCCGCTCACCGCGAGCCAG
Organism: uncultured Lachnospiraceae bacterium; assembly: GCA_902785055.1. Classification (GTDB taxonomy): domain Bacteria; phylum Bacillota; class Clostridia; order Lachnospirales; family Lachnospiraceae; genus CAG-791. Next base: position 22,640 of record CACZXG010000003.1, read on the forward strand.
TCCGCGGCTTCAGTATACATTCCGCACCTCGCCATCAGCCCGATCGTCCTGACCCGGTCCTCCGCGCCCAGTTCACCGGGCTCAAGAGTTCCCGCCATTCCCCGCAGTTTCTCCCGGTCACCGGTCCTCTCATAATAATCCATGAGCCTGAGCTTGAGCCTGATCCTGTACGAGGGCGCGATTCCGGCGGATCTCACCAGGATCTCACAGTACTGCAGCGTCTCGTCCGTGACTTCGAAGGACTCCCCGGCTGCGCCCGAGATCTCCAGCGCGAACGGAAGGTCCGTCATCTCCTGTACCGAGACCTGATCCGGTGCCTGGACAGGATCCATCATCCTGTCACAGGTATAGGGCACACTTGCTGTGTAGCGGTTGTGCTGCGCGTCCTCCAGAAAGATCCTGTTGTCTTCCCCGTAGATCGGGAGCACACAGTTTCCGTTCTCAATAGGATAGCTACGCTCCTTGCTGCTCTGCTCATAGATCGTCACTGCTCTCTTCATATACAAATGCGTCGTCCGCAAATGCGACAGATAGGAGAGTTTAGTCAGGTCCCCTGCGTTGTCAGGTCTGATCTGCGGGTCCTTAAGCGCAGCTGTATAGAGCGCCGCCAGGTTGTCCGACATGCGGTGCTCCGAGATCTGTACTTCCAAAAAGTTCCGGATGTCATCCGCGCACTGCCTGAAAACTTCCGGATAGCGCTCTCTGTTTTGGTACAGATATCTGTAGAAATATGTCCTGCTTCCATTCGAGAGCATGCTTCCTCTGAAGGTTTGTCTCATCACGCTGTCCGGAATGACACCCTCGTAGTCCTCCGGCATCGACTGCAGAAAGCACTCGGAAAGCCTCATCAGGGACAGATCTTTGTCCACAGCTCTGGAATACCAGACAAAATAATCCGGTCCCGTTTTGTTCCCCCTGATCAGCAAAGTGCAAATGCTCTTAAGGATCCGGGGCTGCATTGCCCGCATCCTCTCCTGTCCGTAGGCAGTCGTGAGAATACGATAAAGAGACCGCGAAAATTCTCTTCTGCGGTCGGACCTCTCCAGTACGCTCTCCATGGTCTGCGGATCAAGAAGTTCCTTCCTGATCGCATAGAGAAGAACCTGCCTCTCAAATGCATCTCCCCCGTATCTTCCTGTTCTGCGGTCCTCCTGAAGGCTCAGATAGGCGGGGTCCGCATGGATCATGTCCCACGCCTCCAGATACAGAAGGGGGCTCCTGCTGCCGTTCGTATACTGCTTTTTCAGGAAATTCCAGCGCGCCGGAAGCCCCGGAGCGTATTCGGGGAGCAGCTGCATCATCATCCAGGAGATCCTCCAGTCCGAGGGATTCCTTCTGTAGCGCTCCCTGAGGATCCTTCCCACTCTGGGCGTGATCACGTCAGCGTCATGATAGGCCAGCGCGGTCAGAAACTGCCTGTAGCAGTACTCGATATCCGACTCATCTTTGTACTGGCTGTACCCCATTTCCAGTACTTCTCCCGGTGCGACGCCTGCAAGCTTTCTCCGGACATTTTCCAGTTCCGTGACAGCCTGATGGATCCTGTTTTCCATAAGCAGGATCTGCGCGGCGTAGAGTCTGGGCAAAATACTGTCTCTTCGCAGAAACGACAATCTTTTGACCAGTTCGTCCGCCTGCCTGAGCCACTCGCCGTCGTCGATCCCGCTCTCGAGTCCCTGGGTCTGTCTTGCCCAGCCGGTATGCAGCCTCTCATAGTGGCGCATCATTTCTATGAGAGCTCTTCTGCTCTCTCTCTCCTGCCTCGCTCTGGCGTCGCTCTTTCTTCTGTAAATGATCTCCACCGGGATCTGGATCTCCTGATAGGGTGACCTGAGAATGATCCTCCCGAAATTGCGTCCCGCGTGAAGCCTGTGCTTCTCCACTTTATAGGTGAAAACACATGTATCTCCTATGAAGTCTCCTCCCTCAAGAACTGACGATGCAGGTGTGAGGAAAGAACCTGACATACTAACCCTCAGCTTCGTATAGCCCCATCCGCGTCTTCGGATCGCTATCCGATACTCCGTATTCTGGGATTCTCTGGCGGAACTGCCGATCTCAAGGATCTCTGTCCTGATCTCTTTTATGTCCGTGAGGAATTCAACGGGATCCTTCCCGCAGGCAGCGATCAGGAACTCTTCTACATTCTGCTCATTGCCGGGATACTGCGAGAGCCCTCTGTACAGCATCTGCTCCTCTTTAGTGACCAGGGACTGCGCGAAATCCTTTCTGTAAAAAAGTCTCACAGCGCTTCCCCAGTCTTCATCCGCGAGAGTAAGAAATCTCTCTGCCGCGGCGTTCCGGTTCCGGATCTCCTGCATTTCTCTTCCCGCTGTCTGCGGTGTCACGAGCTCTGCCCTGAAAGGAATCCTGTACTCGCCGCAGTTGGAAACTACTCCGATCATTCCCTCGCAGACATCGCCTTCCCTCAGGCTTCCGGCATCAAACCGCCAGCTGATCCTGTCAGGATTCTCGGCAAAACTGTCCCTTCTGAGCTGCATGTGGAAGTTGTCCGATGTCAGAAATCCCGTCACTGCAGTTCCCGGCGCTCCTGCCACCACAAACTGCCCTTCCGCGACTGCGCCGGGCATCACTGTAAACTGTATCTTATCCGGTGTGATGCTCAGCCCTTTATCCGAAATATTATATTCTTCGTCAGCCATATTGGCGGCTGTGTACAACTCTCGATATCCCATATTCTTATGCTCCGAACCACATAGTTTCCCAATATACAAGCATTATAGCACGGAATTCTTTCGAACAGTATAACGCGGAAGTGTATACACTTTCAGTAACTACTTTTCACGGATGGGTAAGAACCGCAGAAAAAAGAGATGGCATCCTCGTGCCATCTCTTTTAATTACATTAATCTTCCCCATCCGTGAAACCGAAGTGCATGACGGGGTATATACTCAGGCTCATCAGATTACTCTTCTTCGCCCTGCTTCGTCAGCATCAGCATGATCTCGTTGGACCTGACGATGAAGCCTGCCATATCTTCAGCGGACAAAGGCGCATTCTGGATCTGCGCCAGGTCATAGAGCTGCTGGCAGATCATCTTGGTGTTCTTGTCCTCTTCGTGTTCCATGACATATTTGACCAGAGGGTGCTTGGCGTTGAGGATGAGGGTCTGTCCCTCCTTGGCAAAGCTGTCCAGTCCCATGGGCATGCCGGATGCGGCGTACATCTTCATCATGTCTGCCATTCTGCGGCTCTGCTCGTCCACAGTCAGCATGGAAGCGGTCTTCTTGTCGCGGAGATTCTCAAGTTTGACGCTGAGCTTGTCGTTCTTCACAGCCTTGCGGATCATCTTCTCGAGTTTCTCAGACTCTTCCTTAAGTGTCTCGGCAGCCTTCTTGCCGGTGCGGGACTTGAGGGCCTCCTGGATGTCCGCGTCGATCCTTGCGAAGTGCAGTCCTTCATTCTTCGCCTCCAGCTGCTGGATGAAGGGCTGGTCGATCGTGTGCTCGAGGATAAAGGCCTGCATCTTGTTGTCACGGAACATGCGGATATACTGGCTCTGCTGCTGGGGATCTGTCACGTAGTAGATCGTGTGGTCCACGACCTCTTCTTCCTTCTTCTCATCATTTTCGGCCTTTTCGCCGTTCTCGTCTACAACTTCCGCTTCTACTTTCTCGCCGTTCTCATCCGTTGCAGTCTCTGCTGCTTTCTCCTCCTCGTCTGCCTCGGGATCGATCCTGTTGACATTGAGGGCCTCGGGAGTGGTCAGATACTTGCCGTCCAGATCCTTGAAGAGGATGTAATCAGTCATTCTTGTGCAGAATTTGTCGTCCTTAAGGCAGCCGTACTTGATGAAGGGGCTGATGTCATCCCAGTACTTATCGTAGTTTTCCTTGTCGGTCTTGCACATGCCGGCAAGTTTGTCCGCGACCTTCTTGGTGATATAATCGCTGATCTTCTTTGCAAATCCGTCGTTCTGGAGCGCGCTTCTGGAGACGTTCAGAGGAAGGTCAGGGCAGTCGATCACGCCCTTGAGGAGCATCAGGTACTCCGGAATGACTTCCTTGATGTTATCGGCAATAAATACCTGGTTGTTGTAGAGTTTGATCACGCCTTCGGCGGACTCGTACTCGAGATTGAGCTTCGGGAAATACAGAATACCCTTGAGGTTGTAAGGATAGTCCATGTTCAGGTGGATCCAGAACAGGGGCTCTTTGTAGTCCCTGAAGACGTTTCTGTAAAACTCTTTGTACTCCTCTTCGGTGCACTCGCTGGGATTCTTGCCCCAAAGCGGATGTGTGTCGTTGAGAAGGACCGGGCGCCTGCGAATCTTGAGTTTCTTCTCCTCCGGCTCCTTGCCGTCCTCTTTCTTCTCAGGCTCGATGACCTCGATCACTACGTCGTCGGGTCTTCTTTCAGATTCTTTGATCGTTTCCGTTGCGCTGGTGTCCTTCTCGGAGAGATAGATCTCCGTGGGCATGAAGGAGCAGTATTTCTCGATCACTTCCTGAGCCTTGTAGTAGTTGGCAAACTCTACGCAGTCCTCAGTGAGATGCAGTGTTACGGTCGTGCCAAAAGACTGCCTGCTGCCCTTATCCATGGAGTAGGTGCTGCCGCCGTCGCACTCCCAGTGTACCGGCTCCGCGCCCTCCTGATAGGAAAGAGTATCGATGGTAACCAGATCTGCCACCATAAATGCGCTGTAAAAGCCCAGTCCGAAATGACCTATGATCTGGTCATCGCTGGTCTTGTCTTTATATTTTGCCAGGAAAGCTTCCGCGCCGGAGAAAGCGATATTATTGATATACTCTCTGACCTCATCCGCTGTCATTCCGATGCCGTTGTCAGATACGGTGATCGTCCTGTCCGCAGGGCTGACAATGATATCGATCCTCGCTTTGTAGTCCTCGGGCAGTGTGAAATCGCCGACTACATCAAGCTTTTTGAGTTTGGTGATGGCGTCGCATCCGTTGGAGATCAGCTCCCTGTAGAAAATATCGTGGTCGCTGTACAGCCACTTCTTGATGATAGGAAACATATTCTCGCTGTTAATGGACAAAGATCCTTTTTCTGCCATGTCTTTTATCTCCTTTACTGTCTATATGATCTTACAATGATTAACAATGTAATGGCCTTTTATGCCTGTCTAACAGAGAGTTTAGTATTCCCGAAGTTAAATGTCAACAAAAAATTAGCACTCATTAAACATGAGTGCTAACAATTCCTCTTTTATCATTGTTTACTGCCTGATCTCTTCTTCCTCTTTGACCTTCTGGCCCAGATAGGAATTTCCGAAATATTTGGCGTAAACCTCGGAGAATCCCGGCGTCTCGGACAACTGAGGAATGTCTGCCAGTTTCACCGTATCCCAGAGTTTTTCATTCAGGTCATAGTCCAGCGTCGTACAGAAACTGTCATATCTCTCCTCGAAGTCCGTGCCTACGCTCTTGTACACTTTTTGAGCCAGCGCGTACTGCTCAAATAGTCTGCGCAGCGTATCTTCCTCGATTCCCAGATACTTCCTCTCCTCCTCGGACAGCCCCTCATAGTATTCGGTCTCCGCCTCATCGGCGAGGCTTTCTTCAGCGTCCGTCAGCATGATGTTGTCCTGCACAGCCAGAAGCAGCATTACCTTGAGGCGGGAAGCCTCCGAGAGAGCTCTCTGTTCAATGGACTCCCTCAGTTCACCGCCCTCAGACCCTTCCCAGACTCCGTGGCCGAATGTCCTCTCACAGTGTTTCTGAAGGTTGAGAAGAAAGACATTGTATTCCGAGATCAGGCACCGGGTATTTCCGACTCTGAACAGTTCGTCCTTCTCGAATCCCCTGGTCATGACCAGTCTCCGTCCGCAGCCGGACAGAAACAGAGAGCAGATCACAAATATGACCGGAATAACAGCGCGCACTGCTCTCTTTGAGATTTTCCACATAAACTCACTCCGTCCTTTCCGTAATGGGTAAGCAGCGATCACCGCCGCTCTGCCAATCTGTTTCTCTTACTTTTTCCTCTCGTATCGCACGAAAGTGTAAGCGATGTCAAAATATGTCTGCTCGTCACTGTCTGCCGTCACCTCCCAGTCCGGATCCTCGTCCAGGTTGGGGAAATAGGAATCCGCCTCATAGGCATAATCTATCTTTGTGATATGAGCTGTATCGCAGTAGGGGAGCATCTGTCTGTAAATACTCTCACCGCCTATGATATAGACATCTTCAGAAGGATAGGCGCGCAGTTCTCCCATCAGTTCCTCTATGCTGTGCACGACCGTCGCGTTCCTGACTTTGTAGGAACGGTTCGAGGACAGCACAATGTTTATTCTGCGGTCGAGGGGCTGCCCCATGGGGAAAGTCTCCAGTGTCTTTCTGCCGTAAACGATGACCTTGTCAAGCGTCTCCTGCCTGAACATCCTCTGGTCACCGGGGATCCTGACCAGAAGCTGTCCCTTGTTGCCTATGGCCCAGTTCTGATCCACTGCAGCGATTAAATTCATATATTTATTTCTCCTATCTGTCTTTTAGACTATCATTATTTGCGGTCTACCCTGTACTTCTCGATCAGTGCGTCCAGATCCTGCGAGAAGCGCTCCAGATCCTTGTTGGGAAGGCCATGACAACTGTTGATAAACTCGAGGATCCTGCGGCCTGTGAATTTGAGCTTCGTGAAGGAGCTGCTCACCATTCTGCCTTCCGTCGCCTTGCTGATCGGAATTCCCGACGTTATCAGGATAAACTTGCCAGCCGCAAGATCGTACCTTGTTCCGCTGTACGGTGCTGCTGATCTGATCCCGCACTCTTGCGTCAATGTCTTTGAGAACATTTCGGCCACCTGGTCCTCTCCGTGTACGACAAAGACCTGGCGGGGCTTGTACTTAAAGGCCTCGATCCATTCTAAAAGCCCGAGTCTGTCGGCGTGTCCGGAAAGTCCCGGAAGGGTCTCTATTTTGGCCCTTACCGCCACATCCTCTCCAAAGATCTTGATCTCCTTCGCGCCGTCCTGGATCTTTCTTCCGGGTGATCCGACCGACTGATACCCCACCATGAGGATCGTAGAGTCTTCCCTCCACAGATTGTATTTGAGGTGGTGCTTGATACGTCCCGCGTCGCACATGCCCGAAGCGCTGATGATCACCTTGGGCTCCTCAATAAAGTTGATTGCTTTCGAATCTTCTGTAGTGATCGAAAGGTGCAGGTTCGGGAAGCCGATCGGGTTGATCTCTTTGGAAAGAAGGTCCAGCGCTTCGTCATCATAGCATTCCTGTCCGCACTCGTAGAAGATCTGCGTTGCCTCTACTGCGAGCGGACTGTCCACATAGACCGGGAAGTTCGGGAAATCCGGCACCATATTTTTCTCTTTGATATGGCGGATATAGTAGAGCATGACCTGTGTCCTGCCGATCGCAAAGGCAGGGATGACGACGTTTCCGCCCCTGTGGAAGGTCTCGGAGATAATGTCCGCCAGATCCCGGACCACATCTACGTCATCTTTCTCATGGATCCTGTCTCCATAAGTCGATTCCATGACCACATAGTCGGCCTCCGTCGTATATTCGGGGTCTTTAAGGAGCGGCTGCATCTTGTTTCCGATATCACCGGAAAACACGATTTTCTTCTCCGTATTTCCCTCCTGCAGCCACAGTTCGATACTCGCTGATCCGAGAAGATGGCCTACATCAGTAAAGCGGAAGCGGATCCCATCACTCACCGTGAAGATCTTGCCGTAGGGATACTCTACGAATAGTTTGATCGTCTCAACGGCGTCCTCCATCGTATAGATCGGCTCATATCCCTCGCCGTCAATCTTTCTCTTTGCCTTCTTGTTGCGCCACTGAGCCTCCATTTCCTGGATGTGCGCCGAATCCTTGAGCATGATATTGCAAAGACTGGCCGTCGCTCTTGTCGAAATGATCTGTCCCCGGAATCCATCGCGATACAGCTTCGGAAGCATTCCGGAGTGATCGATATGTGCGTGGGTCAGAAAGACAAAATCTATTTCCGAAGCCGGAACAGGCATATCCGCGTTTTCAAACCGGTCAATCCCCTGTTCCATACCACAGTCGACCAGGAATTTCTTCTTACCGACCTGCAGATAGTGACAGCTCCCCGTCACCTCATGATCAGCACCCAAAAACATTAATTCCATAATCGGCCCTCCCTTTTTTTCACTGTGCCTTATGCAGAAGTCATTTTATGTGCCCGGAACCGTTGTCATACGCCGAAGATCGCCTTGCGGATCAGATACAGGATTAACAGATGACCTGGATAAAACAGATAGAAAAAGTATTTGTTTTGCTTTCCTCTCTTTCCATTATAACACCAGATGAGCCAAAATCCCGTTATCGCCAGCAGTTCGTTATGGTTATAATACGTAAGCCACGCCCAGGAGGCCCCTATCGAGTATTCTCTGTACCTGTAGAGAAGATACAGGAGCAGTATGCATATGACTCCCCCGTAAGAGTAGTCACAGCCGAACCACTTAGCCAGCCAGCAGATTCCGAAGCATGCTGCCAGAGAAGGGATCATAAAGAGAATGAACCTGATCCATTTTCTGTCCAATCGGGCGGGCAGGGTGAGAACTGCTCTCTTTCCTTTCCCGTACCCCTCTTCTTCCTCTATATATCTGCTCCGCCTGGCGGGCAGGAAATCATCTGCTCCCATATACCCAGCCAGTGTCTCCACGATCCAGATCAGGACATAGCCCGCTGCCAATGTAAAAATAGTGTCAGCGTGACGCTTTTGAGAATCAGGAAATACCAGGAGGCAGAACGGAACCTGGGAGACCGCCGCGAACACCAGCAGGCGGACCAGATACTTCCACCTGTTCCGGGTATAAAGAAATCCCTCAACAATGAGAAAACAGAATACCGGGAAAGCCAGTCTCCCGATCCCTCTTCCGATGGAATCCAGCGTTTTCCCCGCTGCGAAAGTATTCATGATCCTGTGGCCCTTCGAATCTCTTGCCACCTCAAGGAAACATAGGGTCATGTGGTCAATGAACATCGCTATGATCGCGATCCTCTTCATCACGCCCGCATCTATGCCGTCCCTACCGATCCGCTGGTATATCATAAGTGTCCTCCGGCGCCGGCTCACTGTCCTCGGAAACCGGTCTGATATCACCTGTATCCAGTCTCTGCCGCTCTACCAGTTCCGCAAAGAAGCCGTTCTCCGCGATCAGTTCGTCATAAGTGCCGTCCTCCGCTATTTTGCCGTTTCTAAGGACCAGGATCCTGTCGCATGCCTGGATCGTCGAAAGTCTGTGAGCGATGACCAGCCTTGTGCATTTGTAGGAGTCAAGAGCCTCCGTGACTTTCCTCTGAGTGAGATTGTCGAGAGCGGAGGTCGCCTCGTCGAATATAAGGACATTGGGCTTCGGCGCAATAGCTCTGGCAATCAGCAGTCTCTGCTTCTGTCCGCCTGAGATCCCGCCCTGTCCCTCGGAGATCATGGTCTGCATTCCCATTGGCATCTCCCGGATATCCGGCGCGATTCCTGCCGCTTCCGCCGCCTCCCAGGCATCGTCCATCGTGAGCCAGGGGGCAGAAATAGTGATGTTCTCAAAAATACTGCCCATAAGGAGCTTCCCGTTCTGCATCACCACGCCGATATGTCTTCGCAGCGACCTAAGGTCAAGACTGTTGATATCTTTGCCGTCATAGAAGACAGCGCCCACTCTGGGCTTCTCAAATCCGAGAAGGATCCTCACCAGAGTAGACTTTCCGCAGCCCGTTTCTCCGACGATCGCTACATATTCTCCGGATTTGATCCTGATGCTCAGATCATCCAGGACGTCAGGCATTGTCTCGGAATAGCGGAAACTCACGTGGTTCAGCTCAATATTGCCGCCAAGCCTTGTTACGATCTGTCTGCCGCCTGTCACCTCCGGTTCCTGCTCAAGGATGGGAGTCACCATTTCGATAGTAGGGCGGATTCCCGCAATAATGAGGGCAATGGAAGAGATTTCCATAAACGCGGCAGAAATATAGCCATAGGAAGCAGTAAACGCTACGTAGTTGTCATAGGTGACGCCGCTTCCGATTGCCGCGCTGTACATCACTACTGTTCCGATCAGGCTGATCGCCGCGCTGATCACCGAGTTCATCTTAATGATCATAGGCGGATTATACATGTACTCCGCTTCTTTCGAGTACAGCCTTGCCCAGCGCGCAAAGGCGCGTTTCTCAGCTCCGGCAAGCTTGATCTTCTGGATTCCTGTGATCATGGCATAGTTCATGCCGTTTTCCTGAGCGGCCAGCTTCATGGATTCTCTGGAGATTGCAGTATTGAGAAGCGTTGACACCACTGAAAACACCAGAGTGACCAGCGTGATGGTCAGTGCCGGCACCACAAGAGCCGGCGTATAGTGGAAAACCTGTACAATGTAAACCAGCGAGAACAGCGATGTCACTCCCGTCGAGAGGATCGCCGAAGCAAGCTGTTTGCACAGCTCCGATATCGACTGCACCCTGGAATAGAGTTCGCCTGCGCTGAATTTGCGGAAAAACGAAGCGGGAAGCGAGAGGATCCTCATCATTACCGCCGCTTCGATCGCGACAGACTGCTTGGTCTGGACTGCCTGCGTGATCATATTGGAGACTGTTCCGAAGATGAGATGTCCGATCGAAACACTGATCATAAAGGCTGTCAGTGCTAAGAGCATATTCATCTCGCCGCTCTTAAGGACTCTGCCGTAAGCCAGTTTGGTCAGCATAGGCATGATCGCCCCAATACCTGTCAGGATCGCGCTGCTGATCAGGATCATCGCGTGGTCCGAAACAGACCTTGACAGCGCCATATAGAGCAGAAGGTCCTTAATGCCGAGTTTCTTCTGAGGGAAGGGTTTGTAAAAGCAAAGCCCTGTTTCCTCGAACAACTTCTGGGTGCTGTCATTGATCCTGCACTTTTTGAGCGTGACAGGATCCGTGAACTCATAACCATTGATCTTTCCGGGCAGCACTGCGACAGGAATGCTGCCTTCCTTATAGATCATAAGCATTGAACCGGCCGCATCCTTGTACCATCCGGGAGGGAGACTGACAGCCCTGCGCATAATGCCATGGGGCTCCAGCAGATAATCAAGCTGATCGTTTAGTTCCGTGATATCGTCAGGGATATCCCTGCTGCGGACACCCATGCTCTGAAGAACAGCGTCGATAGCGTTCTTCGTCCTGATCCGGTTGTTCTCCAGAGAAGCCTGCAGCTGCCGTCCCATGACGGACCCCGCCATGTCCAGAAAGGATTCCTCCAGCAGCACTTCATCATTCAGTTTTCTCATACGGATCTGTTCGTCAAACCAACCCATACTGTTTCTCTCCTCGCCGCCTTAATTGCTGCTTACCAGCTCCGTATACATTCCTCCGAGCGCGTAGAGCTCTTCGTGAGTTCCGCGTTCGGTCACAACGCCGTGGTCCATAACTATGATCTCATCACAATCTCTGATCGTGGAGAGCCTGTGCGCGATCACGATGCAGGTAACTCCCCTGTCTCTGATCGACTTCACGACATTGTATTCCGTCCTCGCGTCCAGCGCGGAGGTAGCCTCGTCCATGATCACTATAGTAGGATCCTGTGCCAGTACCCTTGCGATCTCCAGTCTTTGCCGCTCTCCACCGGAGAAATCAGTGCCGTTTTCCCTGATCCTGTATTCGTAGCCTCCCTCGCGCTGCATGATCTTGTCGTGGATCTGCGCGTCGCGGGCTGCGAGTATCATTTCATAGTTCTCGATCGTGGTATCCCACATCTTGATATTGTTTGCTATGGTATCTTCGAACAGAGTGATATCCTGGTCCACAACAGCAAGTGATCCCCTGAATACGGCCTTATCGATCTCATTGATCGGTTTCCCGTCAAACAGGATCTCTCCCTCCCAGGGTTTATACAGCCCCGAGAGAAGCTTCGCCAGAGTGGATTTGCCGCTGCCGGAAGCACCGACGAAAGCAATGCTCTTTCCCGGCTCCAGTGTCATGTTGAAATCCTGGATCAGCGGCTTGCCAAGGGGGGCATAACCGAAGGTCACGTCCTTCATCTCTACACGTCCGGAAAGCTTGGCGAAGGAGACATCCGGTGTATCCGCGCTCACTTCATTGTCTGCAAGCTCATCCGTGCGATATTCCATCACATCCTCGATCCTCTCCATCTCCGTTCTGATCTCCTGGACAGTCTGCCCTGTCGTGATCAGCTGGGTGGCCGGAGCGAGAAACTGCTTCATGTATATCGCGAACTGGGTGATCATACCGGGTGTGAACTCTCCTCTCATGGCAAGGCTTATGCCCATGAAGAGGACGAGACAGTCCGTGACCTCTGATACGATCAAAGGAAGAAGCCCCAGATACTCGTCTGTCCTGGAGAATTTGACATCCTGATAATTGACGCTGGCCTGATAGCCCGCCCATCTCTCGAAAAACCCGGTCTCAGAACCGCTCGCCTTAATGGACTCGATCATCTCGATCCCGGCGATCGTGGTGCCCGTCAGTTTCCCGCTGTCGCGAACCTGTACTCTCGCGATATTGATCCTCTTATCCGATATGTATCTCGAAAACAGGCCGTTGAGCAGAACAGAGAATATGCCCAGGATCGTCATCGGCAGACTCATTCTGATCATGATCACCAGATAGAAGAACATCATGGCCGTGTTGAGCGCCAGAGGCGCGAAAGTATTGACAAGGTTCGACGCGACCTCCGTGTTGGAATTCTGCCTGGACTGAATGTCGCCGGCCATTCTCTGGGAGAAGAACTCCATCGGAAGCCGGAGGATCTTCCACATGAAGGAGGAACTGCTGACAATGGCAAGTTTACCGTTGATCCTCAGCGAGTACACGATGTTGATCCAGGAGACCGCGATCTGAAGCGCCGTGAACACCGACAAGAGCACAAGGAAGGGGAAGGCCCAGTCCGGATTCTTTCCCGTCAGCAGCCTGTCCATAAATACCTGGGTGAAACCTGGAGCAATAACTCCGCATAGGGAAGAGATGATCGTAGTCAGCACGACAAAAACGATCGCCGGCCCGGCGCCCTGAAGCCGTTTGGCGGCAAAAGAGAGCACACTCTTGGGTTTTCCTGACGGCACGAAATCCTCTCCGGGCGCGAACATCAGGCATATTCCGGTAAAGGACTCGTCGAACTCCTCCATTGTCACTTCAACCCGTCCTCTCGCCGGATCGTTCAGGACCGCCTTGTTCCTCGTAAAGCCGTCCAGTACCACAAAGTGGTTGAAATTCCAGTGGATGATACAGGGAAAAACAGCGTTGTCGATCAACATCTGCGGCTCCAGTTTGTAGCCATCCGCCACAAGGCCGTAGTAACGCGCTGCCTTGAGCACATTTCCCGCATTGGAGCCGTCTCTTGAGACACCGCAGTCCACGCGGACTTTCTCCAGCGGTACCCACTTTTCATAATAAGCAAGAACCATGGTCAGGCATGCGGCTCCGCATTCCAGCGCCTCCATCTGCATGATGACGGGAACCTTCGCCACCCCCCTTTTCACAGGTTCTTTAACTTTTTTCGTCGTTGCATTCATATATTAAGCCTCTGCTGTCAATTTACGCCTGTCCGCAAAAGCCGGCCTTTCCTAAGGTCCCGCTTTATCCTCAGTTAGTCACAAACTTGATCGGATGAACGGATTCCACCGTTATACTGGACTCGTATACTCCGTCCGGGAGATCAATGTCCGCTGCCACCATATAGGTCCAGTCACCCGACTTGAGTCCGGTAGCATCCAGGACGTACTCTCCGACTTCCTCGCTGACCTGCACAGGCTCCGGGGAGATCTCCCTCACCACTGTCTTGTGGCCGTTGACCGTGATCTCCATTCCCTCTTTTACCGAGGGGCGGTCGGATACCTTGACATAGATCACGAGATTCTCGTCTCTTACGACGCCAGCGCCGTTTACGGTCGTATAGATATTTCCGAAAGTCGCCCATACGAGCGCCCCGACAAGGATCAGGATGATCGCTCCGAGCGCCATCCAGATCGAAGGGCTCGTCACATGAATATAATCGTTAAGTTTCTCCGGCGAAGTAATTCTCTCTACCGCTTTTTTTCTGAAAAGATCATTATTTTCCATATTTGGCACCATCCCTGTCAGTTCTGATTTGCTTCCGATTCTGCTGTCCGGGCATAATTTCACATCATTATTATACTGTAGTTTCCCGTATCCGCAAACAAAGTTTCTGACTGCCCGGCGCGCAGCAAAAACCGCCGCATCAAAACTGATGCGGCGGTCTCTTTCCATTCCCGTCTGATTCTTATTCGATCGTGATGATATCCGAGAACCCCGTAATATCAAAGATCTCTCTTACGTCGCTGCAGAGGTTGCGGACTGAAAACTTCCCGTCTCCCATAGCCTTTCTTGTTCCGAGAACGACACGCAGTCCTGCTGAGGAGATATATTCCAGGTTTTCAAAATCCAGGACCAGTTCCTCCAGGCCGTCCAAATTTTCCTTAATGACGTTTTCAAGTTCCGGTGCCGTCATTGTATCCAAGCGGCCTGAGACTGCCAGAATCAGCCGATTGCCTTCTTTTTTCTTCTCGATTGTCATTATTACCTCCTCAGTACTAACCGTGCTGCGATCTGCAGATCATTCCTCAAAGACGATCACAGCGCCATCATAATTATCAGCGATAAACTTCTTGATGTCTTCAGACTTAAGAACCTCTACGAGAGCCTTGATCCCCTCGTTCTCCTCATTACCTGCCTTCACGGCGATAACATTTACATATGTCGCGGCCGCTTCGGAATCCGGCAGCTCGTAGGAAAGCGCATCCTTCGCTGCAATAAGGCCTGCCTGAAGCGCGTAGTTGCCGTTCATAACAGAATATGCAACCTCATCCTTGACATGAGGGATCTGGGCCGCTTCCAGCTCCTTGATCTCAACCTTGTGGGGATTTTCGGCTATATCCTGCTTGGTCGCCGTGATACCGGCGCCGTCCTTAAGTTTTATTATACCATTGTCCTGCAGTAAGAGAAGAGCTCTTGCTTCATTTGTTGTATCATTTGGTACTGCAATTACATCTCCCTCGCCGATCTCCTCAAGGGTTTTCTTGGTTCCGGGGTAGATTCCCAGCGGTTCGTAGTGGATCTTGCCCGCTACCACAAGGTCTGTGCCCTTCTCTTCATTAAAGCTCTCAAGGTAAGGCACGTGCTGGAAGTAGTTGCAGTCGATCTCGCCGCTGTTAACAACCTCGTTGGGCTGTACATAATCCTCAAATACCTTTATATCCAGCTCATATCCTTTCTCAGCAAGGAGGGGCTTTGCAGCCTCAAGGATCTCCGAATGCGGTGTAGGGCTTGCTGCAACGGTGATCGTCTTGCTCTCTTCGCTGCCGCCCGCGGCCGCTGCCTGATCGCCGGATGCGGATGTCGAAGCACCTGATCCGCCGCATCCCGCAAGGAGTGCTGCTGACAGAATTGCTGCTGTGATTACTGATACAAATCTCTTTTTCATCTTTTCTCCTCTCCCGAGCAAAATACCTGCTCTGACGGTTTCATTACTACTATAATAGCCCTCAGGCCTTCCTTCTGTCCAGTCGGGATGCAAGTCTCATTCCCGCAAATTGGAAAACCTGAACTATCGCCACCAGCAGAATGACCGTCACGATCATTATATCAAACTGATAGCGGTAGTAACCATACTGAATGGCAACATCTCCGAGTCCGCCTCCGCCGACGGTTCCCGCCATAGCCGAATAGCCGAGGATCGTCGCAAAGGAAATCGTTACGCCGATGATCAGGGAAATCCTTGCCTCTACTAAAAGCACTTTGGTGATGATCGTCATCGTGTCGGCGCCCATCGCCTGGGCCGCCTCGATCACGCCGTGATCCACTTCTTTTAAAGAGGACTCCACCATTCTCGCGATAAAGGGCGCAGCCGATACTACTAACGGCACAATAGTCGCAGTGGAACCGTAGCTCTTTCCTACGATCAGCCTGGTCAGCGGTATGATCAGGATCAAAAGGATCAGGAAAGGAATGCTCCTCATGATATTGGTAATGACGTCGAGCACCCGGTAGATCACTTTGTTGGGCCTTATGCCCTCTGCATCTGTCACCGCGAGGACAATGCCCCAGGGCAGTCCCAGCACATATCCGAACAGTGTAGAAAAGCCGGCCATATACAGAGTATTGATCGTCTCTTTGCCGATCATCGCCCATGTCTCAGGACTGAGCATATCCGGTCACCTCCTCCACATCAAGGCCGCGCTCGATCAGATAGCTGATCATGCGCTCCTGAATCTCTTTGTCGCCGGGAAGGCCGAGGATCATCTCTCCTCTCGCCACGCCGTGCACATCCTTCGTATCCGCCCTCAGGATATTGACCGGTGTTCCCATAGTCAGCACCATATTGGCAATTACAGGCTCAAAAGATGACTGCGTTCCAAATACTATACGGATCCTGCGGTCCTCGTGCAGAAGCGGAACTGTGCCTGCCGCGTTCTCCTCCGAAGTCCACTCGTCGGGATCCTTTCCCTCGATGATGAGCTGTTTCGCCGCCCTGGACTTGGGATGTGTGAAGATCTCCTCCACAAGGCCGTTCTCCACAAGGCTTCCCTTTTCAATGATCGCCACGTTGTTGCAGATCTCCCGCACTACGGACATCTGATGCGTGATAATGATGATCGTGATGCCCGTCTCCGCGTTGATCTTTTTAAGAAGGTCAAGTATGGAGGCCGTCGTCTGCGGATCCAGCGCGCTTGTCGCTTCGTCGCACAGAAGGATCTTGGGGTCGCATGCCAGAGCCCTGGCGATCGCCACTCTCTGCCTCTGTCCGCCCGAGAGCTGAGCGGGATAGGCCTTCTCTTTATCTTCGAGGCCTACCGTCTTAAGCAGTTCTCTTGCCTTTATGACAGCATCCTTCTTTCGGATTCCCTGGATCTGCAGGGGGAAGCACACATTATCGATCACTGACTTCTGCATCAGCAGGTTGAAACTCTGAAAGATCATACCTATGCTGCTGCGAAGCGCTCTCAGTTCTCTGTCCGAGAGACTGCCGAGGTCCTGGCCCTCGACAATGACCTGCCCGCTCGTGGGGACCTCCAGAAAATTCAGGCACCGGACGAGCGTGCTCTTTCCCGCGCCGGACATACCGATTATTCCGTAAATATCACCTTTTTCAATGGACAGATTGATGTCCCTGAGCGCATCCACCTGCCCCTCCTTGGTCGTGAAGGTCTTGCTCAGATGTTTTACTTCTACGATCTGCGGCATTATCTCCTCCTCATAAGATCAGCAGGAAATCTGTATTCTCTGTTCCCTGCCGTTAAGATTCCAATACCTAAAGTTTAAACACTTCCTCAGGAAAGTCAATAGCGCGGGAGATGTCAGGATCCTGACTATATCCATATAAAAAACAGACAGAACGGCGTGGGATTCCCGGTACCGGACTGTCTGTTTTTTGACGTGTTTATGCTCAGACTCACCCTGAGATCATTTTTCTTTTTTCTTCTTTCTCACCGCTTTGACCCGTCTCACGATCAGATACAGCACACCTGCAGCTGCCACAGCAGCCAGGAGCCATCCCCAGACCGGCATATTTTTGAGATTGTAGCACCGCACATTGATCCACATCTGGTTGATCGCTGCAGTCTGCTGCTCATCAAAGCAGGTCATGATCGAGGATCTGCGCATGACGTCGTCCGGAGGATAAGCCGCGTAGAGCTGTCTCTCCAGCATCTCCACAGGCGCTTCGATCACATATTCTCCCTTGGCCCCTTCCTCGTCAAAAAAGTACCCGAGATCATATTCCTGTGTCTCTTCAGCGTCGTCTTCCGCGCTGTAGTTGTAATCCGCGTACTCAAATACCGTGGGATCGTCGCCTCCCGAAATGACCGAGGTATAGCCGATGTAATACATATTGCGGACGGCATTGTCGGGCCTTGAACAGAAGTTGATAAAGGCCTCCGCCGCCTTCTGCTTGTCGGCGTTGTCCCTGATCCCGTTCTTAAGCATCACCCATCCGTCGAAATAGATATTCGTGCTCTCCACAGGGACTGCGAAAGCGAGGTCGAAATCGTCCTCCGCCGCCTGATCGAGCGAATACACGCCGTCTCCGGACCACTGGTAGTTAGCGACAACCTTTCCTGTGATCATATCAGCTTTGCCCGAATCCGTCTCGAAGGAGTAGACATTGTCCTTGCACATCTGCAGATAGTCCTGAACCTGCGCGATCATCTCCGGCGAAGTATCATTCATCTCCTCTTCGAGTTTCTTCGCGTAATCCGGATCTGAGGTGAATTCCGGTGAAGTCAAAAGGTCTGATTTGATCGCTCCGACCGCGGCAAAATAGGAGTCTCTGACATTGTCCTTTATGGTAACCTGACGGCTGTATTTGGGATTACTAAGGATCTTCCAGGTCGAGGCCTCTTCCCTGTCGACGATCTCCGGATTATAAACGATTCCCGTCACTCCCCACATATAGCCTGCCGCATAGCGGCTCCAGGGCTCGCCGCCGATCTCATGTTCATCAAAGATCTTTCTGATATAGGGCGAAACGCCGTTTATATAGTAGTTGTTCTCAATATCAGGATCAAAGAATTCCTCAGAAAGCGGCACTGTCTGCCCTTCTCTCATCAGCTTCATGATCATGTATTCCGAAGGGCAGACAAGATCGAACTCATCGCCCAGGGTAAGCATATTGTACAGGTCCTCATTGGTTCCGAAAGTGGAATACTCAACTTTTACCTTCACGCCGTAGTTTTCTTCGTACCACTCCTCAAAGTCCTCGACCATGGAATTTTCACCGATGATGTCGCCGGACTCCAGTTCGATCGTCTCCTCTTCGTCCCAGTCTCCAAGGTCGATGTACTCCTCCCAGTTGCAGACCCTGAGGACAACATCAGCCTCGTCCCTGCCGGCCGCCAGCGCGTCCGCGGGTACTGCAAGGAATACTCCGGCGATCGTTGTCACAGTGACAGCCGCTGCAGCTGCGGCGGCGGACAGAGTTCTGAAAACTCTTTTGGTGGAAAGCATGCCGTTTCCGTTATTCTTTTGCATGGCTTCCTCCTTCCTTCTGCAGAGCTCTGACATTCATTCCTATGACGATCAGTACTACGACGGCAAAGATCACGGTTGAGAGCGCCCAGAGAGCGGTCTTGATCGTCGTCTGGGATCCCTTGGTCGCGTTGACTACATAAGTACTGATCGTGTCAAACATCGCGGGCTTTGTATAAGTGGAGATAAAATAGTCATCCAGTGACAATGTGATCGCCAGCGCGAAGCCGGAGATAATGCCGGGCACGATCTGCGGGATCACTATCTCAAACAGAGCGGTGAGCGGCGTTGCGCCAAGATCCAGCGCAGCCTCGTAGATGCTCGAATCCATCTGCTTGATCTTGGGCATGACGGACAAGAACACAAAAGGCGCGCACAATGTCACATGGCCGGCCACCAGAGGTATAAATGTATCCTTGCTGATGTGGAAGACTACTACCAGCAGGATGCAGATAGAGAAACCGGTCACAACATCCGCGTTGACCACAGGCACCTGGTTAAGGGATGTGATCAGCGTGGAAGCTTTCTTTCCGGAATAAAAGGCTCCGATAGCTCCCAGTGTTCCCAGGATCGTCGCGAGAAAAGCGGATCCCAGCGCCAGAAACAGTGTTCCGCGGATCATATCCGTCAGTTCCGGTGTCGTGAACAGCGTCACATAATTCTGCAGGGAGAATCCCCTGATCGCGCCGATTTGTGTAGCGCTTGTAAAGCTGAACACCGCCAGGATCAGGATCGGGAGATAGATGAACAGCAGCATGACGATAAGGTATGCACGTTTCAATATTTTGACCATTACAGCAGCGCTCCTCCTCTCTCATTTTCTTCACCCGATTCCGTCGTGAGCAGGGTGAAAAGGCAGATGATCGCCAGAAGGATCAGCGCGATCATGGAACCTCCGTGCCAGTTGTAGGCGGAGAAATAGCTTCCGATGAGGCTGCCCATGATATAGGTGCTGTTGTACAGCATATCCAGGACGACATAGTTAGTCATAGCCGGCAGGAAGACCATGGAAACGCCGCTGACAATGCCGGGGACCGACAGGGGCAGCGTCACCTGTAGGAATGTATGCAGGTCATCCGCGCCCAGATCCATAGCCGCTTCGCGCAGCGCGCCGTCCAGTTTGGAAAGCGTTGTGTAGATCGGAAGGATCATAAAGGGCAGAAAATCATATGTGATGCCGACTACCGCATTCGTGAAAGGGTACCTGGCCAGATTTCCTTCAATCAGTGTCAGCACTTCCTTGAGCGCGGTGATCCGCAGCGAGAAGTTGATCCACATAGGCAGTACGAAGACCATGATGATCACGGACTTCGTCCTGAGTTCGCTCATCGCCAGGATATACGCGATGGGATAAGCCAGCAGAAGGCACACGACTGTCGTCACAAACGCGATCGCAAGACTGTAAAACAGAGTGCCCAGTGTGTTGGGATCCGTGAAAAAGCCCGTCAGATTCTGTAGTGTGAACTGTCCCTGTCCGTTCGTAAAAGCGTAGATCACAATAACGATCAGAGGCGCCACTACGAAAAGCAGCAGAAAGACGGCATATGGAATTCCCAGATTCTTTCTTGAAAATCTCAATGTTATTCCTCCCTGTCTCTGTTTTACTTCTTCTTGATCGTGAAGGTCATCTTATCAATAGGCATCAGGAGACTGACGCTGTCTCCGAGGTTCCACAGATACTCGTCGTTGACAACGAAATCCTGCTCCAGCTCCGTGTGGATGACATAACTGTAGTGGTCGCCCTTGTAGATGAGGTTGCTGATGGTGCCCTTTACGAGACCCGCGTCCTGGTCGTCCGTCATCTGGATATCGCTGGGGCCGATCGCTACCTGAATGCGCACGCGGGCCGGATCGATGGCTTCTCCGCTGGCATCCTGCAGCGTTCCGTCTTCTCTTCTGGAACTGCCCTTGATGATCCTGGTCACGCTGGTATCGAGAAGATGTCCGTTGTACTCAAGTTTGAAATCCTTGTTGATGTCGGCGAAGAAGAAGTTAGTGTGGTCCTCCGCGAGCATGATGTGGATGTTGTCAGGCTCAACGCGGATTCCGACATGGTCTCCCACCTTTGCGGAGTGAACAGTCTGGCTCACGATCTCGTTCTTACCGGAGAGCACGGCGATCTCATAGTGCATTCCCTTAAAGATCACGGACTCCACAACGCCCTGGATCACACCGAGTTCGGGCTTTGTCAGTTCCACGTCCTCGGGCCTTACGACCGCTGTGATGTGGGTACCCTCTTCGTAATCATCTACGCATTCAAACTCGCCTCCGCAGAATCTCGCGCGGAGTTTTCCTGTCATCATTCCGTTGAAAATATTGCTCTCTCCGATAAAGTCGGCAACAAAAGCGTTCTTCGGCTCGTTGTAGATATCCTCGGGCGTACCGATCTGCTGGATCTTGCCCTCGTTCATGACGACGATCTTGTCGGACATCGTCAGCGCCTCTTCCTGGTCATGAGTGACGTAGATAAAGGTGATGCCCAGTTTATCATGCATATCCTTGAGCTCGATCTGCATCTCCTTGCGCATCTTGAGATCCAGCGCGCCCAGGGGCTCATCGAGGAGCAGGATCTCGGGCTCGTTTACCAGCGCGCGGGCAATGGCGATACGCTGCTGCTGGCCGCCGGAAAGCGTGCTGACGCTTCTCTCCTCAAAACCTTCCAGATCCACCAGATCCAGGACTCTGCGCACCTTGCGCCCGATCACGTCCTTGGGGGTCTTTTTCTGTTTAAGCCCGAAGGCGATGTTATTGTAAATATTCATATGGGGAAACAGAGCATATCTCTGAAAGACCGTGTTTACAGGCCTTTTATACGGCGGAAGATCCTGAATCGATTTTCCGTTCAGCAGTATCTCCCCCGATGAAGGCATCAAAAATCCCGCGATCATGCGCAGTGTCGTCGTCTTGCCGCAGCCGGAAGGTCCAAGGAGCGTAACAAATTCTCCCCTCTTGACTTCCAAATTGAAGTTGTCTACTGCCGTATAACCGTCCTCGTAGACCTTGGTGATCCCGCGCAGTTCAATAATGTTTGTGTTGTTCTCCATTCCCTTGTTCTCCATATGCGTTGGTTTTTGTTTGCAGTGATTGCTGTTTTAATTAAAATTCCGGGGGCGTACTGATCCATAGGTATTTGGCGGGCCTGCTGCCCGGATTTTCGATCCGGTGCTTCTGCGACGCCTGATAGTAGAAGCTCTCGCCGGATTTAATGTGATACACCTTGTCGCCGAGCCACAGATTCAGCCTCCCGCTCATCAGATAGCCGAACTCCTCACCGTTGTGCGGCTTGTCCTCCTCAAGGGAGGAGTGCGGCTGGATCACCACCAGAAGCGGTTCCATCTGAAACCTCTGCGCAGTGGGCACGATCCACTGTCTGCTGTTGCCCTGCTCGTCCAGCTTTTCAAAATATTCCTTTTCCGTGAAAACGACCTGCTCTTCTTCATCCTTGAAGAATTCCGCAGGTGTCGTTCCCAGACACTCGATCAGGTCCATCAGCGTCACTACAGAAGCGGAAACCTGCCCTCTCTCAAGCTGGGAAATGAATCCCTTAGTGAGTTCCGTACGGTCCGCCAGTTCCTGCTGGGTCAGCCCGTTGCGGTTGCGATGGTTCCTGATCCTTCTGCCGATATCAATGTTGATGCTGTCAGTATCCATTCTTATTGCCTTCCTCTCTGGTCCGTTCAGCGGCTTTTGTACTTGAGATTTGAGATAACGGATAATTCCAATAATTAACTGAAAATATTCTAATGCTAAACTTTCCGGCCCGATTTAAAATTATACTATTACTAAACTTTGTGTCAATTATTACTTGATTTTTTCTAAAGAAATATTAATTTGACAGGTACTCTGCGGGTATTCTACAGTAGAAGAAAGGATCTTCTATGAATACGGAGGTTTTAATATGTGCAAGACTCATACAGACAGCAGGATCTTCCTGATCGCGGACACCCACTTCGGAGATGATAATATAAGACTTTATGAAGAACGGCCGTTTCCTGATACCGACACGATGGATCTGGAAATGATCAGGCGATGGAACTCGGTCGTGGGCGATCATGACCTTGTGTATCACCTCGGCGATTTCTGCTCCGGCGGCCAGGAGCGATGCAGGGAACTACTCTCCCGTCTGAAGGGACGCAAGTTTCTTGTGATGGGCAACCACGACTCTTATCTGTCTCCGCAGCAGTGGCGGGATCTTGGCTTTGAGGAGTGTTATGATCTTCCGATCATATTAAAAGATTTTTTTATCCTCTCCCATACGCCTCTTTATGTCACTCGCAGCATGCCCTATGCAAATCTCTACGGTCAT
The DNA here is from genome assembly GCA_902785055.1 of uncultured Lachnospiraceae bacterium. Lineage (GTDB taxonomy): Bacteria > Bacillota > Clostridia > Lachnospirales > Lachnospiraceae > CAG-791. The sequence goes on from CACZXG010000003.1 coordinate 45,887, forward strand.
GTACACAGCAGTCCTACCTACCGGTCCGTCAGCAGCCGCAGTGCCTGTGTCAGCGTAGAACGCATTGATTACACTCCAGTTCTGTTGGAAACTCTGAGGAATCAAATGCGTGAAAAGGAATGATCGTTTTTTCAGATGCAAGTTCTGACTTTTTGCACAGTTCTGATGTCTTAACTTATTTCCTGCCTTTTTAGTGCAGCCTGATACCTTCCAGCGGCACTTTAGCGGCAATATCAACTGTTTTGAGCATTTCTGCCCTTTTAGTGCCGCTCGATACCTTCCAGCGGCACTTTAACGGCAATATCAACTGTTTTGAGCATTTCTGCCCTTTTAGTGCCGTTCGATACCTTCCAGCGGCACTTTAATGGCAATATCAACTGTTTTTAGCATTTCTGCCTTTTTAGTGCCGCTCGATACCTTCCAGCGGCACTAAAAAGGCAGTCGGCTTTATTTTGAAAAAAGCCTGCTGCCACTGCACACAAAAATCCCCCGGATTTGAACCAACATCAAATCCGGGGGATTTTCTTACTGCGCTGCCGCCAGCAGCTGCTTCGTATATTCTTCCTTTGGATGATCGTAGACTTCATCCACTGTTCCCTGCTCCACAATTCTTCCCTTTTTCATGACAAGGACTCTGTCGCAGAGCTGATACACGACGTTGAGATCGTGTGAAATGAACAGATAGCTCAGGTCCAGTTCTTCCCGCAGGTCGCGAAGAAGCTGCAGGATCTGGGCCTGGATCGTTACGTCCAGTGCGGAGACCGGCTCGTCCGCGATGATAAAGCGGGGTCTTCTGATCAGGGCTGCTGCAATGCTGACTCGCTGCCTCTGGCCGCCGGACAACTCCGAAGGCCTTGCAGTCAGAAGTTCCTGAGGAAGCTCTACTTTGGCGAGCATATCGCGGACGCGGCGCTTTCTTTCCGCCTCGTCGTATTTTCCGAATACGCGGAGTGGCTCCTCCAGCGACCACTCCACCGTGTATGCGGGGTTCAGCGAGCTGTAGGGATCCTGGAAAATGATCTGAGGACGCTTTGTGTAGTGCACTATACTTCCTTCCTCAGGCTCAAGCATTCCGAGGATCATTCTGGCCAGGGTAGACTTGCCGGTTCCGCTCTCTCCTACAAGCCCCATGATCTCGCCGTGGCGAATGTTGAAATCCACGTCGTAGAGGACCTGCTGGTACTTGCCTTTGCCGAAGAGTCCCGGTGTGCGGTACCCGCCGCTCACATGATTTACCTCGAGGACAAGCTGCTTTTGCCCTTCCGTCAAGGCTTCTGCAGGATCAGCGCCAAGCCCGGTCACCGATGTGATCGTGTTCAAAATACTGTCAGCCATTGCGCTCACCTCCCGTCTGCGCGGAATCTGCGGGCACAGTCTGCGCGGAATCCGCAGGCACAGTCTGCATGGAATCTGCGGACGGAGCCTGCCCGGCTTCCTCCGCCTCTTCTTCCGCATGCTTTCTCGCGATCACTTTCACTCTCGCGGGAATGCACTCGATCAGGTGCTGGGTATAGGGATGCTGGGGATTAAAAAAGACATTTCGCGTCGATCCCTCCTCCACGATCACTCCCTTCTGCATGACAGCAACGCGTTTGCATAACTTTCGCACTACGTTCAGATTGTGAGAGATGAAGAGCATGGATATCCCGTGTTTTCTGTTCAGTTTTTTCAAAAGCTCCAGGATCTGTGCCTGGATCGTCACATCCAATGCAGTCGTGGGCTCGTCCAAAAGGAGCAGGCTTGGGCGCGCCACAATAGCCGCGGCGATCATGGATCTCTGCAGCATTCCGCCGGAGAGCTCATGGGGATACTTGTTGTATACTGCCTCGGGGTCCGGAAGTTCCACGTCCTCAAGGGCCTGGATCGCTCTCTTTTTTCGCTCCTCGGGACTGAGATCCGTGTGAATGTCCAGGACTTCTTCCACCTGTCTGCCGACCTTCATCAGAGGGTCCATAGCGCTCATAGGCTCCTGGAAAACGACGCCGATCTTATTTCCCTGCACCTTGCGAAGGAGCGCCCTGTTTGCATGAAGCATATCTTCGCCGTCCACGAGGACGTCGCCCCTGTAATCACATTTTTTGCGGGGAAGGAGGCCGGCAATACTCATTGCTGTGACTGATTTTCCGGAGCCGGATTCGCCCACAAGGCCCAGGATCTCCCCGTCCTTAAGGGTAAAGCTCACGCCTGCCACCGCTTCTCTGTCTCTGTTATGAAACTTTACATGGAGATCTCTGACTTCAAGCATCAGTTCACCTCCTTATTCATGATCTGCAAACCCTCTCCGATCAGGCTGACGCCGAACACAAGGAGCGCGATCACGCCGCCTACGCTGAGCGCGTACCAGGGCGCCGAACGGAACATTCCCTGTGCTTCGGAGAGCATATAACCCATTGATACATCCGGAGGCGTCACACCTATGCCGAGAAAGCTCATGCTGGCCTCCGCAAGGACCGCGTTGTTGAAACCGATCGTCAGCGCCGGGAGCAGCACATGAAGCGTATTGGGCAGCATGTGGATCAGAAGGATCCGCAAGTTCGACGCACCCATCAGCCTCGCGCTGATAATATAATTTACATCTCTCTGCGCTGCGAAAGCCGTCCTCATCATGCGCGCGTAACTGGGGATAAACACGATTCCCAGCGCTATGATCACGTTGTACTTGCCCGGCCCCAGAATACTGATGATGACCAGAGCAAGCAGAATGCTCGGAAATGCGGTCAGCGCGTCATTAAGGCGCATCAGCACCTCATCCACAATGCCGCCGAAATATCCGGTCACAGCTCCGACTACTGTTCCGGCCCCTGCGCCGATCATGATCGTCAGCGCTGCGATCAGCAGTGTCGTTCCCGATCCCTGCATGACACGGCTGAAAATATCGCGGCCGAATTTGTCCGTCCCGAACAGATGCGCCGCTGACGGTGCCTGAAGCTTTGCAGAGCTCATCTTGGTGGGGGGATAGGGAGTATAAAACCTGCCGATGATGATCCACAGGACAATGATGCCTGTTATGATGCATCCGGCAATAAGATATCCGTTCAATTTCTTCTTCATCATGCGCGGCCTCCCAGTTTAAGGCGCGGATCTATCTTCTGGTTAATAAGATCCGCTACGGTTCCCGAGAGAATGACCCAGAAGGCAAGAATGACGACCAGCGCCTCAACGACCGGATAATCTCTGTTGGAGATCGACGCCACAAGAAATCTTCCCATACCGGGAATTCCGAATACCTGCTCTACAACGATACTGCCGCCGACGATCTCCGCCATAGTCTGGCCAAGGAATGTGATCGTCGGAACAAGGGAGTTCTTCAGGACGTGTTTTTTGAGGACTTCCACCCTGTCATTGCCTCTTGAGATCGCCGTGCGCACATAGTCCTTCTCCATCTCCTCAATGAGCGTGCTCTTGAGCATTCGCACCGCCATAGCGATCCTCGGGATCGCTATACAGACCGCGGCAAAAAAGAGATAGCGAAGCGCCCCCATCAGATTCTTATCCATCTTCGGAAAGTCCCCGGGTGTAAAGAACTTCAGGATGATCCCGAACACATACGAGACCAGGATACTCAGAAAGAAGGCGGGAACAGCCATACACAGCTGATTGATCGACGTTCTGATCCAGTCGAAACGACTCTCGGACTTCTGGGCTGCGCGAAGTCCCAGAGGGAGCGAGAAGACAACAATGATCGCGAAGCTGATCAGGACCATTACCAAAGTCACCTTGAGTTTAGGCATGATCAGGGAAGCCACCGGCTGCCGGTAGCTGTAGGAAATCCCCAGATTTCCGGAGAAGAATCCCAACAACCAGCTGAAATACTGTACGATAAACGGCTTGTCCAGTCCCAGTTCGTGCCGCATTAGTTCAAGCTGCTTTTCTGTGGCGTTCATTCCCAGGATCGCCCGCGCGGGATCTCCCGAAATGATGTGGAAAGCTGCAAAAGCCAGAAATGATACCAGGATCATAGTAATAAAAAGTGCCAGAATTCGGCGGGCTGCATACTTCAAATTAAGCATCTCCTTCTATCGGATCGCTCCGATCAGCTGCCGGTTCAGGCAGCCCGAACCGGTCAAATAAAATGCGCAGCAATAAGAACGCCCTATTGCTGCGCACATGATCGCTTAGTCAGATTCCGTTTTCTGTCATCATTCCCACTTAAGCGTGGAAACATCCAGTACATACAGAGGATAGAATGTAAGACCGGTCAGACCCTTGCGCACAGCGACCATATCCGCCATATCCTGGATATAGACGCTTGCCGCGTGCTCGGTCAGGTTCTTTTCCATCTCTTTGTATATTTTGACCTGCTCTGCATCGTCATAGCACTTGACCGCCTGCTCGAAGAGAGCATCGTAATCCGCGTTGTTGTAGTTAATGAAGTTGTTGCCGCGGTTGCCTTCCGCATCCGGAACGCGCTGGCCTGTAGTAAATCTCTCCAGAAGGCTTCTGGCTGTCAGCGGATCAGCGGTGAGGCCGATCACTGTGGACTGGAAGTTCCTTCCTGCATAGGTATCCGCTTTCCAGCTCTCCCACTCTACACGGTTCAGTGTCGCGTTAATGCCGACTTCCTTGAGCTGCTCCGCGATTACCTCCGCAGTATCGACATGAGGCTGATAGTTGGAAGGGACAGTGATGGTCATATCAAAACCGTCAGGATAGCCCGCCTGTGTGAGAAGTTCCTTGGCCTTCTTTACATCGTGCTCATAGTAGCCGACCAGGCTCTCGTCAAAATATTTCGTGAATGCAGGGAACACATTGGATCCGATCGGGAATCCGTAGCCGTCAAAAGCCATATCCAGGATGCCCTGTCTGTCCACTGCATAGCACAGAGCCTGGCGGACCAGTTCATTGTCAAAAGGAGCGGCTTCGTTGTTGAGATAGAGCGCTTGTACGAGGTTCATCGTGCCCTGCTCGATATTGAAATTGTCCTTGTTGAGCTCAGCCACCTGAGTGCTGCTCAAGTGGGATACAAGATCCAGCGCGCCGCTCTCAAGACCCATTACCAGGCCTTCTACTTTCTCGTTGATCTTATATGTGACCTTGTCGATATTGCCGGGAGTTCCCCAGTAATCCGCAAACTTCTCAAGCTCGACGGATTCCTGCGCTGTACGGCCAACATATTTATAAGGTCCTGTACCTACCGGCGCGGTGTCCTGTTTGTCATAGTCAGCGGGAAGAATAGCCAGCGTCAGAAGAGACATCAATTCTGTGTTGGGCTCGCTGAGCGTCATCACGAGTTTGTTGTCCCCGTCCTTCTCAAGGCTCTCAATACACTGAAGTCCTGTGGAAGTCTGCGGATTGACCTTGGGATCATCCTTGCAGCGCTGGATAGAATAGATCACGTCGTCAAGATCCACCGTATCACCGTTGTGGAACTTCACGCCGTCGCGAAGTGTAAAAGTATATACAAGACCGTCATCGGAAATCTGAACGTCCGATGCCACTGCGGGGACAGTGTCTCCCTTGGAATCGTACTTCACAAGTCCCTCAAAGACATTGAACATAACTTCCTTGGTTCCTGCCGCCACTGCGTAGTGAGGGTCAAGGCTCTGGTCGAGGTCCTGTGCGATACCGATCACGATCTCGTTGGCCTTCGCTCTCTCTGTAGAAGCCTGTTCCGTTCCGGCTGCTGCATCAGCAGCTGCCTGCGTTCCCGCAGTGCCGGTGTTCTGTGCTGTTCCTTTGCCGCAGCCTGCGAGGAGTGCTGCCACCATGCTTACAGCAAGGATCCCTGCCAGTAGATTTTTCTTCATTGGTTCTCCTTTCATCATTGCTCTCCTTCACTGAGAGTCAATGTGGGGCATTACGCCCATTTGCTTGCCGTGAACATTGTATGATATTGACAAATTTTTTACAAGCGATTAGCGCATTTGAGAGCGAAATAATTGTATAAAATACTGTGCTGCAATAAACTGCGGCGGCAGGTTCGCGTTCTGCGCACAGCTCCGAATTGTGCAAAAAAAAGGAACCGAGATCTTCGGTTCCCTGAGAGCGATAGACGAGGCTCGAACTCGCGACCTCCACCTTGGCAAGGTGGCGTACTACCAACTGTACTACTATCGCATTTACAACCGTTTTTCGCGGTGGACATGAATTAATATACCTCAGCGTCCACCGCGTGTCAACAGTTTTTTTCTTTTTATTCAGATCGGCTTTTCTCCTCAGATACCGGTATCCGTGCTGGAATACTGTCTGACTGCGTTGATCGCGATGATATCAACGATCACAACAAATCCAAGCCAGATATAAGCAAACGCATCGCTTCCGATCGAGGCCGCGAAGTCATAAAAGCCGTGGATCAGAACAGGGATCACCATGCTCAGGGTCCTCACGTTTTTAGCAAGGCCTGTCATTCCGGACGCCATATACTTTTTCTCCAGTCCGTAGAAATGACCCATGAAAACACCGCAGATCGCGTGGAGCGGAACAGCGGCAAGTCCTCTTACCACCGCGACTTCCATTCCGAAACCGGAGATATACAAAACATTCTCCAGGCCGGCAAAGCCAAGTGCCACGCAGACGCCGTAGACAACACCGTCAAATACATAGTTGAAAGCCGGGTTATTCCAGCTTCCCTTGCGCAGCATAAATTTCTTGCACCCCTCCTCCGCAAGAGCTACGATGAGGAAATTTTCGATCAATGTGAAGAGGTACCCCGAGTCATCCAGCCCGATCATTGAGAGGATATTCGTCCCCACCATTTCCAGTATCATAGCCGGGATCGTGGATAAGCATCCCAATAAGATCAGTTTGAACAATAGTCCGGGGGGTTCCTTTTCGATCGCATCCTTTTTATTAATATACCAGAGCAGAACAACGCAGGGCAATAAACCTGCGACCAACACCATAGTCATTTCAGACCTCTTTCCGGCTTCAGTTGCCTTATTTTATAAAATTACAGACATTATATCATATTTTTCCGATCGCAAAACATTTGGATCCGTATGCCGCGTCACTTCTCCATCTTCCAGAAAGCCGCGCTGTATGCCGGAAGCCTGCTGCCGCCGCCGAAGTCATGCTTCTTTCCGGTGATCAGGTCCACGGCTGTTCCGCATCCCGCGTCGAAATGCGCGACATACTCGCTGTCATCCGCGTTGATAGCCACCAGGACTCTCTCGCCCGCCGCCTTTCTCTCGAAAATACACTGTTTGTTGGTCAGCACAACACTGCGGAAGTCGCCGTAGCAAAGTGCTTCCGACGATTTTTTGGCAGATGCGAGTTTGCTGATCCACTCTGTCAGCTCATTCCACTCCGGCTTCTCAATGCGGGGCCTGAGGGCGGGATCGCCCTGTCTCTTCTCACCGGTAACGCCCCACTCGCTGCCGTAGTAGATGCTGGGAATACCCGGCATACCGAAAGCCAGCGCATAGATCAGAGGCAGGTGCTTCTTGTTAGTAAGGACGCTGGCCACCCTGGTCACATCGTGGTTGTCCACGAAGGACAGCAGGTGATACCCTCTGTACAGGCACCAGGGATCGGAGCCGAACTGACGCATGAGGGAATGGACGATCTCAAACATATTCATGCTGTTGAAGCTGGAGAAAAGTCCTTTGTAGCACTCGTAGTTGGTCGCACTATGAAGCTTTCCTTCGCCCATAACAGTCTTGTAATCGCCGCCGAGGATCTCGCCGATCAGATAGAAGTCCTCCTTGAGCGAGTCCGTATAGCCCCGGAGTCTTCTGATGAAGTCCCTGTCGAGGCAGTAAGCGACGTCCAGCCGCAGTCCGTCTATGTCAAAATAGTCCACCCAGTACCTGATCGCGTCGAAGATATGCGCGATGACTTCCTCGTTTCTGAGATTGAGCTTGACCAGGTCGTAATTGCCCTCCCAGCCCTCGTACCAGAGGCCGTCGTTGTAAGGGGAATTTCCGTCGAAGCTGACATTGAACCAATCCTTATAGGGGGATTCCCATCTTCTTTGCAGGACATCCTGGAACTGCGAGAATCCGCGGCCCACATGATTGAAAACTCCGTCCAGGATCACGCGGATCCCCGCTGCGTGGAGGTCTTCACAGACTTCCTTGAAATCCTCGTTGGTGCCCAGCCTGCAGTCGATCTTTTTATAGTCCCTCGTGTTATAACCGTGCGTATCCGACTCAAATACGGGACAAAAATAGACTGCGGTGATCCCCAGTTTTGTAAGATGAGGGATCCATTCCTTTACTTCCAGGATCCTGTGCGCCTGCACGCCGTCGTTTTCATAGGGCGCTCCGCACATTCCCAAGGGGTAAATCTGATAGATCACACTTTCTTCTGCCCACATAATAATCCTCCTTATCTTGAACGGGATCTCCAAATACCATATTTTTCTCTATTTTGCAATAGGAAAACGCTATTTTCTTAGAAGAAATCCACACTGTCCACAAAGTTATCCACATTTTATAGCCATTCGTCCCAAAATCTCGAGATTTTATCCCCAATTTCAAGGCTGTCTGTGACCCTGTTTCCGCTCCATTCCGCGGGGAAAATCCTCCTGTAAGAGCTCGTTTTAAACCGCTCATCCATAAGCACTACAAGGCCCACATCGTCAGCCGTACGGATCACTCTTCCAGCCGCCTGAAGCACTTTGTTCATGCCCGGATACCGATACGCGTAATCGAACCCGTTCTCTCCCCTGCCGTCAAAATATCGCTTTAGGATCTCCCGCTCCGCGCACACCTGGGGAAATCCCGTCCCCACGATGACCGCTCCGATCAGCCTGTCCTTTCGCAGATCGATCCCCTCGCTGAAGATCCCTCCCAGCACGCAGAAGCCCAACAGACTTTTATCATCTCTTACTTCTTCGAATCGGTCAAGAAAATCTTTGCGCTCCTCCTCTGTCATCTGCGGTCTCTGGACCGCGAAAGACGTCTCCTCATCCTCCGGATACAGCATCGTATACTGCTCCAGCACCTGCTCCATGAAGCTGTAGGAAGGGAAGAAGATCATATAATTGCCGTGCCTTCTCGATACCGAGTTGTAGATGCAGGACGCTATTTTGCCATACTGATCCGCGCCCCTCATCCTATATCGGCTTGTCACGTCGCCGGCTATGAACAGGCCGAGCCTTTCCGGGTCGAAAGACGACCTGGCGTATACCTCGTAATCCTCGTCCGTTCCGCCCAAAAGCCTCTTGTAGTAGCGGATCGGCAGAAAAGTCGCGGAGAACAGCACACTCGCCGCTCCTTTGTCCAGGCACTCCGCCAGTTTGCCGGAAGGGTCTACGCAGAAAAGCCGCGCCTCAAGGTCCCTGCCGTACTTCTGTATATAGATCTGGTACTCGCCGTCCATGCCCTCGTAAGCCGTCAGGAACCGGGACAGGGCAAAGTAGGCGTTCATGAAATTCTCCTGAACCTGCTGCGCCGCGACTGATTCCGCCGCTGCTGTTCCCCGCCGCTGCTCCTGCAGTATGGACTGCATCTCCTCCATGACTTTGTACGAGGCGTCAGCCAGGACATCGATCTCCTCCACAAGCAGCACGTGTTCCCTGCCGCCCGGCGTCTGCATAAACTGCATTCCAGCCGTCCCGGGCTCCGCTTCGGGGATAAATCCGGCTTCCGCCCCCGCTTCAAAAGCTTCCTTATAGGGCCTGAAGGCGCTGACCAGCTTTCCGAGTTTCTTCCACAGCGCCGGATAAAGCGCTCTCACCTCGCTCCTGAAGCTCTTCATCTCCTCGCTCGAGAGCGAAGCGCTGAACATCTCCCGCCCGCGGTCCACCAGATTGTGCGCCTCGTCGATCAGGAAAAGATATCTGTACTTCCCTTTTCCCTCAGCAAAAAAGCGCTTCAGTTTCGCCCTTGGATCAAACAGGTAGTTGTAATCTCCCACTATAGCATCCGCAAAGAGAGAGGCGTCGAGCCCCAGCTCAAAGGGGCACACATTGTACTGCTCCCCGAATTTCTCCAGCGTAGACCTCCGGATATCCTCCTTCAGTGTCAAAAGATCGAACAGCGCCGTGTTGACCCTGTCATAATGTCCTTTCGCCCGCGGGCACTCGTCCGGGTTGCAGGCCCTTTTCTCCATCGGACAGATCCTGTCCTTCGCAGTTAGCTGCACGCTCTTGAGACGCAGTCCGTTACCCCGAAGGATCGAGAAAGTCTCCAGAGCCACCTGCCCGGTGACAGTCTTCGCCGTGAAATAAAAAAGCCTGTCCGCTTTTCCCTCTCCTATCGCCTTCAGCGACGGAAATACAGCCGAAATCGTCTTTCCGGTGCCGGTGGGCGCCTCCAGGAACAGTTTCCTTCCATGGCAGATCGTGTGATAGACGTGCACCGCGAGTTCTCTCTGTCCCTCCCTGTAAGAAAAAGGGAAGGTAAGCGCTGACAGCGACTGATTTCTCACTTTTTCCCAGCGGATCTCCATTCCGGCCCATCTGGAATACTCCTTCATCAGGCCCTCAAACCACTCTGTGATCTGCTGCGCCGTATACTCCTGCGTAAAACGCCTGATCTCCTGCGTCACAAGACTGCAGTAAGTCATCCTGACCCGCACTGTGTCCAGCTGATTCTGAACACAGTATATATACGCATAACACTTGGCCTGAGCCAGGTGCACCGGTTCAGGCTCCTTCATTTTGCTGAGCTTTCTGTATGTTGTTTTGATCTCATCAACAGTCCAGGCCTCTCCGAAAATAGGATTTTCCGGATCACAGCCGAGGAAAATACCGTCCGCCCTGCCTTCCACAAGAACAAAAGCGTCTCCGTCTTCCCCGCATTCCGAAAGCGGGTAATAAACGGAGAGCGGCACTTCCGCCATATAATCGGGGCCCTCTTCTCTCTGAAGTTTCCTGTGCATCCGCGCCCCTTCGAGCATGACATCCTCGGGAGCGCCGGCCGATCTCTCGTCCAGATCCCCCGCCCGCATCACGAATTCCACGAGATCCCGGACCGATATTCTCATCTCTTTGCCCATACTATGCAGTATAGCATCCCTTTCTTCATTCGTTATTGCATTTTTTTCAGATTTGCGATTAAATAATGAATTATTAATTCAGCACCCGGGACAATGAGTGCTGAATCATTACAAAGTATATAATATCCTGATTATTAAATGCAGGCCGTGCTCCTTTCGCGGCCGGCGGAAAGGCTGCTATGGAAAAACTAATCATCCCCGAGCAATACCAGTCATCTTTGGATCTTCATGAGACCCAGATCGCCATCAAGACCGTAAAGGACTTCTTTCAGAATCTCCTCGCAGAGCGGCTGAACCTGCGCCGCGTCTCCGCCCCCCTCTTTGTCCGCCCCGAGTCGGGACTTAACGACAACCTCAACGGAGTGGAGCGCCCGGTATCTTTTGACATCAGGGAATCCGGGCAGATGGCAGAGGTCGTCCACTCCCTTGCTAAATGGAAGCGCTACGCCCTCGGCAAATACGGTTTCAGCGTTGGAGAGGGGCTTTACACCGACATGGTGGCCATCCGCCGCGACGAAGACACAGACAATATCCACTCCATCTACGTGGACCAGTGGGACTGGGAGAAGATCATCACCAGAGAGGACCGCTCGATCGAAACCCTTAAGACCGTCGTTCAGAACGTCTACAGAGTTCTTCGAAAGACTGAGAAATACATGGCGATCCGCTATGACTATATCGAGGAGATCCTTCCCCACGATATCTTCTTCATCACCAGCTCCGAGCTGGAAGCTCTCTACCCTGACAAAACACGAAAAGAGCGCGAGTATCTGATCTGCCGCGAGAAAGGTGCTGTATGCCTGATGCAGATCGGCGACAAGCTCGCAGACGGAGAGCCCCACGACGGCCGCGCCCCCGACTACGACGACTGGAAGCTCAACGCGGACATTCTGGTCTACTACCCCGTTCTGGACATCGCGCTGGAACTCTCTTCCATGGGAATCCGCGTCGACGCTGACGCCCTTCGCGAGCAGCTCGACAAAGCGGGTTGTCCCGAGCGCGCAGCACTTCCCTTCCAGAAGGCGGTCCTGGAGGACAGACTTCCTCTGACGATCGGCGGCGGAATCGGCCAGTCCCGAATCTGCATGTTCTTCCTCAGAAAGGCCCACATCGGTGAAGTTCACAGCTCCATTTGGCCGGACGAAGTCGTGGAAGCCTGTGAGAAATCCGGCGTCGCACTTCTGTAATACAGAATACCTGCAGGTGTCTGTTCCCTTTTCGGGCGGCAGACACCTTTTTTCTATTTTCGTCATTTTGCCCATTTAAAGCGCTAAATTGACTAAATCTCAATTATTGTACTCGTGTATACAATAATTGTTGTAAAATATAGACAATTATTATAGCCGATTTAGTATTTTGCTTCTCTATTTTGCCATATTGCACATGACTATTGGGCGTTTTATAATAGCAAAAAAGAGAAAGCAGTGGCCGCTTTGTTGATTATGCCCAATGGCATTTTACAAGCAAAGCGTTCCTTTATGCCAAGGATTGTATACAATAATACTTACATTCCGTTATTCGTATATAGTCCCCCGCATTTACATGCTGCAGGAAATCAAACCACTAAGGAGGAAACGAAAATGTCATATGTTGATGAAATCCTGGAGAGAGTGATTGCGCAGAATCCCGCACAGCCCGAGTTCCATCAGGCAGTCAAGGAAGTCCTTGAGTCCCTTCGCGTCGTGATCGAAGCCGACGAGGACAAGTACAGAAAAGAGGCTCTGCTTGAGCGTCTCACAACCCCCGAGCGTCAGATCCTGTTCCGTGTACCGTGGGTAGACGACAAAGGTCAGGTTCAGGTCAACAACGGATACCGTATCCAGTTTAACAGCGCGATCGGCCCTTACAAGGGAGGTCTTCGCTTCCATCCTTCCGTAAACCTCGGCATCATCAAGTTCCTCGGCTTCGAGCAGGTCTTCAAGAACTCCCTGACCGGTCTTCCCATCGGCGGCGGCAAGGGCGGCTCCGACTTCGATCCCAAGGGCAAATCCGACAGAGAAGTTATGGCATTCTGCCAGAGCTTCATGACTGAGCTCTACAGACACATCGGCGCTGACACAGACGTACCCGCAGGCGACATCGGCGTAGGCGGACGCGAGATCGGCTTCCTGTATGGCCAGTACAAGAGAATCCGCAACATCTATGAAGGCGTTCTGACCGGCAAGGGCCTCACCTACGGCGGATCCCTGGCAAGAACCCAGGCTACCGGCTATGGCCTCGTATATCTGACTCAGGAACTGCTCAAATGCCACGATATGGATCTCGCGGGCAAGACCGTCTCTGTATCCGGTGCCGGCAACGTCGCTATCTACGCGATCGAGAAGGCTCAGCAGCTGGGCGCTAAGGTCGTAACCTGCTCCGATTCCACCGGCTGGATCTATGATCCCGAGGGAATCGACGTAGCACTCCTCAAGGAAGTCAAAGAAGTCAAGCGCGCAAGACTGACCGAATACAAGGCTGCAAGACCTTCCGCAGAGTATCACGAAGGCCGCGGCGTATGGTCCATCAAGGTTGATGTCGCACTTCCCTGCGCAACTCAGAACGAGCTGCACCTCGACGACGCGAAGGCACTCGTTGCCAACGGCGTCACAGCAGTATGCGAAGGCGCTAACATGCCCACAACTCTCGATGCAACCCAGTACCTTCAGGACAACGGCGTTCTCTTCGTTCCCGGCAAGGCTTCCAACGCAGGCGGCGTAGCAACTTCCGCTCTGGAAATGAGCCAGAACTCCGAGAGACTTAGCTGGACATTCGAAGAAGTCGATGCCAAGCTTAAGACCATCATGGTCAACATCTACCACAACATCGATGAAGCTTCCAAGAAGTACGGCATGGAAGGCAACTATGTCGCAGGCGCTAACATCGCAGGCTTCCTGAAGGTTCTCAATGCTATGGAGGCTCAGGGAATCGTATAATTGAGGGAGACAGTCTCCGTACTGGAGCATATACCCTGTCATTCACTCCGGTTTTAAGGACGGGCTGATCAGACGTGTTCACGTGAGTATACAGCCTGTCATTCACTCCGGTTTCATGGACATGGAAGTTTAGATTTATCAACAAAAACAGAGATGCACAGTTGTGTCATCTCTGTTTTTTCGTTATGGTACTTCCACGTCCGTGAAAAGTCGTTCATGACAGGGTATATGCTCATGGGCGAAGGTTGTCCCATGCTTGTGAACAGTCGTTGCCGGCAGGGTGGATGCCCATGAGCAGAGGTTGTCCCATGCTTGTGAACAGTCGTTGCCGGCAGGGTGGATGCCCATGAGCAGAGGTTTTCAGGGCTTGTAAGAAGTAACAAGCTTGTTTGATGATCATACGGCGTTTAGGGCTCACTTGCCCGGCGGTCTATTAGCTTAGCGCCGGTTCGGCGTCGTTATGAGCGATAACCGGCGTCGAAGCGTCGCTTCAGGCAAGGATTCTTAGTCGGCAAGTTCTCATATAGCTTCTGCCCTAATCCAGCCCTTACTGCACTCCCTAAGGCCTCGGTTACAGCAACCGGTAAGTCATAGCACAGCTTGTGCAAGCTGCCGGCTTTTCGTGACCCTCGCTCTTGCGCAAAGGCGCCCGCACAGTTATGATGATTACTGACAAAGCAAGAAACATCACCAATATACGGAGAATACTGATGTCCCAATACGAACTGATCGTTCCCTGCCACTTCGGCATGGAGAGCGTACTGAAAAATGAAATATATGACATTGGATACGAGATCACGGAGGTGAGCGACGGCCGCGTGACGCTGCTCGGAGACGAGGAAGCCATCGCCCGCGCCAACATCTGTATCCGCACCGGAGAGCGTGTTCTTCTCAAGGTCGGCTCTTTCCACGCCGAGACCTTTGAAGAATTGTTCCAGGGGACGCTCTCGCTGCCCTGGGAGGAATTCCTGCCCGCTGATGCCCGCTTCTGGGTCACCAAGGCGGCCAGCGTCAAAAGCAAGCTCTTCTCCCCTTCCGATATCCAGTCCATCATGAAAAAAGCGATGGTGGAGCGTATGAAGCGCAAATACAGGATGGAACAATTTCCCGAGACCGGGGACTCCTATCCCGTCCGCGTTTTTCTCATGAAAGACGAGGTGACGGTCGCCCTTGATACTACCGGGGAGTCGCTGCATAAGCGCGGCTACCGCAAGTACAAGGTCACTGCTCCGATCGCCGAGAACCTCGCCGCAGGGCTCCTTGCTCTTACGCCGTGGAGGCCCGGCAGGATCCTTGTGGATCCTTTCTGCGGAAGCGGAACCTTCCCCATTGAGGCAGCTATGATCTCAGCCAATATCGCTCCAGGAGTAAACCGCACATTTACAGCCGAAACCTGGAAGCATCTTGTTCCCGCGTCGGTCTGGAAGGACAGCCGCGACGAAGCGCTGGATCTGGAGACGCCGAACGTCGAGACTGATCTGCAGGGCTATGATATCGATCCGGATGCCATCGCCGCAGCGAGAGCTAACGCCAAACTTGCCGGCGTGGATCACCTGATCCATTTCCAGACAAGACCTGTGTCCGCGCTCTCCCACCCCCGCAAATACGGATTCCTGATCACTAACCCGCCCTATGGCGAGCGCCTGACAGGTGCCGAGGAAGATTCCATAAGGAAACTATACGGTGAACTCGGTGACGCCTACAGACGTCTAGATTCCTGGTCTATGTACCTGATCACATCTTTTGCCGGATGCGAGGAGGCACTGGGGCTCAAAGCCGCCAAAAACCGCAAGATCTACAACGGCATGCTCAAGACATATTTCTACATGTTTCCGGGGCCCAAGCCGCAGAGAAGAAGCAAATGACCGGGGCCAGGGCCGCAGAGAAGAAGCAAATGACCGGGCTAAAAGCCCCAGAGGAAAAACAAATGAAACAACTGATCATATTCGCCACAGGCAACAAAGGCAAGATCCGGGAAATCCGAGATATTATCACGGATCCCGACACAGAAGTCCTCTCCATGAAGGAAGCAGGCGTCGCGGCGGACCCGGATGAAACCGGCACTTCCTTCGAAGAAAACGCGCTGATCAAAGCGCGGGCTGTATCGGAGCTTATCCGCCGCAAAATCGCGGACGGCACTCTCTCTTTTGACACGACAGATACACAGATCACTGTGATGTCAGACGACTCAGGCCTGGTGATCGACGCCCTGAACGGGGAGCCCGGTATCTATTCCGCCCGCTATCTCGGCCACGACACTGATTACAACTACAAGATGACGCAGATCATGAAGCGCATGGAGAATGTGCCTGACGAGAAGAGAACTGCCAGGTTCGTGGCTGCAGTAGGTGCAGTTTTCCCCGATGGTTCCGAACATGTGGTCCGCGGTGCCATGGAAGGCGTGATCGCGCACGGAATCTACGGTAAGAACGGCTTCGGTTACGACCCTTTCTTCTATCTTCCCGAATACGGAAAGACCAGTGCCGAGATCACCGAGGAAGAGAAAAACGCGATCAGCCGCAGGTGCCATCTGATGAAAATTCTGATCCTCGGAGATACACACGCGCAGGACGATATTTTTCTCGAAATTCTTGCGGCGGAAAAAGAATATGGCGCCATTTTGCATACAGGAGACTTCGAGGGGAGCGAGTTTGTATATCGGGAACTCTCGGAGGCTCCCTTCTATGCAATTGCGGGAAATAATGATTTTTTCACAGACTCTCCTTATGAGAGGCTTATTGAGCTGGAAGGGTGCCGGATCTTCATGACTCACGGCCACCGATACAGCCTGGAAAAGGGATATATGGGCGTCTGCCGCGAGGCACGCAGGAGAAACGCTTCTATTGCGGTATTCGGGCACTCCCACCTGCCTGTGGCGGAATACTGCAGGGGCGTTCTGATGCTCAATCCGGGGAGCACCTCATGGCCCAGGCAGGAAAACAGGAAACCTTCCTACATCGTGCTCAATTTGGAGGATGGCCGGGTCCTCTCCTGCGGGATTAACTATCTTGATAAAAAAGTTTAAAAACTGTGTTGACAATCGGGGTGCTTCAAATTATAATAACACTTGCATTTGAGATTGGTTCCGGGGTGTTGCTCAGCTTGGCAGAGCGCCTGGTTTGGGACCAGGAGGTCGCAGGTTCGAATCCTGTCACCCCGATTCAAATGAGACAATTTATAATCCTTCATTACTTATGCGGGTGTAGTTCAATGGTAGAACACTAGCCTTCCAAGCTAGATACGTGGGTTCGATTCCCATCACCCGCTTTAACAATTGCCTTTTTTAGACAGTTGACGGCAGGCATAATCTGCTGCCGGGATTATGTGTCCGTAGCTCAGCTGGATAGAGCACCGGCCTTCTAAGCCGGGTGTCGGGGGTTCGAGTCCCTTCGGGCATACTTCCGATCAATATTCGGATATTGTTTTATGGTGGGTATGGCGTAGTTGGCTAACGCGCCAGATTGTGGTTCTGGAGACCGTGGGTTCGAGTCCCATTACCCACCTTTTTTTAATGCCATTGGGCTATCGCCAAGTGGTAAGGCACAGCACTTTGACTGCTGCATGCGTTGGTTCGAATCCAACTAGCCCAGCTGCGGGACATTAGCTCAGTTGGTAGAGCACTTGACTTTTAATCAAGTTGTCGGGGGTTCGATCCCCCCATGTCTCATTACTAACTCTTCAGCCGATCTGTCGATCCCGGCTGTTTTTTGTTATTTAGAAGAATTGTTGATCCCGGCATTACTGTTTTGCTGATATCATTTTTCTTCACTGTCATCTGCGGATATGGCGAAACTGGCAGACGCGCCAGATTTAGGTTCTGGTGGGACCCCCCGTGCAGGTTCGAGTCCTGTTATCCGCACTATAAACCGGCAGGAGTTATCTCCTGCCGGTTTTTTTGCATTTTCGTAGTTTTTCCGGAATTGCTCAAAAGTTTCGGGTGGATTTTCCGCCGAAGCTATTCGCCCGTGATCGCTCTCCCGCCAAGATCATTCACAGTCTTCCCGATGGTGATCCTGCCTCCGAGCGAAACCCTCTCTCCGACATCCGCCTCCGGGTGTTCCAGGATATGGACCAGCCTGCGCACAGCCACTCGCCCCAGCTCTGAGGGAGTGTTTGATACACTGGTGATCCTTCCGTCTTCAATGCCCGTTTCTTCCCGCCCCGTCTGCAGAACAGCTGCCGAGATATCCTCCGGTATCCTCAAACCGCTCTTCTCCCATTTTTTGATCCTGACGACAGCTTCCGGGTGAGATGTAAAAATCACGCACGTAACTTCAGCCTCTTTACAAAGATTCATCATATTCTCCACTGACAGCACTGAGAGGTCCTCTGTAAGGCAATCCATTTCAAGCTTCTGTGCCTCTTCCCTGAGTATGGAAGCATACTTTTTGTACTCAATGCTCTGATCGCCCGGAAAAACCACGATCCGATGCCCCCTCTCCCTGAGGTAACTCATTATGAGAGCAGCGTTTTTCCTGAAATCCCTGCAGATACTGGTATGTCCGGTCACTTCATTTTCCACGCTGATCAGCGGGATACCGCTTTCCAGAAGTTCCGCGAAACGCCCCTCATAGAGATCCTCTCTGCTTGCCAGAAGGCAGATTCCGTCAACTTTGCGGGCTGTCACCCTTCCTATCCAGCTCATCTCCTGTTCCGCAGAATCCTCTCCCATAATGACAAGGTCCCTGCGGCACGCAGCTGCTTCTCCCGCCATACCGCACAGCATTTCCCTGTAGTATGGCGACTTAACAAGATCTGATGATCCCGGCGCCAGGATTCCGATCGTTCCTGACATTCTCTGCATCGCCCGCGGTCCTCTTCTTCCGTCTCTGTACTTGTAATCCAGTTCCTCTGCTGTTCTTAATACCTTCTTTCTTGTTTCTTCGCTGATGTCCGGATATCCTTTCAACGCCTTACTGACTGTCGAAATTGATAGTCCCAGCACCGCTGATATATCCTTTTGATATGCCATATTAGTTTCCTCCCTGCATTTATCCTATCTATCGCAGGGAAATAACCGCAAGTTTTTTCTTTCTTCCCGGATCGCTCCATCGTTGTCAAAATATAGTTTTTCGTCAATTATCGTAGAATCACGAAATAATTTCATTAAAATGTGCCGATTATCGATAAGGAAACTATTATCATTCATAATTCCATATTTTCCTTCGAAAGTGCCTGCGAAATGTTTCAATTTCAGCCTCCACTGCCATTATCGGTAAATGTTATTCCGACAATCAGCCTTCTTCTGTCCTCTCCGGCCTCTGCTGCCGCTCATTTTTTTTAAAATAATTGTTGACAAAATCCTCTATTTCTTATAGAATACTTGTGTTGCGTAAGTGTAGCTCAGCTGGATAGAGCGTCTGGCTACGGACCAGAAGGTCGCGAGTTCGAATCTTGTCACTTACACGAAAAAAGGCTGTTGCAACTGCAACAGCCTTTTCTTTATTTGAACTATCGTATATAAAAATTGAGCCGGAGGACAGTTTTTCTACTGCCGTCCGGCTCTTTTGGTCAGTATTACAGCCTTTTAAGGCTTTGGCCTCGTTTTGATGGTTATTCAAACCATGTCACAGGATCAGTCTCTCTCTACGATCGCCGCGCAGCCCATGCCGCCGCCTACGCAAAGGGTTGC
Organism: uncultured Lachnospiraceae bacterium; assembly: GCA_902785055.1. Classification (GTDB taxonomy): domain Bacteria; phylum Bacillota; class Clostridia; order Lachnospirales; family Lachnospiraceae; genus CAG-791. Next base: position 65,318 of record CACZXG010000003.1, read on the forward strand.
GAGACCCTTCTTGGCGTCTCTCTTCTGCATCTCATAGAGAAGAGTGACAAGGATACGTGTTCCGGAGCATCCTACGGGATGGCCGAGCGCGATGGCGCCGCCGTTGACGTTGAGCTTGTCCATATCGAAGCCGAGGTCGTGTCCGACTGCTACAGACTGTGCCGCGAAAGCTTCATTTGCCTCGATCAGGTCGAAATCGCCGATCGTGTAGCCGCACTTCTCCATAGTCTTGCGGGTAGCCGCCACAGGGCCGATGCCCATGATGCGGGGCTCTACGCCTGCAAGCTCGCCGGCGACCCATGTAGCCATAGGCTTAACGCCGAGCTCCTTGGCCTTCTCTTCGCTCATCACGATGATAGCAGCTGCCGCATCATTGATACCGGAGGAGTTTGCTGCTGTGACAACGCCGTCTTTCTTGAATGCAGGGCGAAGCTTCGCGATGGATTCCTTGGTCGTGCCGGGACGAGGGCCTTCGTCTGTATCGACAACGACTGTCTTCTTCTTCATCTTAACTTCTACAGGGAAGATCTCATCTTTGAATTTGCCTTCTTCAATTGCCTTGGAAGCCTTCTGCTGGGACCATGCCGCAAACTCGTCGAGCTGCTCTCTGGTAAGTCCCCACTCCTCAGCGATATTTTCTGCAGTAATACCCATGTGATAGCCGCCGAAAGCGTCTGTAAGGGCGTCTCTGATCATGGAATCCTCGAGAGGAGCATTACCCATGCGATAGCCGAAACGGCCCTGCTGTACGAGATAAGGAGCTCTGGACATGCTCTCCATACCGCCTGCTACGACGATATCAGCGTTGCCGTTCTCGATCAGTTTAGCAGCCAGGTTTACGCAGTGAAGACCGGAGCCGCAAAGGACGTTAATGGTAATAGCGGGAACTTCGACAGGAATACCTGCATTGATGGCAGACTGTCTTGCGGGGTTCTGTCCAAGACCTGCCTGGATAACGTTGCCCATATAGACCTCGTCGACCTGCTCAGGCTTAACGCCTGCTCTCCTCAGAGCTTCCTTGATCGCCAGCGCGCCAAGATCGGGCGCCGGAATGGAGCTGAGCTGTCCGCCCATTGTTCCGATCGCTGTTCTGCAGGCACCTGCCAGGACTACTTTTCTCTTGCTCATGGATTTCTTCCTCCTGAAATTTGATTATTCAAAGACCGCCCCCGGTTTTTGTCCAGGGGCGGTATTTAGTCATTACAGTGTTATCAGTCTCTCTCTACGATGGTAGCGCAGCCCATGCCGCCGCCGATGCACAGAGTAGCAAGGCCTCTCTTAGCATCTCTCTTAACCATCTCGTGAAGAAGAGTTACAAGGATACGGCATCCGGAAGCTCCTACAGGATGTCCGAGAGCGATCGCGCCGCCGTTGACGTTGAGTTTGGAAAGATCGAAACCGAGTTCTTTTCCTACTGCTACGGACTGAGCCGCGAAAGCTTCGTTTGCTTCATACAGATCAAACTGGTCGATCGTAAGGCCGGTTCTGGCAAGAACCTTCTTGGTAGCTGCAACAGGTCCAACACCCATGATGGAGGGATCTACGCCGCCGAGAGCGCCTGCTACCCATGTTGCCATAGGGGTAACACCCAGCTCTTTCGCCTTCTCTTCGCTCATGACTACGACACAAGCAGCGCCGTCATTGATACCGGAAGCATTGCCTGCAGTTGTCACGCCGCCTGCGTTGATGGCGCGAAGCTTGGCAAGACCTTCGGGAGTTGTGCCGGGACGAGGGCCCTCATCCGTGTCAACGACAACAGTCTGCTTCTTCATCTTGACTTCTACGGGAACGATCTCATCCTTGAACTTGCCGGCTTCCATAGCTGCGACAGCCTTATTCTGGCTGTTAGCTGCGAACACGTCGAGTTCTTCTCTTGTAAGGCCCCACTGCTCTGCTACGTTGTCAGCGGTCTTGATCATATGATAGTCGTTGAATGCATCCCAAAGAGCATCCTTGATCATGGTGTCGACCAGAACACCGTTGTTCATTCTGTAACCATAACGGCCCTGCATAACTGCATAAGGAGCGAGAGACATATTCTCCATACCGCCTGCGATAACGATGTCAGCAGTACCTGCGATGATCTTCTCAGCTGCCATATTCACGCAGTTCAGACCGGAACCGCATACTACGTTGATGGTGACTGCGGGAACTTCTACAGGAAGTCCTGCGCCTATGGAAGCCTGTCTTGCCACGTTCTGGCCCTGGCCTGCCTGGATAACACAGCCCATGAGAACTTCATCAACCTGATCTGCAGGAACGCCGGTGCGCTTAAGAGCTTCCTTGATCACGATAGAGCCAAGATCAGCAGCCTTAACTGTGCTGAGCTGTCCGCCCATCTTACCGATTGCTGTACGGCATGCGCCCGCCAAAACAACTTTCTTTGCCATTTCTTTCCTCCAATTTCGCTAAATAATATGTTTCACTCCTTGCTCCGGTGACAGCCTCAAACACTAAATATGCGTCCATGAACGGCTTTATTATCACCTTAATTATTATATCACAGCAGAATCTTATTGTGAATAAAATATCAATATTTTTATATATTTCACTCCCCTCCGGAAAAGAAGCGAAGCGACTCCGGAAGCCCTGAGTCCCTAATGCGTAGCATTTAGGACCTGAGGTGCTGAAATTCATTAACTAAAGGCCGCATGAACCAAACGGTCCATGCGGCCTCTCATATTGTCCCAAGTATTTAACTTATGCCTCTTTCAGCTTCTTGATCTCAGCAGTAAGTGCAGGAACTACTTCATACAGATCACCAACTACGCCGTAATCAGCAATGTTGAAGATGTTGGCATCCTCATCCTTGTTGATAGCAACGATGCAGTCAGAGCTGCTCATGCCTGCTACGTGCTGGATAGCGCCGGAGATACCGCAAGCGATGTAGAGCTTAGGTCCAACGGTCTTGCCGGTCTGGCCTACCTGGTGAGCATGTGCGATCCAGCCGCTGTCAACAGCTGCACGGGATGCGCCTACTACGCCGCCGAGCAGATCAGCGAGGGGCTTAAGGGTTGTATTGAATCCCTCAGGGCCGCCCATTCCGCGTCCGCCGGATACGATGATGTCAGCGCCTTCGAGATCGACCATCTCGCCTGCTGCATCTTCGATAGTCTCAAGGATGCATGTGCGGATGTCTTCGGGAGCGACATGATAATCTTCTCTGATGATCTC
>CACZXG010000004.1:0-9349 GCA_902785055.1 uncultured Lachnospiraceae bacterium
GGATGGAAGTTCATTTCACTCCCCCATGTATGGAGAATGCAGATATATCCGATGTCTGCACCGAGATATTTGCTGTCAGAAGCCAGTTCCCGCAGCGTATCGGAAGATGCGTGATACAGAGCATTGTACAGAAGCTTCTGGTTGCTGTAGATGACAGAGTTCAACTTCTCTGGGACAGTGAAAACCACATGAAAGTATGGCGCATCAAGAACATCTTCCCTGCGGGCGTCCACCCATTTTTTCCTTCGGAAACTCCTGGCACATGGGACAGCACCGGTCGCGGCAGGAATTATAGTGGATCGAAATACAGCTACAGTCTTCACAGGCACTGATGTTGACGCCGAAAGCGCCAGTTTTACAGTTCATGATATGATAAGCTGTTTTTCTTTGGACTGCAGATACGGAGTGATTCTTTTTAAAATTCGGATAAAAGCGGTTAAAGACCTTTAGGATTGTACATGCAGCATTCATGTTTCACCGCCTTTATGCAGGTCATAAGGGCTCTGTACCCCCAGCAGCTTCTTATTACTGACGTGGATATAGATTTCAGTGGATCTTGGATCGATATGACCAAGTAATGCCTGAATGTAACGAATATCGATTCCGTCTCCATACAGATGACTTGCGAAGCTGTGGCGGCATGAATGAGATGATACCTTCCGTGTGATTCCCGCCTTTTTCGCGTTGGCTTTGAAGAACTGATTCACGCTTGAATTATCAATGTAGCTGCCGGTCCATGAACTCGGAAACAGGATCTCCCTGGGCCGGCCGCATTGAACCAGTATTCTGTGAGAAGATCAAGATTCTTCTGTGAAAGGATCGTGTAACGGTCTCGACGGCTTTTGGTGTTCCGGACATGGATCGTCATATTGGCCCGGGATATGTCATCATAATGGAGATGAATTACTTCTGAAACACGCAGACCGGAGGAATACATTGTTGCGATCATGGCCTTGTGTTTCAGGTTTTTCGTCACATCGATAATGGCAGACATTTCCTCACGAGAAAGAACAGTCGGCAGTGAGCGATTCAACTTCATACGTGGGATATCTTCATCATCCCAGTTGAGTTTCAGGATCTTTTTATAAAAGAACCGGATAGCAGAATGGTAATGATTATAAGTTTCAGGAGACCTGCCTTCGAGACGTTTTTTGGTAAGAAAGGCATCGACATCTTCAATAGTAAGGTCAGCAATCTCCTTCCCGGTACACTGCAGGAAGTAGCGGACATCGTTACAGTAAAGATTGATCGTTGACTCGCGCAGATTTCGCTTCTGCGCGGCATTGCGGATAGATTCATAAATATTTTCGTACATAAAACCTCCTTGAAAGTAGTACTTGCAGAGAAAACATCAGGAGGTGCGTTGGCATCATAATTCCGATTGCGGAAGACGCCTGTAAATGCTATTGTTTTCATAGGCAGTGGAGCTCTCCGTATTCAGTTGTTTTGTGTGGTAACTTAACAATACCGAATTACGAAAAGTACTTCCACTGCTTTTTATTTGTCGATAAAGCAAAACTGCGCCACGACCTTGGCAGGCCATCGCGCAGCGATTTTGTTCAATTTGAATTTGGGTGACAAAGTGGGTGACAATGAAAATCGGGGCACGGAAACGCCCTCCTTTCCTTGCTTTTTTGGGTGACAAACCCGCTCCTAAGCGGTAGGTCGGGTGTTCGAGTCACCTCGCGGACGCTGGTTAGCCGGGACAGAAATGTCCTGGCTTTTTTGTGATAAAAAGATGAATGGTAAACGAAAGTAAATAAAAGTAAAAGAAATTTTGAATAGTAAATCAAGGGTCTGGTTCCTGGTTCAGTTCTTTTGGACGATAATAATCTAAAAACATCTTAATAATCTAAAATACTCTAAAAACTCTAAAATAATAGCTTATACTTGTAAAAATGCTTAAAAATGCTATAATATCCTTATTCAAGCGAAAGGATTTCATAAGCTTATGAAAAAATCAAATGAGGTATTCATACCAGGTGCGTTGCCGGAAAGCACATATATAACCCGTATTATGAGCTCCGGGTTTACATATGAAGAGCGTCTGAAACAGGCTTTGAGTGTCAGCGGTTACTTGACATTGATTTCCGGGCCATCAAAGATTGGTAAGACAGTACTATGTGAAAAAGTGGTCGGCCTGGATCATCTCGTCGAGATATCCGGATCGGACATGCTTGACCAGGCAGCTATGTGGACGCAGATTGGAATGAAGGCGGGAATGCCTCATTCCGGTATTACAAAGCCCGGTACTGTGACAAAAGATTACATGGAAGAAACGTTCTATTTAACGAAAGAAAGTGTATTGACCTATTTCAAGGAGCATGATCTGGTTCTTCTTATGGATGATTTCCATTATGCATCACTTAACATGCAGGTCTTTATGGCACAGCAATTTAAGGATGCCATTCGGAAAGGCCTGAGGATCGTGATCGCGTCTCTTCCGCATCGTGTTGATGACACAATCAGAACTAACCCGGATCTGCAGGGGAGGATCAGCATTATTGATATCCAGGCATGGAGCAGGGAAGAGTTGGAACTGATCCCTCAAAGAGGTTTCAGTGAGCTCGGGATGTCTGTGGCAGAGGATATTATCGAGCAGCTTGCAAAGGAAAGTATTGCTTCTCCCCAGCTGATGCAGCTGATCTGCCTGAACATCTGTATTTTGGCAGAAAGCAAGGGAATTATTACGATTGATGATAAGCTGATCCGAAGAGCGTTCCGTTTTTCCACGCTGAATTTGGATTATGAGAAGGTGGTCAATATAATACGAAAAGGGAAAAGCTCACGTGGCCAGAAGCGGGCAGAGTATCAGACGGAGCTCTTTGGTACATTGGATTTATATGGGCTGATTCTTGAGGCGCTGGCGCTGGATCCACCTTTTGTAAGCATCACCGTTTATGAACTGTATGAAAGAATCGTGGGATTGATTCATGATGCCGGGAAACCTTCTTTGAATGCTCTTAGAAACTATCTGAAAAATCTTCAGGACATTCTCGATTCCAACGATCGTTCTTATGAGGTCCTTGAGTGGAAAGATGACAGCATCTATATTCTCGAATCACTTTTCTTATTTTATTTACGATGGGGTAGGGGGAATGGCAATGTTGAATGATTTTATTCGGAGGATCGACAGTGCAGAATCCGCTCAGGAATACGAGAAAATCGTTAAGGAGCTTGAACAATATCTGAAACAATGCGGACGGACAGAAGAGGTTTTGACGTTAGGCGAGATAGCAGGGCTGAGGAAGAACCGTTTTTCCGGCCGTGAAACAGCGGAGGACTTTGCAGCGAAAAAGGCGACTGTGCTGAAGTTTTGCGCAACGCTTGAAGAAAGCTCCGGGTCTGAAAATACAGACAGGATTCTCTCTGTACTCAAGAACTTTTCATCTTTCTGCAGCGTTTTATATAAATCAAGAGTACACGAAAAATGCAGTGATAGTATGAAAACACATTTTACAGGATTCGGAATTGGAAACGAGTACGATCTTCAAAAATTGATGCTCGCGGCGCTGATGGTAGTATTTCCGGATGTACGTATCGAAGCCGCTCAGGATTCCGGCCATCATGAAGTACGCAAGGATGTTGTGATCGATTCGGAGGCGGCTGCAATTGAATTAAAGTGTACGAGAGCAGGTATGACGGAAAGGCAGTTGAGTGAAGAAGTCGCGTCGGATATCATTCATTATGATTGCAAAAGGCTTTATTTCTATATTTATGATAAAGCGGGTATTATACGAAATGCCGCAAGTTTTCAGCGCACTTATGAAGAGTCCGGAGTTGCTGACAAAACTGTGCACATCTTCATTTATAGCCACGTAGACATCTAATTGATTGCCAGGCATATTTACGCTGTTAAACAACTGGGTGCAAAAGTGGGTGCAGAGGAAAATGAAGGCCTGGAAAGCCCCTCTTTTCCACGTTTTTTGATTGACGATCTACTCCTAAGCGGTAGGTCGGGTGTTCGAGTCACCTCGCGGACGCTGTGTGTGAACCAACTTCCTGTGCGCTTTAAAGCATACAGGAAGCTGGTTCATTTTGCTTTTCAGCGAGAATTCAAAGAGTGAAACAAAGGATTCATTTTGTCAAAAGTTGCGATTTCTGAAAAACCAATCTCGTCTTTCAGGATTGCATAGGCATCATCAAAGTGATTTCCTAAAAATTCTTTCTTATGTGCGTCGGACCCGACTGTGATGATCCTTCCGCCAAGGTCCTTATATAAACGGAGGATATCCCGGGAGGGCTGCGTATCCGCAAGGCCATATTTCCAACTTGAAGTGTTTAGTTCAATACCCTTGTCATCCCTGATCGCCTGTTCCAGAATTGCTGCGATGATATTCCTTGTCTTCTTAAAGGGATATGTGCCCTGGGGGTCATAACGCACGATCAGGTCAAGGTGGGCCAGGACGGAATACTCCTTAAAGATTTCCATCGTTCTTAGGATTTCTTCATAGTACTTCATGTTGTATTCTTTCTGGGTTCTTCCTGTCTGAAAATCTCCAGTCCAGAATTCCTTATCTTCAACCTGGTGCATGGAAAAAAGGACAAAATCCAGCTTATCGCTGTACTTCCGATAGAGTTGTTCGAACTGTCCCGCTGTGTGAAACTGGATGCCGAATTCCAGCCCTGCCTTAACCGTTATGTCATCCGCATACCGTTCCTTCAAGCGGTACAATTTTTCGAAATACTTCGGATAATCAACATTTGCGACAGGATCCAAGGAACCATCCCCGCTGTCTCCTTCGCGCCACTCGATGCCGAGTGGATCATCCCAGTCCCTCTTAACACCGTAGTCAACATGGTCCGTAAAACACATTTCGTCCAGTCCGATAGCAATCCCGCGCTCGATCTGTGTTTCCATAGATTCAGTGCTGTCATCAGAAAATTCACAATGCAAGTGATAATCCGCTCTCATATCGTGCCTTTCTTTCCGGAAGCATTTTACACAGTTATTTCAATCTGGTTCTCTTCAAGTCCGATAATGCAGCTTTCATAATAGCCATCACCAGTAGTGCGAGGTCCGCTAATAACCTCAAAGCCATCCTTGGCCAGCAGCTTAGTCAGTTCGTCAACCTTTTCCCGGCTTCCGACTGAGAAGGCCACATGGATGAATCCGGTCCTGTTCAGTCCCTTTTTGCCGTTGTCCATTACCGGTTTATTCATTACTTCGAGTCTTGCCCCATCGTCGAATGTGATAAAGTAAGAACGAAAGCCGGTCGTTTTGTTGTGATACGCGTCATTCGCTGTTCCGCCCAGATATTTTATGAAAAATTCCTTTGCACCTTCCAGGTCGTTTACATACATGGCAACATGTTCGATTCTCATTTTGTCCGCCTTGTGTGTTTATTATATGAATATTCTTATCGGTTATCTTTTCCGTTCCTGTCCGCCTTGCGATAAGAGAGTTCCAGGAAGCTGATGTTCAGCACTGCGAATATCAGGAGATAAACAGGCATGATCGCTATTCCCAAATGCTGCTGAAGAATACCGAACAGCATCGGCATAAAAGTACTTCCTGCATAAGCTGAAGCCATCTGCAATCCGATAACGGCTGCAGAGTACTTTTTCCCAAAGTTATATGGTGCCATATGCTGGATAGCCGGATATACCGGTCCCATGCCCGTTCCGATGATGACGAATCCTGCCGCCGCAGTCAGATAATGAGAAGATGGGATGGACACGATCAGAATGCCCAGTAATTCAACCGCAATTCCTATGCGGATCAGGAGCCTGTCTCCCAGGGTATTTGATATAAAGCCGGAAATCAGCCTGCCGAGCATCAGCCCGCCGAATATGAGCGATCCGAAGGATGCGATCAATCCGTCGCCAAGTCCGGTCTTTGTGCCGGCAAAATAGCTTGGCGTCCATAGAAAACAGGTGGCTTCACCCGAACAGTATGCAAAAAAGGAGATAAGTGTCAGGATTACGCCGGGAACCGCCAGAGTTTTCTTTATACCTGCACTGTCCTTTATTTCAGCATTTTCAGATTTTTCTTCATTCTTTTCCCATAAAGGCAGAGATAAAATGCAGACGAGGAGTATCCCCGTCTGGACAAATGCCGTCCAACGGTATCCTTCATTCCACCTTGCCCTGCTGAGTGCGAGAGCCATGATATACGGACTTATCACAGCGCCCACTCCATAGAAACAGTGGAGAAAATTCATTACGGATGAAGAGTAATGGTTTGCAACATAATGATTCACGGAAGCATCGATCGCTCCTGCCCCGAGCCCGTACGGCACAGCGAAAAGGAAAAGCATCCAGTACGTGATTGATACTGAAAAACCAAGGAGCCCCAGTACTGTCATAAGGATCGATATGATAACGATCCATTTTGTATGGAATCTTTTTATCATCCGTGGGCTTGCGAGCGCGGAAATGATCGTCATGAAGGATATGGTCATTGACACATAGCCTGCATACGAAGACGGTACGCCAAACGCAGCCTGCATTGTCGGCCAGCCGGACCCGAGAAGCGAATCAGGAAGTCCCAGACTTATAAAGATCAGATAAATAACGGCTAAAAGCAGTGCTCCCATCGTTCCCCTCCGGCAACAGATTGAATGGCTGTAATTCTGTTGCTGATTAGGATTATATAGTATATTATCGGAGTATACATAGGAATAAATCGTCGGATTAAGTGATATTTATAGGAATATATCGTCAAATTGAAAAGGGGTTAATATGGCGCTTACAAATTCTGTCGATCAGGTTGATGTAAACGGAAGGGAGATTCTTACCTATGGGACGGCGGATTTTCCCATAGCCTTTTTTGACGACGACCTAGCCGTAGTAAAAGTACCGTGGCACTGGCATGATCAACTTGAAATCGTGATCATTACAGAAGGAACAGTACATGTACGTATCGCCAACAGTGACTTCATGCTTTGCGCAGGCGATGGTTATTTTGCAAACAGCGGGGTTCTGCATTCTGCAACACTCGAATCAAAAACCGGTCATCAGCATGCACTCGTATTTGAACCGAAGATCATTGCCCACCCGGGAGACCTGATTTGGAATACTTACATAGAACCGGTCTTTGGCAATCCCCTTCTTCCGTTTATAAGATTGTCATCCGCTGTTCCATGGAATAATGATATTCTGAAATTAGCTGATTACGCATGGAATCAGGGTGCTTATGAGAAAAGGGATTATCCTTTCGGCGTCAGGGACAGTCTGTCGGGAGTCTTCAGGACGATCATGGATTATAAGGAAATGCTCCAGAAGGAATCCTTGTATACAGACCGATACCAGAAAGATATGCTTCGAATCAAAAAATGCCTTGCATTCATTGAAAAGAAATTTGCATCTCCTGTCACCATAGAGGATATTGCTAAAAATGCAGACATAAGTGTCAGTTCGTGCCTGCGCCTTTTCAGGAATGTCTTGGGAACAACTCCGATTAAGTATTTGATCCATTATCGTCTTCAAAGAATTGCGGAAGAGTTTGACCATCTTCAGGGAGCAACAATTGGCGAGATCGCATTTTCCCACGGATTTTCCGATGCAACATATTTTGACCGGTGCTTCAAAAAAGAATACGGGATGACTCCTACAGAATATATTTCCAGGCAGCATTCGAAATGTATAGAATATGATTAATCAAAGGATGCTCTTCAATACGGAAGCTTTTGATGATTGAAGTCAGCCATCATTATTGCCGCGAAAAGTTGGGTGACAAATTGGGTGACAACGAAAATCGGGGCACGGAAACGCCCTCCTTTCCTTGCTTTTTTGGGTGACAAACCCGCTCCTAAGCGGTAGGTCGGGTGTTCGAGTCACCTCGCGGACGCGCGTGAAGGACCGGGAACAGTTTAATGCTGTTCCCGGTTTTTCAATAAATGACAGTATTGCCGAAAAGAGGTTTTATCACTGACAGAGACAGGAGTATTGATATAGTTCATTTTTTGATTGAAATCACATTTTATTTGGAGTATTGTAATATTGAAAAAGGGGAGCTTGTGCAGGCAGGCTGAGAACGGGAGGTATATGTCCCGGACCCGTAACCTGATTTGGGTAATGCCAACGTAGGGATATATACAGCCGTTTTGTATGAGCAAGTCATCAGGCAGATATGACCTATAGGCATATCTGCTTTTTTGTTTTTAGGAGGTCGGAAATGCTTGGAAAATATGTGGAAAACGTAAGAAAGAACGTGCCGCTGGTCCATAATATCACAAACTATGTAACTGTAAATGATGTTGCAAACGTGCTGCTCGCATGCGGGGGAAGTCCGATCATGTCGGATGAGCCTGAGGATGTGGAAGACATCACGGCTATTTGCGGTGGGCTTAATATCAATATCGGTACTCTCAACAAGAGCAGCATAGAAGGAATGTATCGCGCAGGAAGGAGAGCCAATGAACTCGGACATGTCGTCCTGCTTGATCCTGTAGGCGCCGGGGCATCTGCTCTCCGGACAAATACTGCTGTAGGGCTCATGGATGGAATCAGGTTTACCGCGATACGCGGCAATATATCTGAGATCAAGACTCTTGCTCTGGGAAGCGGCACAACCAAGGGTGTAGATGCTGATGTAGCTGACGCGGTAACAGAGGAATCACTTGACAGTGCTGTGAAGTTCGCCAAGGATCTTGCATCGAAAACAGGATCAGTCATCGCGATCACAGGAGCTATCGATCTTGTAGCTGATGCTGACAGATGCTATGTCATCAGAAACGGAAGACCTGAGATGGGCAGGATCACCGGCACAGGCTGCCAGCTTTCTGGAATGATGACGGCTTTCCTCGTCGCTAATCCGGATGCGCCGCTTGACGCAGCAGCTGCAGCAGTCTGCACAATGGGCCTTGCCGGAGAGATCGGATGGAGCCGCATGCAGGAAGGCGACGGCAATTCTACATACAGAAACCGCATAATCGACGCCATCTTCAATATGGATGGTGAGACCCTTGATATGGGCGCAAAGTACGAGGTCAGATAAAGGAGTGAGGTTGCAGATGAAAGCTGAGATGAGAGATAAACTGGCACAGTCTCTGCTTCTGTACGCAGTGACGGACCGCCATTGGCTGGGTGACAGGACTCTGTATGACGTAGTTCGCGAAAGCCTCGAGGGCGGTGTAACATTCCTGCAGCTCAGAGAAAAGGACCTTGATGATGAGAACTTTTACAATGAGGCTGTAAGACTCCAGGAAATGGCCCGGGAGTACGGGGTTCCGTTCGTGGTCAACGACAATGTGGATATCGCGGTCAGAATGGATGCCGACGGAGTTCATGTAGGGCAAAGCGACATGGAGGCCGGGAATGTGCGGGCCCTTATCGGACCTGACAAGATACTCGGAGTATCTGCACAGACAGTTGAGCAGGCAGTCCTCGCAGAGAAGCGCGGCGC
>CACZXG010000004.1:9357-58100 GCA_902785055.1 uncultured Lachnospiraceae bacterium
GGGAGTCGGTGCGGTATTTCCAACGGGGTCCAAGGATGATGCAGATGATGTAACCTTTGAAACACTTAAAGCTATATGCGAGGCAGTCTCGATCCCTGTCGTCGCCATAGGGGGCATAACAAGGGAAAACACACCTGAACTTGCGGGGAGCGGCATTTGCGGCATAGCAGTGATCAGTGCAATATACGGACAGAAGGATATATATCAGGCGACAGTATCCCTGAAGAAGGTCACTGAGGAGATGGTCAGGGTATGATGAGATTCAGTCATGAGATCAAAGGCGTAGTATTCGAGCATGACGCGCCGGCCGATAGCTGCGTGTCTTGAAATACACAATCAAATAAAGCGGCATCCCGGGGGCACCACTCGATGTCGCTATACAAAAGTGAATGCTTTTAGCGGAAAGGAGTACGAAATGAAGAAAGCATTGACGATCGCGGGGTCAGATTCCTGCGGAGGCGCCGGCATTCAGGCAGACATTAAAACGATGACCATGAATGGGGTATACGCAATGAGCGCGATCACAGCGCTCACCGCGCAGAATACCACCGGCGTGACAGGTATACTTGAAGCATCACCGGAGTTTCTTAAGAAACAGCTGGATGCAGTATTTGAGGATATCTTTCCTGATGCGGTAAAGATCGGGATGGTTTCCTCATCAGAGCTGATTGGGGTCATCGCAGACTGCCTTACGGAATACAAAGCTGTAAATATCGTGGTTGACCCTGTCATGGTGGCTACAAGCGGAGCCCGCCTGATAGAGGATACTGCGATAGACACTCTCAAATCCAGACTTCTGCCTCTGGCTGCAGTGATCACTCCTAACATTCCGGAGGCTGAGATCCTCGCGGGCATGACTATAAGAGATGAAGCTGACATGGAGAAAGCTGCAAGGACACTGTTTGAGCGTTACGGCTGTGCTGCTCTCGTCAAGGGCGGGCACAGCATCAACGATGCCAATGATGTTCTTTTCAGCGCTGAGAGTGAGGAACCGGTGTGGTTCATGGGCAAAAGAATAGACAACCCGAATACTCATGGAACAGGGTGTACTCTTTCGAGCGCGATCGCGTCCAATCTTGCAAAAGGATTCAGCCTCGCAGAGTCGGTAGAATGTGCCAAGGCGTATCTGTCAGGAGCGCTTGAGGCAATGCTGGACCTGGGCAAAGGATCCGGACCGCTCATGCATAATTATATGATCGTGAAGGAGGCATAACATGGGTATTGAGACAAGACAGAAGTTTGACGGATATGCTGCAAAGTATGATGAATGGTTCATGAAGAACGAGAACCTGTTCACCAGTGAGGCTTCCTTACCCTCTGGCGCTGGCATGCTCGGGTGTGTGGCACACGACTGAAGAAAGTATGTAGCCATCATAGCAGAGAAATAAAAGGGAGCCGAAAAATGAAGTTTTCGGATCAATTATATGCCGGAGTTAATGACCTATGGCGTGAAGCGGCAGACAAGCCATTCGTAAGAGAAATGGCACTGGGAACCTTGAGTGAGAAGAGGTTTCGTAATTACATGATCCAGGATTATCTTTATCTTCTGGATTACATAGAGATATTATGTTTCATCCGCAGTCAGACTGAGGATGAAGACCTCAGGCGTTTCCTGTTGGCTGTGATCAATGAAACTGAGAGTGAAACATACCGCGTCCATCTCCCGCATATGAGGAAGATCGGTGTCAGTGACGAAGAGACCGCGACGGCTGTCAGATTGCAGGTGATATCTGAATATACAGAATATATGAGAGAGCAGGTGCGGGAACACGGATTCCTTGCCGGTCTGACTGCACTTTTGCAGTGTTCATGGCTCTATGCTTACATCGGTGAAAAGATGACAGCAGAGTGTTCAGAAGAAATAGCAGCCTCTCCATTCAGATTCTGGTTCGATGCATATACATGCAAAGAGTATATCGAGGCCAATCAGATGTGGATCGATACTCTTGACCGCGAAACTGAGGGGATTACCGGTGACACTGCAGTGCTGCTAAAAAACATCTTCCGGACGTGCGCGGAATATGAGAATAAACTGTGGGATGATTTATCATTTTGATCAGAGGAGCTGATCACTTATATCACTGATTCCCAGCTGACTTAGTAAAGCGGGCTTTGTCCCGTGCTCCATTGTATAGTAAGACAGCCGGAAGGATTCTTCCATGGAGAGAGCGCCGGAGTCCAGAAACTGCAGGAGCATTTCAATATATCCGCTCATGATACTGTCCAGGATTATGTATTCCTTGGAGCCTTCTGAATAGGCAGGAAAGTTTCCATCCTTTTTCAGGGCATCCTTGAGCATTTGGCGGTATGCGCGGGAAAACATACTGCTGTGATAGTCAATTACAAGCGGCTTGAGATAGATGCGGTTCTCTTCATAAACGTCCCGCAATGCATTCAGAAGGCCGACAAATCTGGCTTCCCCTTCGCCTTCCGTGGCAAGGACCTCTTCCAACAGAGAGAGTTGCCGTTCTTTGATGGCGGAGAAGATGTCTTCTACTGACTGATAATAAATATAGAATGTGGAACGATGGATTCCGGCGCGCTGCGATGTATTCAGACATGGAAGTACTCCTCAAGATGGGCAACATGAACTTGTTTGCCACCAAGTATCCTTACACCTGCAATCCGGCGGATGTGCTGGAGTGCCAGAAGCAGATGCGCAAGTGACCGCCAAGTCCGGTGGTAACCTTGTGGGAGGAGTGACCAACCCTTATCTCAAGGCGAGCGATTGGGGATGGCAGATCGATCCCGAAGGCCTGCGCTATACGCTCAATGAGATTTGGGACCGCTATCAGCTGCCGCTCATGGTCGTTGAGAACGGCCTCGGAGCCAGAGACGAGCTGACAGAGGACGGCAAAGTCCATGACTCGTACAGGATCGATTACCTCGAGAAACACATCGCGCAGATGGCGGAGGCAGTCCGAGACGGCGTTGATCTGATGGGCTATACTTCCTGGGGATGGATCGACGTTGTGTCCGCTTCTACCGGCGAGATGGCGAAGAGATACGGTTTTGTCTATGTCAAAAAATATGACGACGGCATGGGCGATCTCAGCCGACTGAGAAAAGATTCGTTTTACTGGTATCAGAACGTGATCAGAGAGAACGGGAGATCATTCGGCTGATGGCTTCAACCAGTTCGACCTTTGTTGTCGAACTGGTTTTTTTCACAAAAGCGTATCAGATAGTTTTCAAAATCTTATCCTGATCGCGGCGGTTATAGACAACGCGAAGAACAACGATATTCTCTTTCTCCTCGTCAATCAGGTAATAGGCAATATATTTCTTCACCAGAACGCGCCGCACGTCATCCCTTTTCAGATATGGGTTATGAGTCGGTCGACCTGCTTTTGGTGTTTTACATATTTCTTCCAGTTTCTCCTCCAGTTCATCTGCAAAGGCGGAGGCGGCGTCGGGATTTACAAGCTCATTGGTGATATAGTCAAGAGCTTCATCGATATCTGCTTCTGCGCTCTCCGTAAGAACGTAATTGTAGCGATCAGATGCCATGTTTCTCCCTCAGCTTTTTCAGTGAAGACTTTCCGTCTGTGACATTTCCCTTTTCATAATCATCAATTCCACGGTTGACCATTCTACAACAAGGCGGCCGTAGCCGTTCTTTGTCACAAAGACAGGGCCGTTCTCTTCTGCGCACTTCCGCTCGATTTCCACTGTGTTTTTCAAATCTCTCATCGGGACAATCTGCATGACATCACCTCCTTGTGGCTAAATCATATATCATATTTAGTCATTTTTCAAGACACATCAAAGAAACGTTCATCTGATCTTTGAAGTGGTCAGACATAACATGATCAGGGAAGAAGCCCGATCTTTCAGTTCAGAAGGCAAGGGAATACAATCGCGAGATGATCAAAGCCGGAAGGCGCCAGGCGCTGAAAGCAAGGGAGATCCGGTAAAGAAATCCCCGTATGGAATCAGGTTCCGTACGGGGTTATATATCTCAGAAGAAGATCTTCCGGAGATTCTCCGGCATGGAATTGAACATCATCTGTACAACGGTTTCCGCTGAAGTTATGTTGTCGGTCAGGACCCACTCCCGCGTCATGCCGACAGCACCCATGCAATAGAAACGGATGCTGTAAGCAAGCTGGGTATCGAGGATATCGGTGCCCAGTTTTTCTTTTGCGAGCTCAGTATAGCGTCTTGTAAAGTATTCCACCATATAGTGCCATAGGGCGTTCTGGGAGGAATCTTCGTAAGCACGCTTGTAAAACAGGATCTCCTGCTTCATCTTATTCATCCCTGCGGCGGCAGAGGGGACAGAGGTTATATCCGTGCCATAGGCATCCGTGCAGAACATCCAGGCCACCAGGTCATACTTGTCTTTGAAATGGTAATAAAAGGTCGGCCTTTCGATATCTGCCGCCCTGCAGATTTCTGTCACACGGATCTTGTCGAGGGGTTTGTGCTTCATGATCTCCCTCATCTTATCCGCAATCCAAATCTTGGTGATCTCAGCCATATACACTCCTTTTACAAAAATGCAATAATGTAAGATTATCTTTCATAATTATAGTTCTGTATGTGGATTCTTTAAAGGGATTTGTGTAAACTCGGACCATAAACAGGAACAGTAAGAAGGAGGAGAAACGATGCATTTTACCGGAACCGTATATAGAAACCCCTACTGGCCGACCTGGCCGCTTTTAGAAATCACTCAGGGCTGCACCCATAATAAGTGCAAGTTCTGCACGATGTACAAAGAAATTCCCTTCCGGATGTCTCCGATGGAATGGATCGAGGAGGACCTGCAGGAACTTGCAAAGATGGATCCGGACGCACGCACAATCCAGCTGCTTTCCGCCAATCCGCTTGTCCTTAGTTATGACAAGCTGGCGCCGATTTTTGAAATGATCCATAAGTATCTTCCTAAGATGGAGTACATTTATCTGGCGGGCAGAGTCACTGATCTGAAAAATAAGACTGTAGAGGAACTGCGAAAGCTGAAAGAACTGGGCATGCGGGAGATATCCCTCGGTGTGGAAAGCGGCGATGACTGGACCCTGGATCGGATACATAAGGGATACCACGCGGAAGACATCCTGGAACAGTGCCATAAACTTGAGGAGGCAGGGATCGATTACTGGATGACATTTCTGAATGGTGTTGCCGGCAAGTCGCACAGTCGCGAGCATGCTGTAAACTCCGCGAAGATTTTCAGTCAGTGTGGGCCCATGCTGGTGGGAACCGGCGGTCTTACGCTGTTTCCGGGAACCCCGCTTTTAGAAGAAGCACAGCGCGGGGAATTCGATCCGCTTTCCGAAAAGGAAATGCTGGAGGAACTGAAGCTCTTTGTCGAGAATCTGACCTGCGACTGTTCCTTCATCACACACCACACGATCTCAGGCGTCAATCTCTCCGGCCCTGATTTCCTTTCCCGGAAAGATAAGATCGTTGCAGCACTGGATCATCAGATCAGCCACGGCGATTTGGACTGGATGGCGGCACTGCGCCGGAACAAAAGAACTCTGTAAGAAGGAGGCGTATCTGCATGCATTTTTCAGGAGGAATCAACCGGCCGCATTCTGATGTCCAAAGGGTTCCGGTATTAGGGGGCAGTCCCCTTAATGGAATATATAACATTTTGAGTTGAAATTGCTGCTGTGAGAAGGTAAAATAGGTATATAGATTTTATACAATTAACGATTGTACAATTAAAAAGAATTGGAGGAAGTTTGGTATGAAGATCGCTATTTTGAACGGAAGCCCGAAAGTCGGCAACACAGCAGCTATGGTAAACGCGTTTGCGGAAGGCGCGAAAGAGGCCGGGCATGAGGTCGAGATCCTGCATGTCGGAAAGATGAAGATTAACGGATGTCTTGCGTGCGAATACTGCCATACAAAGGGCGAGGGTAAGTGCGTGCAAAAAGATGACATGGAGAAAGTCATGCCGGCATATAAAGAAGCCGATATGGTCGTCTTTGCATCTCCCATTTACTATTTTGACGTGTCGGCACAGCTGAGCGCGGCTATTCAGAGAGTTTATGCGATCGGCAAGCCTGCTAAGGCATCCAAGGCAGCCCTTCTGCTCAGCAGCGCTTCTCCGAATCCCTATGATGGGGCAATCACTACATACAAATCGATTCTGGCTTACACCGGAATCGAAGACGCCGGAATCATCACAGCTGCCGGAGAAGAAAACGGTTCTGAGGCGAAGATGGCGGAGATCCGCGCTTTTGCTAAAGCGCTTTGATGTTGTTACGTCAAATAAGAAAGGAGACCTGCTATATGATTTATGATTTCACGATCACGACCGGAAAAGGAGAAACATTAAGTCTTGCGGATTACAAAGGCAAGGTGATCATGATCGTCAATACAGCGACGGGCTGCGGATTCACTCCCCAGTACGCGCCTATTGAGCAGCTGTATAAGGATTATCACGATCAGGGGCTTGAGATCCTCGATATTCCCTGCAACCAGTTCGGCGGACAGGCGCCGGGGACAGACGATGAGATCCATGAGTTCTGCACCGTGCACTTCAATACGACCTTCCCGCAGATGAAGAAGGCAGATGTAAACGGTGAGAACGAGCTGCCTCTTTACACCTGGCTGAAGGCACAGAAGGGATTTGAAGGCTTTACCGAGCACCCTTACAAGGCACTTCTGGAGAAAATGTTCTCTGAAGCTGATCCGGACTGGGATAAGAAACCTGACATCAAGTGGAACTTCACGAAGTTCATTATTGACCGCAACGGCAATGTTGTTGCACGCTTTGAACCCACCGCGGACATGGCGGATGTGGAAGCCTGTGTGAAAGCGCTGTTATAACCGAGTATAAGCACAAAACCTCTGAAGGCAGTTGTCTTCAGAGGTTTTTTCTTATGCGGTAATCGCTGTGCATCCTATTGACAAATGCACTAAAATATGTTAAGTTTCACACGTCAAACCGTTGAAGCGGAGATAAAGGCAAAAAACGCCTTCACAGAGAGTCCGGGGTGCTGAGATCCGAGCAGGAAACGAGTTGTCAAATGGACCGCTGAGGGCGCAGTCAAAGGCGCGGGCCGAGTATTCTGCGACGTGAGGGCATACGTCAGTTGCCGGGGATATGTCTGTATCCCGTCAAGAGCACGGATCTTTTTTCCGTGAATCAAGGTGGCACCGCGGATAAGCGAACTTATTCGTCCTTGACAGAACAGTAATTCTGTCGAGGACTTTTTTTGCGCGTTAGCAATGAGCCATGCGCATACAGTCTGGCATAGGGACAGCGTGAGCTTGCTCACAGCTGGACGTATGACAGACTGTATGCATACGGCGAATGCCGCGACAGTGAGCGCCCGAAGGGCGCGAAGCTGTCGGCATGGCTCATTGCGAGAAATGGATGCGTGCCAAGGTCCCTTCGACAGGGAAAGGAGTCTGCATGAACATAAGACCAAGCCTGGAGGAGGTCAAAACCCTGGCGGCAGCCGGAGAGTACAAGGTCCTGCCGGTGAGCTGTGAACTGCTCTCTGACCTATGTACCCCTATTCAGGCCCTCAGAAAGCTGAAAAATGTGTCCAGTCACTGCTATATTTTGGAATCGGTGGAGGACCGGGAGAAGTGGGGGCGATATACCTTCCTTGGTTTTGACCCCAAGCTGGAGGTCACATGCCAGAACGGGGAGATGAAGGTGGGGAACCTGACATTTCAGACCGACGACCCTGCTGTCTATTTGCGGCAGATTCTGAACGATTACAAAAGTCCCCGGCTGGAAGGACTGCCGCCCTTTACCGGAGGACTGGTAGGATACTTTTCTTACGATTACCTGACTTACAAAGAGCCTGCTGCCAGACGAAAGACCGAGGACACGGAGCAGTTTAAGGACGTTGATCTGATGCTCTTCGACAAAGTGATCGCCTTTGACAACTTCCGGCAGAAGATCATTCTGATAGTTAACGTGGACCTGCGTTACCCGGAAACCGGCTACAACAAAGCGGTCCGGGAATTGAAGAGTCTTGAGGACCTGCTCAGGTACGGCGCGGAGAAGAGTGAGCCCGGCGGGAGGCTGCTGGGGGAGGTGACACCCCTCTTCGATCAGGCTGCATACTGCTCCATGGTGGAGAAAGCCAAGGCCTATATCCGGGAGGGTGACATTTTTCAAATCGTCCTGTCCAATCGGCTCTCGGCGCCTTTCGAAGGAAGTCTGCTCAACACCTATCGTATCCTGCGGACCCTGAACCCTTCCCCCTATATGTTCTACTTTTCCGGAACCGACGTGGAGGTGGCGGGCGCTTCTCCAGAGACGCTGGTAAAACTGGAGGACGGCATCCTTCATACTTTCCCTCTGGCGGGCACACGACCCAGAGGGAAGACCGAGGCGGAGGACAGGGCACTGGAGGCCGACCTTCTCTCTGACGAGAAGGAGCTGGCGGAGCACAACATGCTGGTTGATCTGGGCCGCAACGATTTGGGGAAGATCAGCAGATTCGGCTCGGTACAGGTGGAGAAGTTCCACTCCATCGAGCGGTATTCCCATGTGATGCACATCGGCTCCACCGTTCGGGGAGAGATCCGGGCAGATTGCGACGCTTTGGACGCCGTGGAGGCGGTGCTCCCTGCCGGAACGCTGTCCGGAGCACCCAAGATCCGGGCCTGCCAGCTCATCGGAGAGCTGGAGAACAACAAGAGAGGCATCTACGGCGGGGCGATCGGCTATTTGGACTTCACCGGGAACATGGACACCTGCATCGCGATCCGTATTGCCTATAAGAAGAATGGGAAGGTGTTCATCCGATCCGGGGCGGGAATTGTCGCCGACTCGGTACCGGAGCGGGAGTATGCCGAGTGCATCAACAAAGCCAGGGCAGTAGTGAATGCTCTGGAGCAAGCCGGGGAGGTGGAGACATGATCCTGCTCATAGACAACTACGACAGCTTTTCCTATAACCTGGTCCAGATGGTGGGAGAGATAGATCCTGATATAAAGGTCATCCGCAACGATGAGATGACGCTGGACGAAATCAGAGCATTGAATCCGGAACGGGTGATCCTTTCCCCCGGTCCCGGACGGCCTGAGGACGCCGGGATCACTCTGGAAGCAGCAAAGGAACTCGGGAAGATCTGCCCGGTTCTGGGGGTCTGCCTGGGTCATCAGGCTATCTGTGCGGCTTTCGGGGCAAAAGTGACATATGCGAAAGAGCTGATGCACGGCAAGCAGTCCATGGTTGTTCTGGATACGGAATGCCCCTTGTTCAGGGACTGCCCTGAGAAGACGAAGGCAGCCCGATATCATTCCCTGGCGGCGGACCCGGACACAATTCCCGATGTGCTCAATATAATTGCGCGGACAGAGGATGGAGAGGTCATGGCAGTGGAACATCGGGATCTGCCCGTATATGGAGTCCAGTTTCACCCGGAATCTATCCTGACCCCTGACGGACGGACTATGCTGAAAAATTTTCTCAACATGAAAGGGGGAAGTCCCGCATGATCAAGCAGATTTCTATTTACACGGAAAACAGAAAAGGTGCCCTGAGGACTCTGGTGGGTACCCTCGCACAGGCCGGCGTTGATTTGCGGGCTTTTGTCACCAATGAGAACGGGGAGTTCGGTACCGTGAGGATTCTCACCGACAATGACAGTCTGGCTTGCAGCACCCTGGCAGAGGCGGGGTATCTGACGAAACTGACATCTGTGCTGGCCGTGGAGGTCAGCTACAGTGTGGGCAGCCTGGCCGGGCTGTTGGATGTGGTGGAAGCGGCAAACCTGAATATCAACTTCCTCTATGCTGCCTGGGATCGGGCAACCGGTCAGCCGATGATCGTTCTCCACACCGATGATCTGGCCGAACTGGAAAGCCTTCTGCTGTCCAAAGGTTACCGGTCGTTGGGCAGATCCGGAAAATAGAGTAGATTGACAATGAAAACCGGGAAAGGAAAGGCAATGCTGATGATGACAATAAACGGCTTAAAAAAACAAATAGTTCGTTTGATCTCCAGAGGACAATTATGCCGACTGCCAGGGACGCGGCAGGGCTTATTGATGAATGCCTTCTTATGACCGGATCAAACAGATGCCTGGCGTAGGGAGTCATCCCGCAAATCGTGTGACAGCCAGACATACTGCTGTGATTAATGCTAAGAAAGCCGCTTGTCCGAAGAGACAGGCGGCTTTTTGTATTTGCTTTTCCTTTGTGTTTCCATGATCAGAAAGGATCCGAAACCACCTAAGAAGAAGACCGAGTTCGATGTAGAACTGACGAATTTCGGTTCGCAAAAGGTAAAGGTCATCAAGGCTATCCGTGAGATTACGGGGCTTGGGCTGAGAGAGGCGAAGGAATTTGTCGAAGCTGCTCCGAAGATAATCAAAGATGGCGTTTCCATCGAAGAAGCAGAAGCTCTGAAAGCAAAGTTCGAAGAGCTTGGCGCTGCGATCACGCTGAAGTGATCCAAAATTTGTACCGCCGGTCAGGAAAATCTGGCCGGCGGTATTTTTATGCAATATTAACTCTTTTTCTCTGCTTCAATCTTTTCCTGCAGCAGCTTGTTATATACATCCATATCTACAGGCAGTGCGACTTTCCGGCCCTGCCATGCGGACAGGTATGCCGCATTCACAAGAGAGAGTGTCTTTGAGCCATCCTCCCCGGGCGCGATGAGCGCAGCACCTGTCAAAACAGCGTCAGCGAAGTTCTGCAGCATGATCTGATAGGCGCTGTCAAAGCCCTCAAACTCGTATGTTTCCGTAGTCTCGCTCAGTTCCTGGGTGGAAGTGACCTGAGCCTCCCGCGCGTACTCCTCAATGTCCGTGTAGAACCTGGTTACGGAGACTGTCGAGGCGTCCATGAGGATCCGCCCCTTAGTTCCGATGATGTCAAGACGCTCTGTCGGAACGCCTTCCCCCGTTGACATGATAAAGGTTCCGGTCATGCGTCCGGGGTAATCCATCACCAGCGTTGCTTCATCGTCGACATCAAAGTCATTGTATTTGCCAAAGGGAATGTCTGCGTAGAGAGTCTCAGGAAGGCCAAAGAGATCCTGCCAGAAATCCATAAGATGATAGCCCTGGTTGATCAGCATACCGCCGCCTTCTCCGGTCCAACTGCTGCGCCAGTTGCTGGAGCGGTGATAGAAATGGGTGCGGAAGGATTCCGAGTTCTCAAGGCATGCGCGGCGCACTTTACCGATCACCCCGTCGTCCAGCAATTCTTTGACTTTGACGTGCTGCGGATAGGTGCGCTGGTGGCACATCATGCCGTATATCTTGCCGGAACTGGCTGCTGCCTGGCTGATCGCTTCCGCGTCACCTGCAGTAACGCCTGCCGGCTTGTCGCAAAGGACATGTTTGCCCGCGTTCAATGCGCGGATCGCCATCGCCGGATGCTGCTTGTGCGGCGTCACGATGATCGCAGCGTCAAAGAGGTCTTCCTCTTCATACAGCGCGTCTTCGCCGCGGCAGATCTTCACTGATTCCGGCAGGTTGGCGCGCGCCCAGGCTGCGTTCGCGTCGCTTCTGCAGCATACAGCGGCAAGACTGAGCCCGTCGATCTCCCCGCCGCCTATCATTGCAGCATATTTTTTCCCCATCGTGCCGATTCCGATGACGGCGCAGCGGACCGGTTCCTTTACACTGCCTCCATTAAATAACATAGTTCCCTCCTATATACTCTAAATACCGTTTATAAACTAATTATACGAGAACCGCATACGGGATGTAAATGCACACAATATCGACTAAGAGAGGAAGCGATCCCCACATATTGCCTCGAGATTGAGTACCACCGGTTCTTGACCGGGAGTGCATTTGCGAGTATTATACATTGTATATACGCGATTCAAACGACAATGATCGATCATAAATACAGGAGGAGATGAAGACATGGAAGCACAGCTTGTTAAGTGGGGAAACGGACAGGGAATACGCATTCCCAAACTGATCTTGAAGGAACTTGACATAAAAGTGAATGACACCCTCAGCATGGAGGTTCGGGGGGAACAGATAATTATTGAAAAAGTAAAATTCAAACATCGGTCTCTGGAAGAACGTGCTCGCGCTTACGGTGGAAAATTGGGTCCGTACACCGAATTTGACTGGGGAGAACCGAAAGGACGGGAGGTATGGTGATGGAGTGTGCACAGCAGGGAGATATACTATGGCTGGAAAGAGAAGAACAGTATGTCCTGGTACTCAGCAGAGAGTTCTTCAACCAGTCAGGAATGTCGGTCGTGTGCCCGCTTGGGGACAATGCGGGACCGGATGCTTTACATATCAGGGTTTCATCTGATGTATATAATGGGACAGCTCTGCTTGAACACTTGAGAAGCCTGGATCTGCAGGTAAGGCATTACCGGAAAATTTCCGGTATTTCATATGAACAGATCCAGGATATTTCGGATGCTGTGCAGGGAATTTTTGATTACTATCCTTATTCGGTCTAAACCCGGTCCTTCCGTCCTCAGCCGGATCGGTATATCATTGTATAAACAGGAGAGAAGATAGAGTAATTATGACGAACCAATGCAAAATTAGTGCCGTGATCCTATGCGGAGGAAAAAGCCGCCGAATGGGAACAGATAAAGCGATGCTTACAGTAGAAGGTACGCCGAATGCGGTGCGCCTTCTTCGTGCACTGTCAGGAGAAGAATCGCCGTGCACAGATGTCTGGCTTTCAATCGGAACGGGAGAGAGCTATCCCGAGATCCATGCGCAGAAAGTCTCAGACAGGTTTCCGGGATGCGGCCCCATGGGCGGCCTGGAGGCCGCGCTGACAGTCTGCAGGGAGGAGTATCTGTTCGTGACACCGGTGGATACGCCCTTCGCTGACGCGCAGATGGCGCGCGAGCTCATGGCCTATATGACGGAGGCCTCGCAGCAGCGGGACGCAGTGCTTGTCATTGATGGGAGCGGCAGACTCCAGACGCTTTTGGGAATTTATCACAAGCGGGTCCTGCCCGAACTTACACAGAGGCTTGCAGACGGCAGGAAAGAGAAGCTGCGGATACGCGATTTTCTGAATGATCTGGACGTGGTCTATGTGAATGCGCAGGCGCTCACAGATGGTGTCAGAAAGAGCACGAGCTGCAATACTCCGGAGGAGTGGCAGAAACTTATGGAACAGGAATCGATATCTTGATTATTACGTAAAAAGACCGGGAACAGTTGATCTGCTCCCGGTCTTTAATATTCATTTGACAGAAATCGTCTTAAGGTACCTCACAGCGCGTTTGCTGTTCTGATCGCCGAACACGACAAGCTGGGCACCCTGTCCGCCGTCGATGCCTTCAAGCTGCTTGCCGCCGTCCGTCAGCGCTACGTATACTTTGCCGGCCTCAAGGAGCTCTGCTCCGGTCAGCTCCGCTGAATAGTTGTCCTCCGATGCGGCGGTGATCACGGAACTCTCCGTGACTTCGATGCCGTTTGCCTCAAGAAGAGCCTGAAGCTCGGAGCCCGTGTATTCGTGGTGCGTTACTTCGCCTTTTCCATTGACAAGATCGCCCTCAAAGGATTGTCCTGCGACATCTTCCCAGGCAACCGTGATCTCTTTGCCGCTGCCGGAAAGGATTAGGCCGGACACATTTTTGTCCCCTTTCCGATTGACAAAGACGAGCACTGCTGTGACAACGACCAGGATGGCAATGATTCCTGCGATCAATTTCTTCTGCATTTTTCGATTTCCCCCTTAATTAAAAGATTATTAGTTTCTCGGCGCATGGTTTGCCGCTGAAATACTCTGTTCTTCGAAGCCGGAGGCACTGGAGTCTGACAAAACAGGGCGAAGCCTTTTGGCCAAAACGCCGGCAAAACTGCCGCACACCGCGCCGCTTGCCAGTGCCACAACGACGTATAAAGCGAGCGGGACACCGGGCAGATGGAAAACAATGAGGTTCGCGGTCAGACTGGCGGCCGCTGCGCCGAGCATATTGGCGAGTGTCAGAGTGAGATCTGTGCCAAGGCCGGTTTTCCGCGACAGCAGGAAGATCAGGTCGATCACTATGCCGGGAACGATGTAGCCTATGGGCGACAGGATTCCCATGCTGCCGACCATGCCGAGCGACAGAGCGATCATGCTCTGTATAATGCTCATCAGTGTGGCACACCCGAAGATGGGAACCAACTCTGCAGCGACGACAATAAACATCAGCGAAAAGCTCGTGCCGATTCCTCCCGGTATTCTCATAAAATCGGTCAAAATATTGGCTGCGGGAGCGATCAGTCTCTTGGAGAACAGACCAAGGTCACAGCAAATTGTGAGAAAAAGAAGATTTCTGAGACTTATTCGGTTCATAATCTTTTTCCCTCCTTTCTGTCGAAGATGCTGCCGAAAATGGTATTTCTGATTTCGCCGTATACGGCGTCACGATTCTCCCCGGTCAGCATGTACAGACGAACCTGCGGGTGGTGTTTGATGCGCTCGAGGTAGTCAATGGGATCATCGGTGTATCTCACAGAAGCCAGAACGGGAATATCTCCGTCCAGGGCGTCGAAGATTGCCTGAAGAAACAGTCGCGCGTCCTTTTCCATATGTCCGATCTCATCCATGATAAGCAGGCCGCCGGGGCGGGCCGACCGGATCAGAGCAGTGCCGTAGGTTTCGAAGGTCTCTGTACAGATATCTCTCACACGGCCGCAGGTGCTGCCAAGATAGCGGGCATCCGGAGAGCCCTCATCGTTTTGGGTTAGACCGGCGGGGAACATATAGATCCGGTTAACGCCGTCTGAACCGGCAATTCTCTTTGTCTGAAATCCATATACCGGAATCGGCGGCTCAGCTGCCGGTGTCATGGCTTCCTTCATAATCCACTCAATGAGCGTAGTCTTGCCGGTCTTTTTGGGAGCGCACAGGACAATATGTGGTTTTGGAGTGTTGGTTCCGCGCTTCATTTCAATAAATCATCCGCACACATATTTTTGGGTAACAAAAAAGACACAGCACGAAAAACGCTCATGCAGTGTCATTTTTCATGCTCTTTTTTTCAAGAATGGAAGGTTGACCGATTTCTCTGCCAGCCCCGGAAGCCGATAGGCTTCGGCGCAGCACCATGCGGGTTAAGCGAAGGCCGTTTAGGTGCTTTTGCTCAAAGAACAAATATTCAATTGTGCGGGCATATACCTTTATCAAATTATATTATACTACGGGTAGAATGACAAAGCTTTTTTTGCCTGTTATAGTGGGCACAGAAAGAAAACAGGACCACAGGTCCGGAAAGGAGGAAACGGCAATGAATTTCGCTGAAGCAGCAAAGCTGGCTGCAAAATTTACAAGAACTGAAAATGGTGCTGTGGCACTGAACACCACAGGCGATGCGAGACTGGATTTCTTCGGAACAGCAGGTTCTCTTCGCGGCGCGGATAAGGAGCGGATCACCCGTCTTTTCTCCGAGGCCTACAAGGAAGATCCGCTTTTCGCGACGAAGATCGCGTTTTATGCAAGAGATATCAGGGGCGGACTTGGTGAAAGACAGACCTTCCGTACGATCCTGCAGTTTATGGCAAAATATCATCCGGAGGCACTTCGTCTGAATATGGATCTGGTCGGTGTATACGGCCGTTACGACGACCTGTACTGCCTGATCGGCACTCCTTTGGAGGACGAGATGTGGGCTTCTATGAAGAAGCAGTTTGAGGAGGACCGTGTGAACCTGCAGGCAGGAAACGCGATCTCCCTGCTCGCGAAGTGGATCAAGACCGCGGATGCTTCTTCCGAGAGAACCAGAAAGCTTGGCATCCTGACCGCACAGAAGCTCGGCTACTCTGTATATGAGTTCAAGCGTCTTGTGCGCGCGATGCGTAAGCACATCGGCGTTGTGGAAACGCTCATGTCCGCGGGACGCTGGGATGAGATCCGTTACAGCGCGGTACCTTCCAGAGCTATGATGATCTACAGAAATGCTTTTATGAAGCACGATAGAGAGCGCTACAGCGCTTTCGTCCAGAAGGCAGTGAGTGGTGCGGAGAAGATTCATTCCGCGACACTGTTTCCATACGACATCGTAGAAAAGATCATGAATATGAGCTGGGCGGGTTTCCATATCGTGGACAATGACGTGCTGGAAGCTCAGTGGCGTCAGCTGCCTGATTACGTGGAAGCAGGAACCAATGCGCTGGTAATTGCGGACACTTCCGGCTCTATGTACGGTAGACCAATGGCGACATCGGTCGGTCTGGCGGTATATTTTGCCGAGAGAAACACCGGACCTTACCACAACATGTTCATGTCCTTCTCCGGAACATCCAGAATCCAGGTGCTCAAGGGTGAGACCCTTGCGCAGAAGATCCGCAGCATCAACATGAGCGACTGGGCAGGCAATACGAATCTGCAGGCAGCTTTCGAGCATGTTCTGGAGATCGCGGTGAAGAACCATGTTGCGCAGAAGGATATGCCAAAGTCACTCGTTGTCATCTCCGATATGGAGATCGATTACTGCGGTAACAAGGACTGGACCTTCTATGAAAAGATGGCAAAGAGATTCAGAAAGTCCGGCTACCAGATCCCTAACATTATCTTCTGGAATGTGGCAAGCCGCCACGATGTTTTCCACGCCGACAAGAGCCGTACAGGCGTGCAGCTGGCAAGCGGCCAGTCCGCGGCGGTGTTCCGCCAGGTCATGCAGTGCGTCGGCATGAATCCTGTAGAAGCGATGGAGAAGATCATTAACTCCGAGAGATATGAGGCGATCGCGATTGCCTGAGACAAAAAAGACGAAAAGATACCGCTTTCCTGAAAGGGGAAGCGGTTTTTTATGCGGAGAAACAGCATACGTATGGTATTATATTCATATGGAGATACGAAAAAGCGCAAAAAAAAGAGGTATCCGACTTTCTCGTCATCGGATACCTCTATTCTGAAAATACCTGCAATTTCATTTACGTGACCTCCTTTTGTTTATTCAGTCGGCTTTTAGTTCTATAATTAAGTAGAAGGCTTGTCAGCCGATATGCCTTTTCTTTTGTTAAGTCTATTATAACAAAGATCTGACAATAAGCAAGTAAAAAATAAAATTATCTGTAAATACAGACTTTTTAATACAATTGTCTGTTTAGTGCAGAGTAAATCTATTATGAAAGAGGAGTTTTATATGTACGATGTGATCATTGTCGGAGCCGGGCCCGGCGGTATCTTTACAGCATACGAACTGGCGGAGAAAAAGCCGGGACTTAAGGTGGCGGTGTTTGAGATGGGGCATGAACTGAAAAAGCGTAAATGTCCGATCGACGGGGACAAGGTCAAATCCTGTATTCACTGCAAGAGCTGTTCTATTATGAGCGGCTTCGGAGGGGCAGGAGCTTTTTCCGACGGAAAATATAATATTACCAACGATTTCGGCGGAACGCTGCACGAATATATAGGAAAGAAAACGGCGATCGAGCTGATGCAATACGTGGATAAGATCAATCTGCGCTTTGGCGGAGAGGGGACCAGACTCTATTCCACTGCAGGCACCTCGATCAAGAAGAAGTGCCTACAGAATGATCTGCACCTTCTGGACGCTTCCGTCCGTCACCTCGGAACGGACATCAACTACATTGTCCTGGAGCACCTGTATGATTATTTAAAGGACAGGGTGGATTTCTATTTTGACAAAGCCGTGAAAGATGTTGAAAAGACAGAAAACGGATTTGCGGTCCACTGCGGGGACAAGGTGTATGAGAGCCGCAAATGTGTGATCTCCGCCGGCCGCAGCGGCAGTAAATGGATGGAATCGGTTTGCCGTTCGCTCGACATCGGGACCAAGTCCAACAGGGTCGATATCGGAGTGCGCGTGGAATTGCCGGCGGAAGTATTCTCCCATCTGACAGACGAGCTGTATGAGAGCAAGATCGTCTACCGCACGAAGGAGTACGGAGATCTTGTCCGCACGTTCTGCATGAATCCCAAAGGCGTAGTGGTCAATGAAAACACCAATGGTATTGTGACAGTGAACGGACACAGCTATGAGGATCCGGAGCGCCAGACAGGAAACACCAATTTCGCGCTGCTTGTGGCCAAGCATTTTTCAGAGCCTTTTAAGGATTCTAACGGATACGGCGAGAGCATTGCCAGGCTGAGCAATATGCTCGGAGGCGGCGTGATCGTTCAGCGCTTCGGAGATCTGATCCGCGGGCGCAGAAGTACAAAGAGCCGTATAGAGGAATCGTTCACCGTGCCGACCCTGAATGCGGCAGCGGGCGATCTCAGTCTCGTTCTCCCCAAGCGGATTCTCGACGGAATAATCGAGATGATCTATGCTCTGGATAAGATCGCTCCCGGAACGGCCAATGAGGACACGCTGCTCTATGGCGTGGAAGTCAAGTTTTACAATATGGAAGTAAAGGTAGACGAGAATCTGATGACCAAGTACGAGGGCCTTTACGTGATCGGAGACGGCAGCGGCATCACACACTCACTTTCACACGCTTCAGCGAGCGGGATCTACGTCGCAAGACAGATCGCTAAATGACCGGATAGGGGGAAAGGGGATCGATTATGATATATAATGGAAATGCGGAAGCTTTTAAGAAGTTCAGGGAGATCAGCGTTCTCGATATTCAGCCGCTGAGGATCGGACAGGTGGAGGACACAGAGGCGGCGACGGGCATGACGGTCCTGATCAGCGATGAGGGGATGCGGGCCGGGCTGGATGTGCGCGGCGGCGGACCGGCTTCCAGAGACAGCCAGATGCTAAACCCGCTGATGTCCATGCAGAAGATTCACGCGGTTGTCCTCTCGGGCGGCAGCGCTTTCGGACTCGGCGCGGGGAACGGCGTCATGCAGTATCTCGAAGAGCATGATATAGGTTTTGACACCGGCGTTGCCAAGGTCCCGCTGGTAGTACAGTCGGACATCTATGATCTCACAGTGGGTTCGGCAGCAGTGAGGCCGGACAGCAAAATGGGATATGCGGCGGCAAAAGCGGCTTTTGAGACGCCCAACTATAAAGACGGCAATTATGGCGCAGGCTGCGGCGCTTCCGTCGGAAAGATCGGCGGAATGGAAACCGCTATGAAGACAGGTGTGGGCAGTTACGCGATCCAGATCGGGGAACTGCAGATCGGTGCGATCGTGGTGCTCAACGCACTGGGCGACATCTACGACTGGAAGAGCGGAGCGCAGGTCGCGGGCCTGTTAAGTGAGGATAAAACAGAGCTGCGGAGCACTTTGGCGAAGATGAGCAGCTCTATCGAAGCCGTAGAGAACAAGTTTACCGGCAATACGACGATCGCCGCGGTCATAACAAACGGACATTTTGACAAGGCCCAGCTGTGCAAGATCGCAGGAGTGGCGCACAACGGATATGCCCGCGCGATCAATCCGGTGCATACATCCGCGGATGGTGACAGTATCTACGCGGTTTCTGTAGGAGAAGTGAACGCGGACCAGGATCTGGTCGCCGCTCTCGGCGCAGAGGTTCTGAGCGAGGCGATCCTGAGAGCAGTCACTTCAGCAGACAGCGCATACGGTCTTCCCAGCGCTTCGGAACTGGGTTTTGTGGAAAAAAGCAATTGAAACAGCGGACTTAAGCAGTCCGTAGATGAAAGGAGATATGCTATGAAAGTGATCAGCACGACAAACGCGCCCGGCGCGATCGGCCCCTATTCCCAGGGATTTGTGGCAAACGGAATGGTCTTTACTTCCGGTCAGATCCCGATCGATCCTGCTACAGGCGAGATGCCGGAGGGCATTAAAGAGCAGGCGGAGCAGAGCTGCAGGAATGTGATCGCTATTTTGGAAGCGGCGGGATCCGGAGCAGAGAAGGTGATCAAGACGACATGTTTTCTGGCCGAGATGTCAGACTTTGCCGCTTTCAACGAAGTTTATGCGAAGTATTTCACTTCCAAGCCCGCCAGAAGCTGCGTCGCTGTGAAGCAGATCCCCAAGGGCGCGCTCTGCGAGATCGAATGCATTGCTGAGGCGTAAGAGTCAGAAAAATAATAGAAGTTGAAATCGGACGAGAGTCCGGAGTGTTCGGACAGGGAGCAGGGATTTTGAGTAAGAAGAACGATGACAAAAGAGGACTTGGCGAATTCAGAGAGACGGCTTTTTACGCAGTGCTGCCTCTTTTGTGCGTTGCGTCTCTTCTCAGAGGCTGTTCGGCCATGAGCGCGGAGATTCCCGAAGCGATGCAGCGGACGACCGCTGCGCAGCAGCTTGTGTCAGATGCGGCAGAAGAGACGAGAGCGGCGGATCCTAAAGCAGAGCCGGAAGAGACAGCAGTAAATGTGAAAGCGCAGGAAACGGTGACTGTCCGCCCAAATCCTTATAATCCCGCGAATTTCTCCTATTTGGACGAGATCTCGGAGAATATAGGATATTTTGACGAGAACTACGAATCCCTTCAGGGAATCGATGTCTCGGACCACCAGGGAGAGATCGACTGGCAGGCGGTTGCTGACGCGGGCTATGAGTTCGTGTTTGTCCGCGTGGGATTCCGCGGCTACGGAGCGGAGGGAACTCTCAACGAGGATTCTATGGCCATCCAATATATGCAGGGCGCGGAAGCGGCAGGCCTTGAGGTCGGAGCCTATTTCTTCTCCCAGGCGCTCAATGAAGAAGAAGCTGCGGAAGAAGCAGTGTTCGCTGCCGATGTGATCAAAAGGTCCGGCGTCAGGATGACGCTTCCCCTGGTCTATGACCCGGAGTATATTGAAGGGACGCAGGGACGGGCAGATAACCTGAGCCGCGAACAGATCTCCGCCAACGCGCATGCATTCAAGGAAGCGGCAGAGAAAGCTATGAACTGCAAAACGGCGCTCTATACAAATCTGTACTGGGAGAATAACTGTTTTGACAATGAAACATTGAACGATTTTGAGATTTGGTATGCGGATTACAATGAGACACCTCAGACACCCTATCACTTTACATGGTGGCAGTATTCGGAGACCGGTTCGGTCCCCGGGATCAAGGGCGAGATGGATCTGAATCTGTGGATCAGGAGGGTCGATTGAGCCGGAGATACATGAAACGGCAACAAGGCAAAACATCGAAGGGAGACAGGATATGGCATTTTCAAAAGACTTTCTGTGGGGCGGCGCTGTAGCGGCACATCAGCTTGAAGGCGCCTGGGACGCGGATGGAAGAGGACCCAGTGTCAGCGATGTGATGACCGGCGGGTCCAACAAGGTGGCGCGGCGCATTACAGACGGCGTAGTGCCCGGCGAGAATTATCCCAATCACAAAGGAATTGACTTTTTCCACACTTACAAAGAGGATGTAAAGCTGTTCGCGGAACTCGGATTCAAGTGTTTCCGCACCTCGATCTCCTGGAGCCGGATCTTTCCCAAAGGAGATGAGACGGAGCCCAACGAAGCAGGACTTCAGTTTTATGATGACCTGTTCGATGAACTTCTCAAGTACGGCATTGAGCCCGTGATCACGCTGAGCCATTTCGAAATGCCTTATTACCTGACACAGGAATACGGCGGATGGGTCAACCGCAAACTTGTGGACTTCTTCGTGCGCTACGCGCTGTGTGTCATGGAGCGCTACAAGAATAAGGTCAAATATTGGATGACCTTTAACGAGATCAACAATCAGTCCAATACGGCTGTCGATATTTTCGGCTGGACCAATTCCGGCATCCGCTTCTCGCAGTTTGAAAACCCCAAGAAGGCGCTTTATCAGGCGGCTCACAATGAGATGGTGGCTTCCGCGATCGTTGTGAAGAAGGGCCATGAGATCAATCCCGATTTCAAGATCGGCTGCATGCTCGGCTTTGTGCCTTTCTATCCTTATTCCTGTGACCCGGATGACATCATGCAGGCTGTGGAGGCCATGCACGAGAGATATGTATTCTCCGACGTCATGTGCAGGGGACACTACGGCGCCTATGCTTATAAGGAGTGGGAGAGAGAGGGAACCGCGCCTGTAATGGAAGAAGGCGACGCGGAGATCCTGGCACAGGGAACTGTGGACTACATCGGCTTCAGTTACTACATGACCAACACTGTTAAGGCCAAAGTAGAGAAGGCCGGCGCGATGATCGTCGGCGGAAACGCCCATTCCGTACCCAATCCCTATGTGAAGGTTTCCGACTGGGGCTGGGCCATCGATCCGGTAGGCCTTCGCTATGCGCTGAATGCTCTGTACGAGCGCTACGAAAAGCCCATGTTTATCGTGGAGAACGGCCTCGGCGCTTACGATAAGCTGCTGGAAGACAAGAGCTGCGACGACAGCTACAGGATCGATTATCTGCGCGCGCACATCGAGCAGATGAAGAAAGCTGTGGAATATGACGGCGTCGAGCTCATGGGCTACACGCCCTGGGGCTGCATCGATGTGGTGTCTTTCACTACCGGCGAGCTGGCCAAGCGCTACGGGTTCATATATGTGGATCTCAACGACGACGGCACGGGATCCGGAGCGAGATACCGCAAGAAATCTTTTGACTGGTACAAAAATGTGATCGCGACAAACGGGGAAGAGCTGTAAGAGATAAGATCAGGCAGGCGGCCATCGCGGGTGCGGTGGCCGTTATGTGTAAGAAGGGAGTAGAATGATCGCCAAAAATCAGATCTGGAAACTTTATGGAACTGAATATAAGGAGATGACCAGGGAACTGCTCTCCAAGACGGATCTCGCCGGGCTGATCGGGGACAGGAAAAAGAGGGTCGCCATCAAGCCGAACCTGGTGGTCGCCTCCCCTGCGGAGTTCGGCGCCACTACGCACCCCGAAGTGGTGGCGGGAATCGTAGAATATCTGCATGAAAATCAGTTTGAGAACATTGTAATTGTGGAGGGATCCTGGGTCGGAGACCGCACTTCCGACGCATTTAAATACTGCGGATACAGGGAACTCTGCGCCAGGTATAATGTGCCCTTTATTGACGGGCAGAAGGAAAAGTGGCACGCTCTCGACTGCGCCGGAATGAAGCTGAATGTCATTAACGCAGTGGACAGTATCGATTTCCTGATCAATGTGCCGGTGCTCAAGGGACACTGTCAGACTAAAATGACCTGTTCGCTCAAAAACCTCAAGGGACTTATTCCCAACACGGAGAAATCACGTTTTCACCGCATGGGTCTGCACAAACCGATCGCACATCTGCAGGCCGGGATCCGGCAGGACTTCATCGTTGTGGACCATATCTGCGGAGACCTGGATTTTGAAGAGGGCGGTAATCCGGTGGTGCGCAACTGTGTAATGGCGGCGGTGGACCCGGTGCTGGTGGACAGCTATGCCTGCAGTCTTCTGCATTACACACCGGATGATGTGCCTTATGTGAGGATGTCTGAGCAGTTGGGGATCGGATCGGCTGATCTTGATTCCGCGCAGATCATCGACCTGGGCGGCTTCCATGGATATGCCGGCAAGGAAATGAAGGAAGATCTCCCCCGGGAGCACAAGATCCTGGAAGTTTCTTACGCCGTCAACGAAGTAGATTCCTGCAGCGCCTGCTACGCGAGCCTTACCGGCGCGCTGTGGAGACTCAAGGAGGAGGGGCTTCTTGACAAACTGGATACGCCGATCGGTATCGGTCAGGGCATGCAGGGCAAAACCGGAAAACTGGGTGTAGGAAAGTGCACAAAAGACTTCGACGTGTGCATCATGGGATGTCCTCCGGACGAGGATAAGATCTATAATGAATTAAAGGCATATATACAGCGCTGAGCCGTTAAAACTAAACGGACAACAGACAAAAAATCTCCTGTAAAGGCGGGGTGATCCCGGATTTACAGGAGATTTCTTATTATTTCTTATTTCATTACAACGAAGGACTGGGCGCCGACGGTGAGAACGCCGTTTTCGAAGGAAGTCCTGCCCAGTTCGAACAGCACGCTGCCGTCAAGTTTCGCGGCCGCGGAAGCGGGGAGTGTGACGGACTGCTCACTGCCTGCGGGATTCACTGCGCAGAGAAGGTCACCGCGCCTGTAGACGAAAGGCTTTCCGGCTTCGCTGCACACGACCTTAAAGTCCGCGTCTGCCTGCAGGTCTTCTTCCTGATGGCGAAGCGTCAGGATTGCGCGTACGGTGTTCAGAAGGGATGCGGGATCCTTTTCCTGCGCCGCAACGGTAGGGGCATCCTCGCTGCTGTCTACCGGAAGATAGAGATCAGAGGCCTCGCCTTCGGAGAAGCCCAGGTTTGCGCCGCCATCCCACTGCATGGGGGTTCTTGCGCCTGTGCGGAAGTAGCCGCCCTCCTTGGTGGGCACATCGAGGTACTTCATACCGATCTCGTCGCCATAGTACAGGAAAGGCACTCCGGGAAGTGTGAACAGGAAGGAATAAGCGAGCTTAAGCTCTGTCGAATCCAGGTTGAAGCTGGGGCGGATCGTGTCGTGGTTGCAGGTCAGAACGGAGATATAGCCCAGATCTTTGGTGTCCTCGTACCAGTCCAGATACTGGTCAAGGAAACGGGTTATGCTGCCGCCTGCATCTTTCTTGAAGTAACTGTGATCCTCTGCGTTCCTGTCTCCGTGAATGCTGCCGCCGTGGTTGTAATAGTCGCGCATCAGTGTGGAGTAACCGCCGCCCTGCTCGTTGAGAACGAAGTCCATGTCGTAGCCGCAGCGCAGGGACAGGGAAGGATTGCTCCATTCGGAAACCATCGCGGCGTCCGGGAACTCGAGGTCCAGCATACGGCGCACATCTTTCCAGATCGCGCTGGTACCGGTCTTCTTCTCATCGTCGTTTTTGACCAGTGAGGCGGCCATGTCTACGCGGAAGCCGTCGCAGCCGTGGGAGAGCCAGAACCGCATGATGTCTTTGAGCGCTTCGCGGGTCGCGATCGCCGCCGGATCGCGGAAACTCTTCTGCCAGGGCTCGGTCATCTTGTAGAAACCGTAATTGAGGGCGGGCTGGCATTTGAAGAAGTTCAAAATATAGCAGCCGCTTCTCTCGCTCTCACCGCCGACATAGGGAAGCCCGCCGGCGCCCCGGAAGCAGAAATCCGTCCAGATGAAGCGGTCGGAGTATTCGTTTTTCTCTGCCTTCTGACTTTTGACAAACCAGGGGTGCTCCTCGGAAGTATGACCGGGAACCAGGTCCAGAAGGACCCGGATGCCCTTCTCATGGGCCTTTTCAAAGAGACGGTAAAGATCTTCGTTAGTGCCGTAGCGGGGCGCCACTTTTTTGTAATCGCGGACGTCGTAACCGGCGTCTTTAAAGGGGGAGTCGTAGCAGGGATTGATCCAGAGCGCATTGCACCCAAGACTCTTTATATAATCCAGCTTTTCGATGATCCCGTTAATATCTCCGATGCCGTCACCGTTTGTATCCCTGAAAGACTGGGGATAGATCTCATAGAAAACAGTGTCTTTTAACCACTTTGCTGCCATTTGTAATTCCTCCATATAAACAAGAGAATGAGTGTGTTTATGTATTGCGGCGGGTTTATTGCAGTGCCCTGCCTGTGATAGTATAATACGATAAAAGAAGGACACGATTCTTGCGATATTGCAGGAATTTCTAACAGGATTCTATGATTTTTATGAGAGGTGAGCATGCCGGGAACAACGAATCAGGCCGCGGTGAGAGAAAAAGCGCGGCACGGCGATATTTTCCTGCCGGTGAACAGCTACCATTGCCTGGTGCCCGTGACATACAGAGAGCTCGCGCTTCACTGGCACGAAGAGATGGAGATCACGCTGATCCGTGAGGGGACGTCGGACTACCGTGTCGGGCAGGAGCCGTTTCGCGCAGAGGAGGGTGATATCATTCTGATCCCGCCTTACTGCACGCACTCCGCGTATGAGATCCCCGGCAGGACAATGGTCTCAGACAGCCTGGTCTTTCATCTGGATCTGCTCGGGGCGCAGGGACAGGATCTGTCTGCCTCCAAATATCTGAGGCCGCTGGCAGAAGGCCAGCTGCAGATGCCGGAGGTGATCCGCGCTTCCGACAGAGGCTACCGGGAGATCAAAGAGACCTTTCTGGGCGCGCTGGATTGTTTCCGGAACCGTCCGCCTTTCTATGAGATGCGGCTGAGGGAGAACCTGCTCCATGTCATCATCCTGCTGTTTGAGTTCGGCTATATCCGGGAACCGCAGGAGGGACACAGCACTTTCATTAACCGGCTCCAGCTCAGGAATGCCCTGCAGTATATCGCAGAGCATTACCGCGAAAAGATCAGGGTGGCGGACCTGGCAGGCCTGAGCGGGTTCAGCGAGAGCTATTTTATGAGCTTTTTCAAGCAGTATGTGGGCATGAGCTGCATTCAGTATATTAATCACTACCGGGTCCAGAAGGCGGCGCACGCGCTCGAGGAGACCTCACAGCCGGTGATGGAGATCGCGATGGACCACGGATTTGACAATATTTCCTATTTCAATCTGCAGTTCAGGAAAGAATTCGGCATGACGCCGCGCGAATTTCGCAGTCAGCACAGAAAGGGGGCGTGAGCAGATGGCCAAAGCCAATAATCACAAAATGGCACTTTTATATATGATGCGGGAGCTGCTCCTTAAGACGGATGAGGAGCATGTGCTGAATGCGACAGACCTGATCAGGACACTGGAGAACATGGACCTGGAGGCGGACCGCCGCACCATTTACAGCAATGTGGAGATCCTGCAGGATTTTGGCATCGACGTGATCAAAAAAGAGAACGGACAGGGCTACTACATCGGATCGCGGGATTTCGAACTGCCGGAATTAAAGCTCCTGGTCGATTCCGTGCAGTCCTCCAAATTCATCACTGAAAAGAAATCGCGGGAGCTGATCGGCAAGCTCATGCGGCTTACAAATGAACAGAAAGCAAAGCAGCTCAACCGCGCGGTCTTTATCAGAAACCGCATGAAGACGGACAATGAGAGCGTCTATTACAATGTGGACGCGCTGCACGAGGCGATGAACCGGAACCGGCAGATCGAATTCAAATACGGCGAGTGGAACACCGGCAGGAAGCTGGTGGAGAAGAAGGGCGGCAGGAAGTATCTGGTCAGTCCCTGGGCGCTCACCTGGGACGACGAGAATTATTACCTGATCGCTTTCGACGAGGCTGCAGGCATCATCAAGCACTACAGGGTCGATAAGATGATGAAGATCGATCTGACTGAACGGGAGAGGGTCGGTCAGGAGGCCTTTCAGGATTTTGACCTGGCGGCGTTCTCCAAAAAAACCTTCGGCATGTTCGGAGGGCCCGATGCGGATGTGGTGCTCCGCTGCAGGAACGAACTGGCCGGCGTCATCATTGACCGCTTCGGCACAGAGATTTCGATCGTGCCGGAAGACGGCGGGTACTTTCACGTGCATGTCACAGTCGCGGTGAGTCCGCAGTTCTACGGATGGGTGACCGGCATCGGAGCGGGGATCGAGATCAGCTCGCCCCGGGAGGTGCGCAGCGGTTATAGGGAATACCTGCAGGGGATCCTGTCAAAGTATTGAAATTTCTGATTTTTGGCGGACTTGTCCATTTATTGTTCGAACTTGTCTATGTACAAGTCAAAAAGTAATGGGTAAAATATTATTAGTTTCAGGCACATCAGCTGCAAGTGAAAAGGAGATGTATAGCAAAATGAAAGATTTTAAGGCTGAATTCAGAAAAATTGGTATTGTTCCCGTAGTAGTATTGGATGATGCGAAGGACGCGGCACCTCTTGCCAAGGCACTCGTAGAGGGCGGTCTTCCCTGCGCAGAGGTTACATTCCGTACCGCAGCGGCGGCAGATGTGATTAAGAATATGGTTGAGGAATTTCCTGAGATCCTGGTAGGTGCAGGAACAGTCCTGACAACTGAGCAGGTCGATCGCGCAGTAGAATGCGGCGCTAAATTTATCGTAAGCCCCGGCCTCAATCCGGAAGTCGTTAAATATTGCCTGGACAAAGGTATTCCGGTCACTCCCGGCACACAGACTCCCAGCGAGATGGAGCAGGCTATTGCTCTCGGTCTTGACTTTGTCAAGTTCTTCCCCGCAGAGCCCGCAGGCGGCCTCAAGATGATCAAGGCTGTCGCAGCTCCTTATGTAAACCTGAGCTTCATGCCCACCGGCGGCATCAATGCCAACAACGTAAGAGATTATCTTGCATATGACAGGATCGTAGCTTGCGGCGGCAGCTGGATGGTTCCGAACAAGCTTGTGAAAGAAGGCAAGTTTGATGAGATCAAGGCTCTGGTAGCAGAGGCAGCAGCAATCGTTAAGGAAATCCGCGGCTGATCAGTCGCTAATGTTTAGGAGGGAAGCAGAATGAAATTTGATCTTAAACCTGAGGGAACCTACAAATATGACGCAGTCAGCCTTGGCGAAGTAATGCTCCGCCTTGATCCCGGTGAGGGACGCATCCGCACAGCACGTTCTTTCCGCGCATGGGAAGGCGGCGGCGAGTACAACGTTATCCGCGGCCTGCACAAGTGCTTCGGCATGAATACTGCTGTTATCACCGCTTTCGCTGACAACGAAGTCGGCAAACTCATGAAGGATTTCATCGAGCAGGGCGGCGTAGGCACAGACCTGATCTACTGGAAGAAGACTGACGGTATCGGCAGAATCTGCAGAAACGGCCTGAACTTCACCGAGAGAGGCTTCGGCATCCGCGGCGCTATGGGCTGCTCCGACAGAGCAAACACCGCCATCTCTCAGGCTACACCCGAAGATTTCGATTTCGAGTATATCTTTGGCACACTCGGCGTTCGCTGGCTGCACACCGGCGGTATCTACGCAGCTCTTTCCGAGCAGGCATGCGAGACCGTTATCGCGGCTTGCAAGACCGCTAAGAAGTACGGCACATTCGTATCCTACGACCTGAACTATCGTCCTTCCATGTGGAGCGCGATCGGCGGCCTTGCAAAGGCTCAGGAAGTCAACAAGGAAGTTGCCAAGTATGTCGACGTTATGATCGGCAACGAGGAAGACTTCACCGCATGCCTCGGCTTTGCGATCGAAGGCAACGATGAGAACCTCAAGGAACTCAACATCGACGGTTACAAGAAGATGATCGGCGAGGCAGCCAAGACATATCCTAACTTCAAGGCTGTTGCTACTACTCTTCGTACAGTTAAGACCGCTACAGTTAATGACTGGAAGGCTCTTTGCTGGGCAGGCGGCGAGATCTACATGTCCAAGGAATACAACGGACTTGAGATCATGGACCGCGTAGGCGGCGGCGACTCCTTCGCTTCCGGCCTTGTATACGGCCTGATGACAACCGGTGATCCCGAGAAGGCTGTCAACTACGGTGCAGCTCACGGCGCACTGGCTATGACAACTCCCGGCGATACCTCCATGGCTACCGTTGACGAAGTCGAAGGCATCATGGGCGGCGCAGGCGCAAGAGTCAAGAGATAATCCGGATTTGGTACGGAGTGCTAATTTTTTCTAGAAATAGTGTATAATAGAGAGAAGCAGCACGAAAGTTGCAGCGACAGCCCGCTGTGCGGGCATTGAAGAATCCGGTTATGTGGGACATCCGCAGAGAGGGGGATTCTCTGCAAGGTGGACCTATACATAATATGTGACTCCTTGATAGCGGAAAAGGGGGCGTTTTCACGACACACTGCAGTGTGTTGCGGAAACGCCCTCTTTTCTTGCATGTCGGCATGGCTCATTGCTTATCACAGGCCATGCGCAGACGTGAAAGCATTTGTGTCCCGCACGTTAATGTGGTAAAGTGTATCTGTTATGCGAAATATTGAATCTAAAGAAATGACGCAATAAAGAGGTAATAGCAATGCATAAAGAGTTTCTGATGGGAAATGAAGCCATCGCTCTCGGCGCCCTGGCGGCAGGAGTGAACCTGGTCGCGGGATATCCGGGGACACCGTCTACGGAGGTGCTGGAGACGATCGCGAAGAGGAACCCCGGCAATGTTTATGTGGAGTGGTCGATCAATGAGAAGGCAGGCATGGAAGTGGCTGCAGGCGCGGCCTATGCAGGCGCGCGGGCGCTGGTCACCATGAAGCAGGTCGGACTGAACGTGGCTTCCGATCCCCTTATGAGTCTGGAGTACATCGGCGTGA
This sequence comes from uncultured Lachnospiraceae bacterium, assembly GCA_902785055.1. Classification (GTDB taxonomy): domain Bacteria; phylum Bacillota; class Clostridia; order Lachnospirales; family Lachnospiraceae; genus CAG-791. The sequence goes on from CACZXG010000004.1 coordinate 39,164, forward strand.
AGGGCGGCATGGTCGTGCTTGTGGCGGATGACCCCGGTCCGATCTCGTCCCAGACAGAGCAGGATACGCGCACGTTTGCAATGTTTTCCAAAGTGCCGGTCTTTGACCCGTCTTCCGTGAGTGAAGCTTATGAGATGATCCAGGAAGCTTTTGACTTCTCTGAAAAATATGGAACGCCTGTATTCTTTCGCGCTACCACGAGGGTGGATCATGGATATGAGGCGCTGGAAGTCAAGGATCCGGGGGAATACTATGTCAACAAACCGGAAGGGTTTGTGAAAGATCCTTCCCGGTGGGTCATTTTCCCGAGGCTGTCTGTAAAGAACCATGCGCTGATCGAGAAGAGAAATGCGCAGCTGAAGGATGTCTTCTCAGAGTATCCCCGCAATAAGATCCTGTGGGAGGAGGAGACAGCAAAGTGCCGCAAAGGTATTGCGACCCAGGGCGTCAATTTTATGTATACATTGGATTCCCTGCATGACGAAAATGCACGCGTTATGAGAGTGGCGACGCCGTTCCCGTTCCCGGAGAAACTGGCGCTGGACTTCCTTGCAGGGCTCGATGAGGTCCTCTGCATTGAGGAGCTCGATCCTGTGATCGAACGCGCGCTCACTTATATCTGCGGCAAGTACTGTCTTGATGTAAGGATCCGCGGCAAACTGACCGGAGATATCCCGCCTTCGGGAGAAAACTCCATGGAGATCGTCAGCAAGGCTCTGAAAGAGTTTTTGACAAGTGACAAAGAAGATGCGGCAGAGGAAACAACGGACTTAGCAGCGGCAGAACTTCCGCAGCCTCCGGCGCTGCCTGTCAGGCCGCCGGTGTTGTGCGCCGGATGTCCCCACAGGGCGTCCTTCTACGCGGTCAAGACCGCAATGCGCGGGAAGAAGACCATTTATTGCGGCGATATAGGCTGCTATACGCTCGGAAACGCGGCGCCCCTGGATATGTGCGATACCTGTCTCTGCATGGGAGCGGGCATCGGGATCGCGCAGGGCGTCGGCCATATAGAGCCGGATACTAAATGTTTTGCCTTTGTGGGCGACTCCACGTTCTTCGCGTCCGGGATCACGGGCACTGTGAACGCATTCTACAACCAGGCAGATATGACGCTGGTCGTACTGGACAACTCGACGACGGCCATGACAGGCCATCAGCCGCATCCGGGCACCGGGCGCACGGTAATGGGGCAGGTCGTGGAGAAGGTGAGCATCGAGAGAGTCCTCAGAGCTATTGGACTGACAGTGGTGGAGACAGTGGATCCCCTGGACTACGCACTGAGTGTGGAGACGGTGAAGCGCGTGGCAGAGGAGCCCGGAGTCAAGGCCATCATATTCAGATCGCCCTGCATAGCGATAACAAAGCCGAAGGGCAGGTCCCATGTGGATCCCGAAAAGTGTATCGGGTGCGGGAAATGCATCCGCGAACTCGGATGTCCGGCGATCATTCTTGACAGTGACGGCAAAAAAGCGAAGATCGACACTTCCGTCTGCACGGGCTGCACTCTGTGCGAGCAGCTCTGCCCGGTAAAGGCGATCTCCGGCGGCAGGAAAAATGACACAGCGGGGATGAGCCCGGAAGGAGGCCGCCATGAGTAAGAATATAATTTTGTGCGGTGTAGGCGGACAGGGCACTATTTTGGCATCAAGGCTGATCGCGACGGCAGCGATGGACAAGAATATTCCGATCAAGACCGCGGAGACCATCGGTATGGCACAGCGCGGCGGCAGTGTTTTCAGCCATCTGCGGCTGGGAGAGGGGACCAATTCACCGCTCATTGGAAAGGGCGAGGTCGACCTGATCATCGGATTTGAGCCCGGCGAGACAGTGAGGCAGCTTCCTTTTCTGAAAAAGGGCGGAGCTGTGGTGGTCAGCAGCAGGCCGGTAATGCCGGTGAGCGCAATGATCGGCCAGTCGAAATATGACGCGGAAGCTATGATCGAGTATCTCAAAGCAAATGTAGAGCATCTGACAATAGTAGACGCGGATAAGGCCGCTGAGGAACTCGGCTCGGCCAAAGTATTGAACGTCGTACTTCTCGGCGCGGCACTAAGGAGCGGAGAACTGGGACTGGACGAGCAGGACCTTGAAAACGCGATCCGGGAGAAGGTTCCGGAGAAATTCCTTGAACTTAATAAGAAAGCACTGGCTTTTAGCCGTGAATAAGGAGGAATAAATAAATGCAGATCAATGAGAAACAGCTGGCACAGGTAAATCATCAGATCCAGCGTCTGATCGCGGCGGACAATTTCTACGGAAAACGCCTCAAAGAGGCGGGCGTAGACCATGTCAGCAGCGTTGAAGACTTCCTGAATCTGCCTTTTTCCGAGAAGCAGGATCTTCGCGAAGCATATCCTCTCGGACTTATGACCTGTAAAGAAGAGGAGGTTGTCAGGATCCATTCTTCATCCGGTACAACCGGAATGCCTGTCATCATTCCCTATACCGCCAAGGACGTCGACGACTGGGGCGAGATGTTCAAGCGCTGCTATGAGTTTGCCGGAATCACCAAAAAGGACCGCATTCATATTACCCCCGGATACGGCCTGTGGACTGCAGGTATCGGTTTCCAGAACGGCTGCGAGAAACTCGGCGCGATGGCGATCCCCATGGGACCCGGCAACACCAACAAGCAGCTGCAGATGATGATGGACCTGAAGTCCACAGTTCTGTGCGCGACATCTTCCTATGCTCTTCTTCTGGCGGAAGAGATCGAAAAGCGCGGCATCGCGGACAAGATCCACCTCAAAAAGGGAGTCATCGGTTCCGAGCGCTGGGGCGAGAAGATGCGCAAGCGCATTTCCACCGAGCTTGGCATTGAGCTGTATGACATTTACGGACTGACGGAAATCTATGGACCCGGCATTGGCATCAACTGCAAATATGATACGGGCATGCACTATTGGGACGACTATATCTATCTGGAGATCATCGACCCGGCGACAGGAAAGAATGTCCCTGACGGCGAGTGGGGCGAGATCGTCATCACGACGCTTGTCAAGGAGGGCGCGCCGCTCATCCGTTTCCGCACGCACGACCTCTCAAGGATCATTCCGGGCGAGTGCCCCTGCGGAAGCGAATTCCCCCGCATCGATGTGATCACCGGCCGAAGCGACGACATGATGAAGATCAAGGGCGTCAACGTGTTCCCCAAGCAGATCGAGGAGATCCTGGGAACATTCCCCGAGCTCTCCAGCGAGTACCAGATCCGCATCTCCCATCTGGACGGCAAGGACAGTATGCGAATTTATGTCGAGACCAGCGGAAGCAACGACTTCAAGGCTCTGCAGCAGCAGGTCGCAGCCGCGGTCAAGAGCAAGATCGGTTTCACGCCTATCGTCTATGTTGTGGAACTCGGTTTCCTGCCCAGGAGCGAGAAGAAGTCCAAGAGAGTCATCGACGAGCGTTTCCAGTGATCAAAAACAGCGGTCAAAACGAGGACCGCTGTTTTAGGAGCCGCGCCGGGGCGCGTCTTCCGGATTCGCGGTCAAAACGAAAACTGTAAAAGTGGAAAAGACAGGCACAGGCGCCTGTCTTTTTTGCTATACTAAAAGGTAAGACATTAGTGAGCCTTACAGGAGGAAAGCCAATGAGAGTGTGTCTGTTAAATGAATCCTTTCCGCCGGTCATTGACGGCGTCGTAAATGTAATGATGAATTACGCCGACTATATGATGCGCGATTACGGCGCGGAGATCGAAGTCGGAACTCCCAAGTATCCTGACGGGAAATATGATGACTATCCGTATCAGGTTGTGGCCTATCCGAGTTTTGACACCGCGGCGCAGACAAACGGATACAGGACCGGCAACCCGTTGGTGGGGAGAGCCGTATCGAAGCTGGCCGAGTTCAAGCCCGATATCATTCACGCGCACGGACCTGCGTCCGCGATGGTGGTGGCAAGGCTTGTGCGCGAGATGACCGGTGCGCCGATCATCTTTACCTATCACACGAAGTATGACATCGATATCCGCAGAGCCGCCAAAATAAACCTGATCGCTGATGAGACGATCAAAGCTATGGTCAGTAATATCGAAGCCTGTGATGAAGTCTGGACGGTCAGCGACGGTGCGGGACAGTCCCTGAAGGCACTGGGTTTTCAGGGCGATTACCGGGTGATGAACAACGGCGTGGATTTTGCCAAGGGCAGAGTTGATAAAGAGATTGTCGACAAGGTCACAGCCGGCTATGATCTGCCGGAGGACGTTCCGATGTTCCTGTATGTCGGGAGGATCATCAACTACAAGAACCTGCCGCTGATCCTTGACGCGCTGAAGATCCTTGCGGACAGCGGTCAGGACTTCAGGATGGTCTTTGTGGGCAAAGGCCCCGACAAAGAGGTGCTGGAGAAGAGAGCTGAGGAACTGGGACTGATGGGAGGAAGTGCCCCCAAGGTCTTCTTCACAGGACCGATCTACGACAGGGAGGCGCTGCGCGCATGGAATACAAGAGCTGACCTCTTCCTGTTCCCGTCTACCTTCGACACCAATGGCCTTGTGGTGCGCGAGGCGGCAGCCTGCGGGCTTGCAAGCGTTCTGATCAAGGATTCGTGCGCGGCGGAGGGAATCACGGATGACCGCAACGGATTTATCATCGAGGAGTCCGCGGAAGCTATGGCGGAGCTTTTAAAGAGGCTCTGCGGCGATCTGGACCACGTACACGACGTCGGACAGCACGCGATGGACGAGATCTATCTCTCCTGGGAGGAGTGCGTGGCGAAAGCGTACGAGCGCTATCAGTATATTTTGGCCAGGAATAAGATCGGAGCCATGCCGCACCGCAAGGAGCAGATGACGGACAATATGGTGAAGATCGTTGCAAAGGCTATGGAAGAAGAGAACAAAGTGCGCACAAATGTCAGAGAAGGGCTTAGGGATATGCGGAGCAAGGCGCTGACAATGATGGAGTACACGAAAGCTGGGATCAAAGCCCTGGACGCACAGAAACTTCGCTGGGAGGATATCGCCGAGGATCTTTGGACTGAGACAGAGGAGTTCTTTAAACAGTGAAAAAGCAATATGATTTCCGGAAGATGTCTTTCTACCAGATCTGGATCCGCAGCTTCTGCGACGGAAACGGTGATGGGATCGGCGATCTGTACGGCGTCTATGACAAGCTGGAATACATCAAAGATCTGGGCGTAGACGGCATCTGGTTCAGTCCGATCTACCCTTCGCCCAATGCGGACTACGGGTATGACATCTCCGACTACAAGGATATCCATCCCGACTACGGAACGCTCGACCAGTTCAAAAAAGTGCTGGACCGTGCGCATGAGCTGGGGCTGAAAGTGCTGCTCGACCTGGTGATCAATCACACTTCTGACGAGCACCTCTGGTTTATCGAGAGCTGCAAGGGGAAAGACAATCCCTACAGCGATTACTATATCTGGCGGGATCCGCGCTTTAAGGGAGAGGAAAAGCTCCCGCCCAACAACTGGTACAGCCAGTTTGAGGGCATAGCGTGGGAGTACAACGAGCAGAGAAAGCAGTATTATCTGCACGTTTTTGCCAAAAAACAGCCTGATCTGAACATGGACAATCCCAAAGTTCGTGAAGAGGTCAAGAGCATCATGCGCTTCTGGCTGGATCTGGGCGTGGACGGATTCAGGGAGGATGTCATCAATTTTATCTCCAAGAATCCGGATATGCCGGACGGCTGGTCCTTTGTGCCCGCGATCAACGGCCTGCCTTTTTACAAGGACGGCCCCAACCTGCACAGTTATCTGGAAGAGTTTCGTGAAGTGGCGAAGGAATACGGCGCTGTACAGATCGGAGAGGCGCCGTTTACCTCAGTGAAGACAGCGCTCACGTATATCGGCGGGCGGGACCGGGTCCTGGATATGCTGATCCAGTTCGACACCATGTTTGCCGACTGCTTCATGACGGAGTATATATATCACGGCTTCAGGCTGCGCAAGCTCAAGAGAGCTTTCCGCCGGTGGCAGTACGGGCTGCAGGGGAAAGCGTGGTTTGCACTGTATTTTGAAAACCACGATCACCCCCGCGTCGTGAGCCGTTATGGAAACCGCCGCTATTGGAAAGCATCCGGTTCCATGCTGGCGGCCTGCTACATCCTGCAGCGGGGAACGCCCTTTTTGTACCAGGGGCAGGAGCTGGGCATGACCAATATCGCGCTCAACTCCATAGATAAGTATATTGATGTAGCTGCGAAAAACGCATATAATTCATTTTTCCTCAAGGATTCGGTGGAGCGCAGGCTTGAGCGGATCCACGTCTCTACGCGGGACTCCGCCAGGACGCCCGTGCAGTGGACGGAGGGCCCTAATGCCGGATTTACCACAGGAAAGCCGTGGTTCTATGTAAACCCCAATTACTCCTATATCAATGCGGAGACGGAAAACAGGGATCCCCTGAGCATCCTGAATTTCTACAGAAGGTGCCTGGCACTGAGAAAGCGGAGCAAAACATTGCTGTGGGGCACTTACAGAGAGTATTTCCGCAGCAGCAGCCGGATCTATATGTACGAGAGGAAGTACGAGGACAAAGACCGCGGCTGCGAGGAAAGGCTCCTGGTGATCTGCTCTTTCTCTGCCGGGGAGGAGCGCTATCCCGCGCCAAGGGGATATAACATGGCTAAGGGAAAGCTGATCCTGGATAATTACATTTCCGAGGAGGAAATAAAGGCTGCTCCTGCAGAAAATACGGGTGCAGGCATCCGGGGGAAACTGCATCCCTATGAGGTGCAGGTCTGGAAATTCCGGAAGCGGCTGCAGAAACAGACAAAAGAAGATCTTTAGAACAGAAAGTAACAAAAGGGACATAACATGAGTGGAACACAGATTTTCGAACTTATAACAGGGATGCTGAGCGGACTTGCGCTGTTCATATTCGGCATGAATGTGATGAGTGATACATTGACGCTGATGGCAGGCGGAAGCCTGAGCGGGGTGATCGACAAACTTACCGGCAAACGTATTGCGGGATGGGCTTTCGGAACACTTCTGGCCGTATTTGTTCAGTCATCCGTAACTACGGTCATGACGGTAGGTCTTGTTAATTCCGAGATCATAACCGTCGCGCAGTCAGTCGGGATCATGATCGGCGCAAACCTCGGGACGACAGCGACTGCATGGCTGCTCAGTCTCAATTCACTGGGCGGATCTTTCCTTTTGACGCTTCTCAAACCCTCTTCCTTTACACCGTTCCTTGCGATCGGCGGCGTGGTGTACCTGATGTTTGCCAAAAGCGCCAAGAAGAGGTCGATCGGAACAATTGTCGTAGGCTTTTCCGTTATGATGATAGGAATGGATACGATGAGCAACGCAGTGGAGCCTCTTCAGAACGTTCCGGCATTTAATCAGATGATGTTCAGTTTTTCGAATCCGTTCCTTGGCGTACTTGTTGGTATCGCGTGTACGCTCCTCATCCAGAGTTCAGCGGCAGCGATCGGTATTCTGCAGGCTTTGGCGATGTCAGTCGGCGTGACATATTCCATGGCGATCCCGATTGTCTGCGGTGCCCAGCTGGGGACCTGCCTGACAGCCATTCTGGCGTCCCTCGGTTTTAACAACAGGGGCAAAAGAGCGGCGCTGATCCACCTTTTTTACAATTTGATAAGAAATGCCCTGTTTTTGGTAATCTTCTACCTGATCAACGCGATGGTGGGAATTCCTTTTCTCAAGGCAGAGACAGGCGCGGTCGGTATCGCCGCGTTCCACACGCTGATCAATCTGGTCGGAAGTGCCGTTTTCCTGCCGCTGGGAGATTTCCTCGTCAAACTGGTGCATCTGGTCCTCCCTTTCAATGCGAAAGAGAAAGAAGAGGAAGCAGACACTCTTACTATGCTCAATCCGCTGTTCCTGTCCAACCCCTCATTTGCGCTGGATCAGGTCTGGACAGCTTCGTCTATGCTGGGAGATGCGGTCCAGGAATATTTTGACGCCTATTTGGATATGATCGATCAGAACCTTCCGGAACAGCCCGACAGAGTACGGGAGCTGGGAGAGAAGACGGAAAGATACGTTTCACAGCTCAGAAAATACTGTCTGCGCCTGTCTCAGCAGAAGATGCAGGATAAGGCTGCAAGGACCCTGTCGCTATTGACCGGATCTATCAACAACTACGCGGAAATGGCGGAGAAGATCACCGCTATGAAGGAAAGCTTCATCGAGTTCAGAAAAGAGGGAACCGGCTTTTCCGAGGAGGCAGGTAAAGACCTGAAAATGTTCGGCAGCGCGGTTCAGGAGATCCTGGAGGTAACAGTCCACAATTTTACAACCCGGAACACAAGGCTTGCAGGCACGATCCAGGTGTACAGAGAAGTCATCACAGACATGCTGGGGAAGATCAACAGAAGAAGCGTCAGAAGACTTCACAACGGTGTCTGCAGTCCGGAAGGAAGCAGGGCTTTCTCGGAGATCTGCACGGGATATGAGAGGATCATCGACCGGTGCGACAGCATCGCAAGACACATTCTGCGGATTTCCCAGGAGCCGGAGGTCCCGCCTACACAGGAGCAGTACGATGCGATTAAGGAGCTCTTTGAAGACAAGTTCGAAGAACTTGAGTGACCGTCAGAAAAGAAAAAGAAACCCCTGCGGGCTTTTAACAGGCCCGCAGGGGTTTTTTATGGCTTATAAAGTTTTAACGGAGCTTAGATCCGCGATCAGATCTTCTGTGTGTACTGCTTGTAGATGAAAGCATAGCAGGTGCCGCCGCGGGGATCGTTGATCAGCAGTCTGTACCACTTGCCGTCTGCGGTGATTCCGTCGACTTTCAGCTTGTGGCCATACTCGTAAGTCTTGGCGATCGGGCCGTTAGGGGTATATCTGCAGTTCAGGCTGGAAGCCGTGACCTTTACCCAGATGGGAGTGATGCTCTTGACATCGATCTCCTGTCTTCCAACACCGCCGGTTACTTCTGTAAGTTCATCTGCATTCAGTTTGTTTTCCATCATATCGCTCATTTTCCATTCTCCTTTCGTGAACGTTGATTTTTATAAGGACGCGGCTTATTGACGCTCTGCACTGTTCCCTGAGGTCAACCGGCTGCTGTGCCGGGCCGCTCTTTTGTTGTTTCTATCATTATATACTTGGCCGGGGCAGGATATCCACGAAAAAGAATAAAGAAAAATCGGGAAATATCAGACGTTTTTCCTGTACAAACATATGTACACCCCCTCGAGTAAACTAAGAGCATAGAAGAAAGCAAACAGATTTATTCAAGGAGGTCTGCTATGAAAGGATATCTGAACGGAGACGGTTACATGGGATTTGTCAACGGCCGCTATATTTTGTTCGCGAGCGAGGCCGAGTATGAAGAATATATGATGGAGGACTGATCGTATGGTGAAGGTAATCAGCTGGCTTCTCGGGATCGCCGCACTGTTGTGCATGAGCATGCAGGTGATCGCCTGAGATCCGGGGTTCACAAAGGGATAGAAAAAAGGCTGCCGCATAAGCGACAGCCTTCTTAAAATCTGACTGCGGAAGATGGGACTTGAACCCACACGGTGTACCCACCACAAGATCCTTAGTCTTGCTCGTCTGCCAGTTCCGACACTTCCGCATATATGGATCCTCAAGGAATTATTGAGGATGCAGGAGATGGGACTTGAACCCACACTATGTTGCCATAACAGGCACCTGAAGCCTGCGCGTCTGCCATTCCGCCACTCCTGCGAACGAATGCTATTTTACCGCTTTAAAAATTGATTGTCAATGAAAAATACTGTTATAATATATGAATCGCAAGTTATGTACAATTTCATGAAAGTGAAGGCATATAAACAAAACGACCGGGAATAAATTATCAGGAGGACGCTATGTATGCACTTGTTACCGGCGCCAGCGCCGGAATCGGACTTGAGATCACAAGATATCTCGCGCAGAAGGGCTATGACCTGATCATATCCGCGCGCCGGGAAGATCGTCTGCAGAAGATTCGCGGACAGATTCTGGAGAAGTATCCGGACAGAAAAGTGATCGTGATCGCCGCCGACCTCTCAGACCGGGAGGAGTGCCGGAGGCTTTTCGCGGAGTCCGTCGCGCAGGCAGGCAGCCAAAATATTGATTTTGTAGTCAATAACGCCGGGATGGGTGTATACGGGCTATTTCTTGACACTGATCTGGAGAAGGAGCTGACGCTGATCGACCTGAACGTGACGTCGGTGCATATTTTGTCCAAGCTGTTTCTGAGGGAAATGGTGAAGAACGGGCATGGTGTGCTGCTTAACGTCGGCTCCTGTGCCGGATTTACATCGGGACCTACTTTCTCAAGTTATTACGCGTCGAAGAATTATGTCGTGAGGCTGACCGAAGCGATCCACGAGGAGCTGCGGCAGGCTCACAGTCCCGTCAAGGTGTGCTGTCTGTGCCCGGGACCGGTGGACACCGCGTTCAATAAGAACTCGGGGGTGGCCGTGTCCGGAAAGCAGATCACGGCTAAGCAGGCAGCGCGGGAGGGCGTGGACGGCGCGCTTGAGGGCAAAATGCTCGTGATCCCCGGCACGAAGATGAAGCTGGTCACAGTGGGCTCGCACCTTTTGGGAGAGCATCTGTCTACAGTCATCAATTACCACATTCAGAAAAAGAAGGCCGGCAAAGAGAAATAAAGACGCGTTACAATGCACCGTGCGTTATCAGGAGGAGGCTTTATGACCAATATCCGCAATAAGCAGCGACCTTTCAGAATGCTCAAGTATTTGTATGAAAATACAGATGAGAATCATCCGGTTTCCACACCTGAGCTTGTAAAGATCTTTCAGGCGGAAGACGCGCACGCCTCCAGGAAAACGGTAAAGGATGATATAGACGTTCTCATCGGCGAAGGATTCGACATCGTTACGGTCAGAAGCACACAGAATTCGTTTTTTCTGGCGAACCGCAAGTTTGAGATCCCTGAGATCAAACTTCTGATCGACGCGGTCTCCTCTTCGAGATTCATCAGCAGGGAGAAGAGCGCAGTCTTGATCGAAAAACTGACCGGCATGGTGAGCAAGGCCCAGGCGGAGAAGATCCGGCGGCATCTCTACATGGCGGATCGGGTCAAGGCGGACAACCGTCAGATCTACTATACTGTGGATGCGATCACCGATGCTATCAATGAGGGAAAAAAGATCTGCTTTCAATATTTTGAATACAGCGGAGACAAGGAGAAGTGCCTGCGCCGCGGCGGAGCGAAGTATTATGTAAGCCCCTACGCGCTGGTCTGGGACGACAATCACTACTATATGCTGGGATTTTCGGATGACAGACACAGAATGGTAAACTACCGTGTGGATCGCATGTGTAATACGGGGATGACGGAGGAAGCCGCCGTGCCTGTGCCATCGGGTTTTGACATGGAGGAATACGTGCAGCACCAGTTCCGTATGTTTGCGGGAGAAGAGGTGGAAGTTGTCCTTGAGTGCCGAAATGATATGATGAAATACATCGTCGATCAGTTCGGCGAGGATGTTGAGACATGGCCGGCGTCGGAGACGACTTTCTTCGCGAAGGTAAGCGTTGCGGACAGCCCGACATTTTACGGATGGGTATTTCCTTTCGAGGGAAAAGTGAAGATAGCGGAGCCGCAGGGGATCCGGGACAAATACCGGGCAATGGTAATGGCGGCGGCTCAGGAGCGGCAGCAATAGCCGCTGATAAGAGAGGAATACGGGAAACAGATGCTGCATATAGCAATTGTGGAAGATGAAGAGGTCTACGCGCGGATCCTGGAGGATTATATTCACCGGTATGAGAGTGAAACCTTCAGCCGTTTCAAGGTCTCTCACTATTCAGATGGCAAACAGATCGCGGAGAATTACAGCGGAGGCTTTGACATCATCCTGATGGATATTCAAATGGAGAAGATGGATGGCATGACCGCGGCGGAGAAGATAAGGAAGCGGGACCCGGAAGTCCTGATCATTTTCATAACAAATCGAACTGACTACGCGGTTCGCGGATATGAGGTCGATGCACTGGATTATGTTGTCAAGCCGGTAGAGTATTATTCGTTTTCGCAGAAACTTGACCGGGCGGTCAACAGGCGCAATAAGAACAGGGACTATCACATCATGATCCATGCTGACGGCGGAATGTACAAACTGGCGGCATCGCAGATCCTGTTTGTTGAGAGCGAAAGGCATAACCTGCATTTCTATACGGAGAAGGGAGAATTTGTATCCCGCATGAACCTGAGTGAAGCGGAGGAGCTCCTGAAAGGATCCGGGTTCTACCGCTGCGGAAAAGGATATATCATAAATCTCGATAAGATCGATTCTTTTTCGGACGGGATTTGCCGCATCGGCCGGTACAACGTTCCTGTCAGCAGATCCAAAAAGAAAGAGTTCATGAATGTACTGGCAGACCATATGAGCAGCAGGCTGGTCTGATAAGGAGAAAAGATGGAGCTGAGCAACGATATTCCGCGACTATATACCGGCATAGCCGAATGGCTGGGCTGCCTGACTGTATTGCTGAACTGTCGCAGAAGAGTGGACACCGGCCTGTTTATAGCGATCAGCACGGCAGCTGTTGTTTTGCAGTGCGGCCTTCTGGTCCTGACTGCGGGCGTAGACGCCGGGATCCTATGGGTCTGCATTATGGGCATAGCTTTCCTGCAGATGGTTATTTTTCTTTATCTTTGCGCTGATATTTCTCCGCAGGGGGTACTCTATGGAGCCGGTGCCGCTTTTTTGCACGCGGAATTTGCCGCTTCTCTCGAGTGGCAGCTGCATGCCTGGGGCCTGAGATTCTACCCGAACGACAACTTCTTTCCCTCTGTGCTGATGGTCGTGGTTTATGCGGCGGTCTTTTCTTTTTTCAGCTTCATGTCCAGGCGCCATATCACGGAGAATTTTTTGAAGAGCCTGACCTGGAAGGAAGTCATTTCAATCTCTCTTTTGATAATATTTACTTTCGCGTTCAGCAACCTGAGCTTTTTCCTCGCAGGATCTCCGTTTTCGGGGCGGGTCACCGAGGATATTTTTGCCATGCGCACTTTGGCGGACGGGTTAGGAACGGCAGTATTCTGGGGGTTTGAGATCAGTATTTCCGAACTTCTCACCCAGAAGGAACTCTATTCAATCCGTCATGTTCTTAGCAGTCAGTATGAACAGTTCCGCTATTATCAGGAGAGTGAAGAAATGCTGCATATGATGCAGCATGATTTAAAACACCAGATCGAAGGGCTGCGCGGCGAGACCAACGAGCAAAAAAAAGAAGAGTGGCTCGATATGATCGAAAATGAGCTCGATAAGTGGTGGCTCCCGCAGCGCACGGGAAATTCCGTATTTGATACGATCCTCTCCGCGAAACTCAGGAGGGCAAGGCAGCTGGATGTGAGGATCACCTGCGTGGCGGACGGAGCGCTCTTAAACTGCCTTCATGTGGCGGATATTTGTACGATCTTCGGCAACGCTCTCGACAATGCTCTTGAGAGTGTAGTAATGATACCGGATCCGGAGAAACGTCTGATCCATGTCTCTGTTTCAGCCCAAAAGAACTTTATCTTCATTAACATTTCCAACACATTGGGAACACCGCTGATCGAATCGGAAAATATACTCCTTACGACGAAAAGGGACAAAAAGAACCACGGATACGGGATCAAGGGGATCAAGTACGTAGTCGGCAAATACGGAGGCCATGTTTCTTACAAAGCCGATGAAGGGTGGTTCCGGCTCAATATTCTTATCCCAATGAAACAGATAAACACCTGATTGGACGGTCCGGCATTTGCCGGACCGTTTGTGTTTAAAAATCAACGGTTCATGTCAAGGCAGACTATCTGCATGCAATACTTGGTATGATAATAGATACATGTGTTGAATCTTTTTGTTTTATCACACAAAGGGAGGAAAAGGATAATGAAAAAAAATCTGGCACTAATCTTATCAGCTGCCCTTATGATCACCATGATGTCGAACGCGGTGATACCCGCGCTCGCGTCAGAGGGCTCGGCGGATGACCCGTACAAGCTGATCCTTACGGAAGAACCGAAACCTTCATCCGGTTCCCGTAAAGCAGCAGGCGAGGCGGCCGCGGCAGCTGCAGCAGAGCAGGCCGCTCAGGCGGAAGGATCCGACACCAGTGATCCTTATAAGGGCGGCGACAACAGTGACCCTTACAAGGGGACCGGAGGCGACAGCAGCGATCCTTACAAGGGGACCGGCGGTGATACGAGCGATCCGTATAAGGGAACCGGCGGCGGAGATGCCGGCGCACAGGCCGCAGCAGAACCCGCTGCGAATGCGGAGAACTATGTTCCCGAGCCCGGCGCAGACGCGAAGTATACGGTGACGGTCACACCTGACAACTGGGTGAAGATCGAAAACGAAGGCGGGGCGACCCTCGGCCTGTCCCAGAAATCCGGCGTGAAGATCATTGAAGAAGAAGGACTTGCATTCAAGGATCTCAACCAGAACGGAAGCCTGGACGTCTATGAAGACTGGAGAAAGCCCGCGGAAGAGCGCGCGCAGAGCCTCGCTGAAGCAATGAAGGGTGAAGAGAAAGCGCTCATGCTGGCACATGGCGGCTGGGACGGCGATTTCACGACAGAGCCTCTCATGGCGGACGACGCATCCGCTGTTTACCTGAAAGCCGGCGGACGCGGCGGCGTTACCCGCGCGATCAGTAACGGCGGCGGAGCCCATGCGAAATGGACGAACGCGCTTCAGGAAGTCGCTGAGAGCTGCTTCTACGGTATTCCCGCTATGATCTCCATCGATCCCAGCAATATTTCGGGCCTTGTTGAGAGCGTATCTCTCGCTTCTACTATGGATCCCGAACTTGCTGCTGAGATCGGCAAGCAGACCGCGAAGCAGTACCGCGCAGCAGGCGTAACCGCTCTGCTCGGACCGCAGGTCGATATCGCTTCGCCCATTATGAGCCGCGCAGGCGGAACTTACGGCGAAGATCCGCAGCTGACGCTTGACATTGCAACTGCATATGTCAATGCAATGCAGTCTACATACGATGAGAACGGCGAAGACCTCGGCTGGGGCAGTGAGTCCGTGTACTGCTTCACGAAGCATTTCGGCGGCGCAGGCTCCACTGAAGGCGGACGTGACGACCACACCTATGCCGGCAGATATACTGTATTTCCGGGAGAGAACCTGGAAGCGCACCTGATCACCTATTTTGACGGCGTGTTCAACCTTCCCGGAAAGACCGGAAAATCCGGTATCATGACCGAGTACGCGATCAACGTCGACAAGGACGGCAATCCCTTCGGCGGAGAGTACGCGGGCGCTTATAATGAATTCATGTACAGCCTTTTGGACGAAGTCGGCTATGACAGCCTCAAGATCACTGACTGGGGCGTGTTCGGCGGGCTCGGAGAGAAGACCGGCGGTCTGTGGGGAACGGAGAGCCTGAGCGAGCCCGAGCGTGTTGCTCTCGGATTTGAGCGCGGCGTGAACATCCTGGGCGGCTATGGCGGCTACGGCGGAATCGGCGCGATCGCAGAAGGCTACAATGTACTTGCCGGCAGGATCGGCGAGGAGGAAGCGAATAAGATCCTCACAAAGGCAGCATATAACTACATCGTCGTGATGATGAACCTTGGAATGTTCGAGCAGCCTTATAATGACAGCGCTTATGCGGATTCCATTATCTTCAGCACGGATTCGAATGCGTTCGGTCAGCAGACACAGGACGCTTCTGTGGTCATGATCAAGAACGACGGAGTGCTCACAGGAGAAGCCAAGAGCGCGAAGCCGAAGGTCTATGTACCGTACGTTTACAGCACAGGATTCTCCGCAAACTGGATGATGGGCGTCAATGAAGGAACACCTTCCTGGGCTCCCGGACTTGATCTCGAGATACTTGGTAAATATTTTGACGTCGTAACAGATAAACCCGGCACCGCAACCGGAGAGCCGGACGCGGAAGGAAAGCCGAAGTTTACAAAGGACGATATTACAAGAGCGACTGCTGAGGAGATCGCAGGCTGCGATTATATCCTCGTAGGTATGACAGGCGCTTTCAGCGCGTCCTATAACTCTCACCTGCAGGCAGCTTTCGGAGCACCCAGAGACCTGACCGGAATAGAGGACTTCTATTATCCCGCTTCCCTGCAGTATGCCGAGTATACAGCTGACACTGCACGCGATCCTTCGATCAGCGGAAACACGGTTGACGGCGCGAAGGAAAACCGTTCCTACAAGGGAAGAACTGCTCCCGCAGATCCCAATTACGGACATCTGGAAGCTCTGCAGTACGCGGAATCGATTTCCGGTGATATTCCTGTGATTGCGGCGGTCAGCATGGAAAGAGGCATGGTCTGGACGGAAGTCGAGCCTCTCTGCGACGCGATCTTTGTATCCTACAATGCGCAGAAGACGGATTCCATCGCACGGATGATCCTCGGTCAGATCGAGCCTTCCGGACTCCTGGTATTCCAGCAGCCGGCTTCCATGGAAGCGGTTGAAGCGCAGGTGGATGACGTTCCCCGCGATGTGGAATGCTATAAAGACGCGGCAGGAAACACCTATGATTTCGCGTTTGGTATGAACTGGGCAGGCGTCATCAATGACGAACGTACCGAAACATATTCCGCGGAACCGCTTACAAAGGTGAAGAGCCACGATTTCGGCGATAAGTTAAAGACGGCGGCAGCAGAATAACGGATCGCCGGGCAAGCCCCGGATGTCCTGCTGCATCGAATTAATCAACATAGATAAGGAGGAAGAAAATGCTTAATTTTCTGTCAACACTGCTGTCCCCGATATTTACGCCGATGGGAGTCAGCCAGGCGGACCTCACTGCATATCTGAACCAGCTGTCGGGTTATGTGTACGCGATCCTCTTCGTGATCATCGCGATGATCGCTCTCATGATCGGGGCGCATTGGGCAAAAAAGGGAACCCGCCACATCATCCGCTGGGTTGCCGGCCTTGGCGCGCTGGCGGCAGTCGTGGGAATTGTAAACGCGATCTGCTTCGGTCCCATGTATAATAACGTCTCCGGCTTCCTGAACGCTTCCAAAGTCAACCTTTCTGAGGAAACGGTAGCGCAGAGCCGGGCGACAGTCCAGAAAGTCGGCGAAGAGGGCGTGGTCCTTTTAAAGAACAACGGGATCCTGCCCCTTAACGTGGAAGAGTCGAAGAAGCTGAACGTGTTCGGCTGGTCTTCTACCAATCCGATCTACGGAGGAACCGGATCCGGATCCTCCAGCTCCGCAACCGCAGTCAGTATCCTGCAGTCCATGAAGGACGCCGGCTTTGAGCCCAACGAGGGTCTCTCCGGCATGTATGTGGAGTACCGCGCGGAGCGTCCCACGATCGCCATGGCTTCCCAGGACTGGACAGTTCCGGAGCCGCCGGTCAGCGTTTACAACGACAATATGATGAAAGCGATCCACGAGTATTCCGATACAGCTGTCATCGTAATCGGCCGAAGCGGCGGTGAAGGCGCTGACCTTCCCACCGACATGAAGGCGGTCCTCGACGGAACTTATAATCCCGCGGAAAAGGTCTCCGCGGCACCCGGCAACTACGGCTATATGAATGCAGTTGCATGGAACAACGGCGCATATGATGATTTTGAAGCGGGTGAGTCCTACCTCGAGCTCTCCGTGACGGAAGAGAACCTGGTGGGGATGGTCTGCTCCGAGTTCGATAAGGTCATCGTGATCATCAACGCGAACAACGCCATGGAACTTGGATGGGTCGACGAGTATCCGCAGATCGGCGCTGTCCTTCTGGCACCCGGTTCCGGTATCACCGGTTTCGCGGCACTCGGCGAAGTTATGAGCGGCGCTGTGAACCCTTCCGGCAGAACGGTCGACACGTTTGTAAAAGACCTGTTCGCGACACCTTATATCAACAATATCGGAGAAATGTCCTTCACCAATGTGGATGACCTGAAGGCGAAGATCGCTGCGGCAGATCCCGCATATGAGGGAACACTCTCCTTCGTCAACTATGTCGAAGGCATTTATGTAGGCTACAAGTATTATGAGACCGCTTCCGACGACGGCGCGATCAAATATGAGGATCATGTCCAGTATCCCTTCGGCTATGGTCTCTCCTATACGACTTTTGAACAGAAGATCGAGAACTTCAAGGCGGATGACAAGGCAGTCACTTTCGACGTCACTGTAAAGAATACGGGCAGTGTCGCCGGCAAGGACGTCGTGGAAGTATACTTCACACCTCCGTATACAGACGGCGGTATTGAGAAAGCTTCTGTTAACCTTATTGACTTCGCAAAGACAGATGTGATCGAGCCCGGCGCTTCCCAGACGGTCAGCTTCACGATCAACACCGAAGATATGGCGGCGTTTGATTCTGAAGGCATTAAGATCCAGGGCGGCGGCTATATCCTCGAAGCAGGAGAGTACAAGGTTTCTGTGAGGTCCGATTCCCACACTGTTTTGGACGAGCAGACCTTTACGATCGCCGCGGACGTAGACTACAGCAAGAACGGACGTGAAAGCGACAAGATCCCCGCTGTAAACCAGTTCGAGGAATATGCGAGAGGCGATTTCGAAGTCCTCTCCCGTGCAGGCAAGTTCGCCAACTATGACGCCACCTGCGGACGCAAGCTTGCAGCAGAAGATTTCCAGATGGATGACGCCACACGCGCCAAGATCGAGGAATACGCTGTCGGCACCTATGACAGTACAAAATATAATGATCCCGCCGATGAGATGCCCACTACCGGCGCCAAGAACGGACTCAAGCTTGCGGATCTGACCGGAAAGCCTTACGACGATCCCGCATGGGACCAGCTGCTCGATCAGCTTACTTTCGAAGATATGGCGACCATGATCAACGTCGGCGGCTGGCAGACAGCCCCGATCGAATCCGTCGGTAAAGTCGGAACTTCCGACTGCGACGGACCTGCAGGTCTGTCCAACTTCATCACCGGCGCTTACGGAAGCGCTTACCCGGCAGAGACACTGATGGCAATGACATGGAACAAGGATCTCGCATATGAGATCGGAACATCCATGGGCCAGGAGTACCAGGACGCCAATAACTAC
>CACZXG010000005.1 GCA_902785055.1 uncultured Lachnospiraceae bacterium
AGAATTCTGTCTCTGATCTTTCTGGCGATCCTTCCCGCCCTTTTGATCTCAGGCCGCGCGAACTCCCTGGCCGCCACGTCCTTGTCCGCAAGACTGACCAGGATCGCCTCTTTGGACTTGGGCGGATGGGCAAATGTCAGCGGCCACATGTGTCCCCTGATAATGTTCTTCTCCTTATCAGTGAGCTTAAAATCTTTGTCCGCTTTCTCCATTGCGATCTGCGGGTGACTTGTTCCGTGTTTATATGCGGTAAGGCCCTGTTCCTTGATGCTGTACTGATAATAATCGTGCAGCATAGCTCCTCGCACCAATTCCTTCTCGTCAATCTTCCATTCGAGCTTCTCAGCCAGTTCAAAAGCCCGCCTGGCTACTGCTACGCAGTGGTCCAGCGTATTGCTGCCATGGTGCTGCGGAAACTCACAGAGCCTGATGATCCTGGGGTCAGCAAGGAGTTTCTCTAACTCCTTATCATAAAGTTCCTTATCATTCGTCATATGCCGCCTCACCTCTCTTTCTGAATAGAGGCCACCACAAATACCAGAAGTACAAACGGGTAGATCAGGAAGGGGATCAGCGAGACACTGGTCAGCTTCGCGATATTCGCCGCTACCAGCAGCTGCGCTCCGTAAGGTATTATCCCTTGCGCGATGCAGGAGCAGGTGTCGAGAAGCGATGCTGTCTGTCTGGGATCCACTCCGTATTCTTTTGTTATGTCTCTGGCGATAGGCGCCGAAATAACGATTGCAACTGTATTATTGGCTGTTGCAATGTCCATGAACGCCGTCAAAAAAGCAATACCGTACATTCCGCCGCGCCTGCTGTCCGCCTTCCTGCGGATAAAGGCGAGAATTGCCTCGAATCCACCGTTTTCCTTCATCAGTGCCGCGATGGATGCCACCAGGATCGTGACGATCATAGTCTCGAACATCCCATTAATCCCGTTTCCCATCGATGCCAGCGCAGTCGCGTAGGTCAAAGAACCTGTGAAGATCCCGACCAGCACGAAGAGAAGGATGCCTGCTATCAGCACCAGAAATACATTGATCCCCAGAATAGACATCGCCAGTACGATGAAATAGGGAAGCGCCTGCCAGATATTGAATTCAAAGGTGCCGATGGAGACTCCCCTGCTCATGAACGCATAAACGATCAGGATCACCAGTGTGATGATCGCGGCGGGAAGAGCTACTCTTATATTTGTACGAAATTTGTCCTTCATTTCCACGCCCTGCGTCTTAGTGGCAGCGATCGTGGTATCTGAAATAAAGGAGAGATTATCTCCGAACATTGCGCCTCCGACGACAATGCCGACGCAGAACGGAAGGGGCAGTCCGCCGTTTTGCGAGACCGCGCAGGCAATCGGCGCAAGGACCGAGATCGTTCCAACGCTGGTTCCCATAGCCATTGAGATCAGGCATGCGATCACAAACAGGCCCGGGACCGCGAATCTTCCGGGGATGATATTCAGCAGCAGGTTGGCCGTGCTGGAGGCTCCTCCCGCCTGTGAAGCAATACCGCTGAAAGCGCCTGCCATCAGGAAGATAAACAGCATGGTCACAATATTGTCATCGCCGATCCCTTTCGCGCAGATATGGATCTTTTCATCAAAAGAGCGCTCCCTGTTCTGCAAAAATGCCGCGATCAGGGCGATTGAAAAAGCGAGCACTACAGAAACCACGTAAAATCCCATCTGTCCTTCCTCGGGCCTTATGTACTCGAAAAAGATTCCGTTTCCGAGATAGACCACGAGAAAGAGAAGGATCGGAAGAAGTGCTGAAGGGTTTGCCTGAGGTATGGATGTTTGTGACTGATTCATGTGTAAACCTCGATATCTAAATCAAACTTAATTAAAATTGCAACAATAAAATATTATAACACATAAAGGCAGCCGGAAGCCACAAAACCTCCGGCCGTCTCATAACTGTGAATTCAATTGCTGCTTTGTTCCTGCGGTCTCATCTTTCTCTCACCAGACCGCTTCTGTAGGCTTTAAGAAGCTCCTTGAGATCCTTGATCCTTTCGCGGATGATGACCCCCTGATCGGTGTCTCCGACCATTATGCGCCTGTCCTCCACCTCCACGATCTCTGTGTCGGAATGGATGTCCACATTTTCCTCCAGCGCTTTTTTGAGACTCTCGAAAGGCTGGTGGGTCTTGAGCTTCATTCCGTGAGAATTGAAGATCAGCGTGTAGCCTGCAATGCCTGTCGCTTTCTGGTAAGCCTTGCAGAAACCGCCGTCGATGACATAGAGTTTGCCGTCCGCTCGGATCGGTGACTCTCCTTTTTTGACATTGACGGGCGTGTGGCCGTTGATGATGTGGCTGCGCTCGGAATAGAGTCCGAACTCATGCAGGATCATCTTGGCGGTGCGTTTTTCCCGGTTGAAAACATAGTAAGGGTTGCGAGGCTCTTTCCAGGTCGTCTTGTCCTCAAGATAGGTCCTCTCAAAGGTCTTGATCACTCTGCCAAAGAGCGGCGAGTCTATGCCGCACCACAGATACCACAGAAAATCGACGCTGCTCTCATCCGGCGCGCTCCAGGCTTTTCTGACCTCCTGGTCCACCTTGTCCAAATAAGCCCTGCCCTGCAGCGGCTCGCCCCAGAAATCCACTCTGGCGAAGTTGCCGTCCTCATCCAAAGGCATGCAGCCATGGTAAAGGAGGTTTTCATTGATGCACTTGTACATGGAGCCGTGGGAATAGAGAAAATCCACATGCTGGCGCAGCCGCACGGAGTGCGTAAAAGCATGTACGAGGTCTTTGACGACCACTTTCTCCTCCGGACTGAGACGGAAGGGGTTCGCGGGATCCACCGTGGGAAAGTCTCTCGTCTTGAGCGGGTGTGTGACGCCGTCCAGAGTGATCGTATAGTTGTCCCAGTCGACCTGCCCAAGGAGCAGCCTTTTCTCCATCCGGTATTCCGGATGCCGTTTGATCAGCTGCCCTTCCAGTTTGAAGATCAGAACGGAGATCGCTTTTTTGAGAGGGTCCATGCCCTCTTCCCTGGAGTAGGTCTTCTCCGCGAACAGCACCAGGTTGCGCATACTTATGCCGTAGCCGTTCTCCAGGACCTCATAGTTGCCGTATTTAACGTTATTGTTGATGCAGACGAAAATGCTGGCCGGATTGCCTGCCGCGGCGCCCATCCACAGGATATCGTGATTGCCCCACTGTATATCCAGCTCGTTCTCATAGTCCATCAGAAGGTCCATGATAAGGTCCGCGTGCTCGCCCCTGTCAAAGATATCTCCGAGAATGTGCAGGCGGTCCACCGTCAGCCGCTTTGTCAAAGTACAGAGCGCCACAATAAAATCGTCCGCGCTCTTCGTGTCCATAATGGAATCCAGGATCTTGGAGTGATAAAGCGCGCGGTTATTGTCTTCATCCTTCTGGGCGTGCAGAAGTTCGTCTATGATGAAGGCGAATTCCTGCGGCATAGCCCGGCGCACCTTGGACCGGGTATATTTTGACGAAGAATAAGCGGTAAGCTCGATCAGCCGCTGCAGCATCTGCTTGTAGCGGTAGCGGGGAATCTCTCCTCCCTGTTTCATGCGCTCCAGCTCGTCCTGAGGATAGTAGATCAGCGTGCAGAATTCCGCCTGCTCCGCCGGAGTCATTGTATCGCCGAACAAAAAGCTCACCTTTTCCCGGATCACCCCTGAGCAGTTATTTAAAATGTGATTGAAAGCCTCGTACTCCCCGTGCAGATCGCTGAGGAAGTGCTCGGTCCCCTTGGGCAGGTTCAGGATCGCCTGCAGGTTGATGATCTCCGCGAACGCTGCCCGGCGGTTGGGAAACTCCCTCGCCAGAAGCTCCAGAATTTTCCTGTTTTCTTTAGAAATGTCCATATTGATCCCCTTTAAACAATATTTATTTACCTACGCCATCCCATTTATGCGATAATAAATTCGTTGATTTAAGTATACAGGATTACTCCCGGAAAGTGTTGAGAATGATGAGTACAAGAGAGTTCTATTTCCCCAGCGGCGGTATCCGTCTGCACTGCAAACTTGATCTCCCCGGGGATGAGGCAGGCTCCCGATTCCCGCTGGTCCTGGTCATTCCCGGCCTGACAGGACACATGGAGGAGCCCCATATCACTGCAATTGCGGACGCGCTTCCCCTAAGCGGTTATGCCTGCCTGCGGGCAGAGCTGTACGGACACGGCATGAGCGGAGGCAGCTTCCACGATCACAATCTCTTTCTCTGGGCACTGGAGATCATGGATCTCATCGACTACGTCCGCAAAATGGATAGTGTTTCAGAGATTTATCTCTGCGGACACTCCCAGGGAGGCACTGCAGCGGTGCTCGGAGCAGGCCTTAAGCCGGACGCGCTGGATGGCCTCATTCTGCTGGCACCCGCCATGCTGATGAAGGAGAATGCCATGACAGGCGGCTTTCCCGAAAAATTCTTCGATCCGGAGCGGATTCCTGACGAGACACTGGTCTTTGACGAGCAGCCCATCTCAGGAAACTATTATCGCGTAAACAGACTTCTGCCCTTCGACGACGCGATCCGGCTCTACGGAAACAGGCCGGTTCTGGTGGTCCATTCCAGAACGGACGAACTCGTCCCCTTCCGATATGGGGAGGAGACCGCGGCGGCCTATCAGAATGCGGAGCTTATTTCCATCGATGGGGACGATCACTGCTTTGAAACACACATCAATCTGGTAACCACAGCCATGATCCGGTTTCTGGATCGGATCGTCGGACGGAACTGAGCTTCACCTGTTAACCTTCCATTCCGGTATGTAAAAGGAGTCAACATGTATCAATATTTATTGTTCGATCTGGACGGCACGCTGACTGATCCCAAGGAAGGCATCACAAAAAGCGTCCAGCATGCGCTTCGTCACTTTGGCATTGAGGTCGAGGATCCCGACACGCTCACCCCCTACATTGGCCCGCCTCTCATCCCCTCCTTTATGGAATTTCACGGTCTTAGCCGCGAGCAGGCAGAAGAAGCGCTGATGGTTTACCGCGAGCGCTTTTCAACCGTCGGCCTTTTTGAAAATGAAGTGCTTGAAGGTGTACCGGAAATGCTGCGCTCTTTAAAAGAAAAAAGGCGTTTTGTTGCCGTCGCCTCCTCAAAACCGGAAGAATATGTGCGAAGGATCCTAGATCATTTTGACCTGCTTCAGTTTTTTGACGAAGTAGTCGGGGCAAGCATGGATGAAAAGCGCTCTGCAAAAAAGGATATAATTGAAGAAGCCCTGCTCCGAATGGGCAAGGCTTCCGGTGATAAGAGTATTCTGATGATCGGTGATCGAAAGCACGACGTTGAGGGCGCACGCTTATGCAATCTTGATAGTCTTGGCGTCTATACAGGCTTCGCACCCGAGGGTGAACTCGAAGAAGCCGGGGCAACTTACGTCTTTCACACGATTGGGGAGATGGCAGCTTTTCTGCTTCAATAATGTGTTAGTTTTAATTACTTACCCGCTTTCCCCAAAAGTTCCATGAGTGCGTTCATGGTATCCTTGCCGGCCGCGCCGCTCGAACTGCCGCCCGTCTTGCCGGACAAAAGCGCGCTCAGAAGATCTGATGTCCCGGAAGATCCCGAACTACCGGAAGAACCGGAGCCCTTGGCAGAGAGAAGCGCTCCGATCAATTCGATCGCGTTGCTGTCGCCTTCGAGCAGATTAATGGCGGCTTTTTTGGTCTTGGTATCTGCTTTGCGATAAAGCTGAACCAGCTTCTTCTCTGTTGCTGTCAGTTTAAGGGTGTCAATAGTGTCCTTAATGGCGGACGTCTTTTTCGCTGAAGAAGTCTTCTTAGCCGCAGTTCCTGTCTTGGAAGAAGAAGTTGTCTTCCCGCTTCCCGTCGCTGCATCCAGAAGTGATTTCTGTGTCACACCCAAGGCCTTCGCCATCTGCTTGAGGATATCCTGCACCGGTTCCTTTTCGCCGCGCTCTATCTTGCTGACGTCGGAAGCTGTGAGGCCGTCGACTTTTTCCGCAAGTCCTGCCTGTGTGAGGCCTTTTTCCGTGCGCGCTTTTTTGACAAGATCTCCTAATTTCCTGGACATGGATCCGTCCCCCTTTCTGCGTTCCCTTTTCAGGCGGCGTTCTGCCGCTTATTGCTTTGTTCTATATATCTGATTATACAACGCCTGCAGGATTGCAAAAAGATATTCACAGGCAATCCTTGAAGATCGCCAGCACGTCTTCTTTCGTGAGCGGAACAAACGCATTTGCAAGCCTGGGCGTGCAGTTCTCCGCCATAAGTTCCAGTTTCTCTTCTCCAATTCCGACTTCGGTCAGTGTTCTGGGAAGCCCGAGCACATCAAAGAAAAACTCCGCTGTCTTCTTAATGGCTTCTTCTCCCACCTTCAGGTCATCCTCTCCCGAAATTCCCCACACTTCGCGGCCGTATTCTCCGAATTTCCATGCCGTCTCAGGGCTCAGGATGTGCTTCATCCAGCGGGGAGTCAGGATCGCCAGGCCCACGCCATGTGTGATGTCGTAATAGGCGCTAAGTTCGTGCTCCATAGGATGGCAGCTCCAGCCCACATCTGTGCCGAACTTTGTAGTACCGCTGATCGCATTTGTGGACGCCCACATAAGATTTGCCCGCGCTTCGTAATTATCCGGCTCCGCCAACGCGATCGGTCCATAGCGGAAGCAGGTCCGCAGCACAGCCTCGCCGAGGCGGAATCCCATGAATGCATCCTTTACAGGGGAAAAGTAGTTCTCAAACGCGTGACTGATCATGTCAGCCGTGCCTGCCGCCGTCTGTCCCTTAGGGACAGAAAAAGTGTAGGTCGGGTCACAGATCGACATCCGCGGCTTTAACAGATCCGACGACATCGAATCCTTCAGATTGCGGCTCATATCCGAGAGCACCGCGTTCTTATTCATCTCCGATCCCGTCGCGGACAATGTCAAAACAGTGTAGACCGGAAGGGCTGCTTTGATCTTTGAGGAATCTTCGATCAGGTCCCAGACATCGCCGTCATAGCATGTTCCCGCCGCAATAGATTTTGCCGTGTCAATGACACTGCCTCCGCCGATCGCGAGAAGCATATCAATCTTTTGGCTGCGGCAGAGCGAGATCCCTTCCCGCACCAGTTCCACCTTGGGATTGGGCTCTACGCCGGCCAGTTCAAAAACCTGCAGACCGGTTTCGGCAAGGATCTTCATCGCTTTCTCATAGATCCCCATCCTCTTGATGCTGCCGCCGCCGTATACCATTAGCACCCGACTTCCGCTTTCTGAAAGCTCGCTCAGATGGCTGATCATTCCTTGCCCGAAATGGATCTTAGTAGGCACGTAATACGTGAAATTCTTCATTGCATCTCCTTTTTTATTCGGCTGTTTTGTATTATTCAACGTAATTATACACTATTATAATCGCAATATTGAATGTACAAACACATCCTGTTCACGCCATCTCAAAGACAAGGATTCTCTCCCTCCTGTCATAGTTCTCATACAACTCCGTGCAGTCGATCTCATCCACAAACTGCAGACCGTCCGCAGTCATAAGAGCCGCCACCTCAGCCTCAAAGGGATAGTAAAAGAACAGATACATCTGTCTGGGATTCTCATAGTAAGACTGCTGAATTTTGCCAAGGACGACTCGAAGGACCTCCTCCGCAAAGGGATTGAAGAAATAAAAGCAGTCCTCATCCTCAATCTGATAATTTCTGGCATCCGCGCACACAAAGCGGACACCCTTTTTGTATGCTGCCGGAAGCTTCGACTTCTCAAGATTCTTCACTGCTTCTTCACAGAGTTCCTGATCAAATTCGATTCCTGTCGCGCGGCAGCCCGTCCTGAAACTGAGAAAGATCGCTGTACGCCCTTTCCCGCACCCGTAGTCGAGAACATGACTGCCGGAAGAAATGTAACCGCTGTCAGCAAGAGCCTCCAGAATACAGTAATCCGTGGGCTCATAAGGATTGCAGGCCTCTTCGATAAAGTGATCGACTTTCCCTGCGGTCCTGATATTCAGTTTCTTCTCCCACCACTGTTCTGACATGGAATTCATGATCACCTCCGGGGCATAATTGTTGTAGATCCAATAATCATGATATACTATTATACGAAAAATCTGTTCACTCTAAGGAGGATTTCAATCATGATGAAAAAAACTGCCGCACTGCTTATCTGTGCCTCTCTTGTCTTTTCCGCTTTCGGCTGTGCCGCCAAGGACAGCGGCTCTTCCTCCGCTCAAGCGCCCGCAGCTGAGGAAACTTCGGCCGAAGCGCCTGCCGCTGAGGAAACCGCTGCCGAAACGCCTGCTGCCGAAGAAGCCGGTTCTGCCGCTCAGACTATTGTGGACAAGGATGCTCTCGAAGCTTCTTCTGAGATCACGACCGGAGAAATCGATTCCGCGGTAAACGCTCTTGAGGCAGCCCCCGGTGGTACTGTCCCGGACAACGGTTCCGCAGGAGAAGAAAACTATGACGCTGTATATGAGTATGTAAATGTCAAGATCGACGGGACCAATCTGATCGTGATTCCTAACGGAACGGTGAATGATGATACGGTCATCTACAATGAAAAGACACTGGGCGCGCTGTGTGACTATATCGACAGCAATGTTTTGGATAGCGGAAGAACCATTAACCGCAAATTCCTCTACGGACTGGTCTCTACACAGGTAATAGATCCGAAGATGATGTCTTCCTATGAGCAGTTCAACCGCACCATGATCTACTGCCTTACTATTGCCAATGAATTCTATAGTGTAGATGTCACTCTGAACGATCTGATCCTCGACACAACCAACAATACCAAACAGGTATTTGAAGTAACTGCAGAGGGAAAAGATGATTCCTGGATCCTGGACGGACACGAGAAGAAGTTCTATCTTAACGGGGGCAGCACAGAATACACTTCCAGTATGTTTGATTCTCAAACATTAGCGGTCTGGAGTTTTGTACTGGACGATTTCTTCGAAGTAAAGTAAACGGCTCAGTTCCGGAACAATGCACAAAAAGAGTCAGGGAACAATGGGTTTCCGGTCAGGAGCCGGAACCTTGTTCCCTGACTTTTTTCACTTCTATCTCACTCCAGCCAGTATACCCTGTTCTTCTTCCGCGGCGCCGGACTCGGTATATCACCGTCGATATATCCGACCGCACAGTGCCCGATGCCTTCCCATTCTCCTTCTATACCGAGCTTTTCCAATATGAATTTATACTCAGGCAGCCAGAATTCCTCCTTGGCTCTGTGGACCCAGATACTGCCAAGTCCCAGTGAGTGCGCAGCGAGCAGCATATTCCCGATCACAAGGCTTCCGTCATAGAGATGCGTCGGATGGTCTTTATCTCCAAGGACGATTAGGATCACCGGCGCGCCGTGAAAAGGATCCGTTTCCTTCTTCATTCCCCCGATCAGGCGGTTTGACTCTGAGAGCATGTCACGGATTTTCTTGTTTGTGACTGCCAGTATGATCGTTGCCTGTTCTCCCCTGCCGCTGGGAGCATAAAGGCCTGCCTCAATGATCTGTTCGATATCTTCCTTCGGCGGCATTTCCGGCTTGAAACTGCGTATGCTCCGGCGCTCCTCCATTGCCCTGATAATATCGTTCATGGTGTGTTCCTCCCTATATAAGATCACTAGTTGATTATTATAAATCTATACATCTACCCTATCAAAAAATTGTTCTGTTTTCCACCTGAAAAAGAGCCCGCAGCAACTGCCTGCGAGCTCTTTTTGGCTATGATCTTATCTTTGTCCGTCCGGTCTCATACCTCCGCCGGGCATTCCGCTCTGACCCATGCCTCCGCCGGGCATTCCGCTCTGACCCATGCCTCCGCCGGGCATTCCTCCTTGCGAGTCTCCATAGGTTGTGGAAACATCCTCTAAGGTGATCTCTTCCGAGGTCTGCCCTGTCGAGATAGTGTATGTACCTCCAACCTTCATCTCAGGACAGCTGATCAGTGCCGAACTGAAGCTGCACGGAACTTCCCAGGACAACAGCACATTTCCGTCCGCATCTGTGACAGTGAGCGTCGTACCGGCTTCCACGATCGAACTCGTATTATACAGGATCGATGCCTGGGTAGACGTCGAATCAAATGACTCCGCCATAGAAGACGCTCCACAGGCGATGATGGTCCCTCCTGTGATCTCTGCGACGCCGCCGCTCTCGCTTGCGTAATCCACGGCGCAGTTGCTTCCGGTTCCCAAAAGACTGATATAGATCGTGCCGCCGCTGATCTTAATATCTCCGTTGGAGTCCAGTCCGTCAGCGTCCTGACCGACTTCGTTAACGATCCTGATGTTTCCGCCGCTGATCGAGATATAAGTTTCCACATCCTCTGTATCGGCAGAAGACTGTGTGCTCCCTGAAGCCGTGTCCGTTTCCGGATCAGCCGGCATCCCGCTGCTCATGCTTTCTCCGCTCATATCGGGAGGCGTTGGCATTTCGCCGCTCATGCCTTCTGTGCCCATGTCGGGAGGCGTCGGCATTTCTCCGCTCATGCCTTCCCCGCCCATGTCGGGAGGCGTCGGCATTTCTCCGCTCATGCCTTCCCCGCTCATGTCGGGAGGCGTCGGCCTCTCACCGGTCGTGCCGTCATCCGTTCCGCCGCCGTGCATTCCGCCATGTCCAAATGTGCCGTCGTTCCGGCCTCCGCCCATCTGACCGACTCCGCCGAACATGTCGCCGCTGCCGCCGTTGGCGTTAAATCCATCGTCCTCGCAGTTGATAGAAACATCTCCGCCTGACACGTCAATGATCAGTGCCTCAATTCCTTCATAGCAATCGTTGATCAGGATCGTTCCACTCTGAACAAACACGGAAGCATCTGAATGGATACCATCATCTCCGGCAGAGATATTGATCTCTCCTCCTGCCGCTGTGATATCACCTGTGGTGTGAATCCCGTCTCCGGAAGCAGTGATATCCAGTGTTCCGGATTCAATATATAAGTACCCGTTTTCAACTTCGTTAGATGTCAGAAGGCCATCGTCACCCGCTGTTACCGCGATCGCAGCATCTTTGATCCGAATGCTGTCATTTACGTGGATCGCATCATCCACTGCCGATATAGTAATTGTACCGCCGGTGATCACCAAATCATCGTTGGCGGATATTCCATGACTGTACTGTGCAGTCACAGTGAGACTGCCGCTGCCATTGATCGTAAGGTCGTCGTGAGCAAAGATAGCGCCGTCCGTTCCATCGCTGAGCGCAGTGTCGGAATAGACCGAGCCGCTTGTCAGTATATTCTGACTGCCCTCCGCAAGGGTCAGGAATACCTTATCCGCCTGATCCACCTGAATGCAGGCATCGTCGCTGCAGCTGATCTCCACGCCATCAAGGAGGATCCACACTTTTGAGGAGTCGTGAGCATCTACGATGACGCTTCCATCCTCCAGGCTGCCGCTTAACACGTAACGTCCTGCTTCAGCGATCACGACGTTCCCGTCATAGACATAGGCCCCGTTGCCCGAGATGGACGCGCCGTCTCCGGTAAGTGCGATCACTGCCGCGCCGGCAGTGTCCCAGGAACCGTTCTGATCATTAGCGGTGAAGTACGCGGAATCAGAGTTCTGCTCCGCGTCCTCATCCACGATCTTTGTGATCCCCAGTGCTTCTCCGTTCATGAACAGGACTGTCAGCACGAGGCTGCATATAACGATGGCAACGCAGATCTTATCAAGAGTATTGTGCGTTGACATATAATCCTCACTTCCCGGATCAGCCCATGTAGTCGCCGTTATAGCTGACGAGCACCGCGCTGTTCACTCCCTCGATCTGGGCCAGTTCGTTAACGAAATCTGTATTGTCATCCTTGAGTCTGATCTCAAGATTCAGTTCCACACTGCCTCTGCGAGCGGTCTTACTCTTCACACTGCACTTATTTGTCTTCTCTTTGAGGTATGTCACTGCCTTCTCCTCACTCGCGTGATCATTGCAGTCCAGGACCACGATATAAGGATGTGTGTTCTCTTTACGCTTTGCGAAGAAGAGAATGATGAGACCGATGAACACACTGCCGAACACTGCCAGCGGGATCATTCCTGCCGCCAGCACTATGCCGGCCGCAATGGACCAGAACAGGAACGCGATGTCGAGCGGTTCCTTAATTGCTGTCCTGAAACGGACGATGGACAATGCACCGACCATACCAAGGGAGAGGACTACGTTGCTGGTCACTGCCAGGATCACGAGTGTTGTGATCATTGTGAGTGCCACCAGAGTCACTCCGAAAGTGGAGGAGTACATAACTCCCGCGTAGGTCATTTTATAGATCAGATAGATGAACACGCCCACGGCAAATGCCAGAAGGAGCGCAAGCACCATGTCGAACATGCTGACCGCTGTTACATTCGCAAGAAAACTTGATTTGAAAATATCCGAAAATGTCATTTTTTGTCCCTCATTTCTTTATATTTGAACCGTCTTTGCGGTTTCTTTCTTTAGTCGTAAATTCTGCACTGCGCATACTTAGAAAACGCGCAGACTCTTCTTCCGGGTGTCTGCACCGCGTCTCTGATGATCGAGGGCAGATAGGCGTCCCATTTCACTTCCAGGATGATCCCCGAATCTCCCGCCGGAACCGTAACACAGTCGGGATCCAGGAAATCCGTACATCCAAGGCCAGTCCGGATGTCGTAATCAAATGTGACTCTCACATTGCCGGGCCTGTAAATAAAAGGCTCTCTGGTGTAATCGACGATCGTCATCGGTCTCATTCCCTGGTACCGCATCTTGCAGTACAGTTCCTGGATCAGGGAGTGGGGCGAATGGAGCATCCAGTCGATATCTCCGTCCACGATCTTCTGCGCTTCCTCTACGGTCAGGGGCGCTGAATATTTAGTTCCCAGCCCGTTCAGTTTGCTCTTCTTCTCAAGGTGGATCACCGCCGACGGATCGCCGTTGTAATAGCGGATCCGGAATTTCTCTCTCCGGTTCACGCCGTCGACCTTTTCCCTTAGCGCCTTGTCATTTAAATTGTCAAAATACAGACTTCGTATCAGATATTTGCCGTCCACAGCGTGCGGATCCGGCTCGGCAACCGCTCTGAGTCTCTGCCTGATGGAAATCAGGTCCGACCAGTTGATCTCGTGTTTCCACTCGTGGCGGTAATGGATCTCTTTATTGTTTTCCATCTGTATCATCACCTCTCTTTCCTTTGTCCTGGCTCATTATTTCATGCGAAACTTAGCCAAAACTTAGAAATCCGATAAGTTTAAAAGTTTTTTCAAAAAATCGCAGTCCACATAAAAAGAGTCAAAGGGGCAGGCCCCTCTGACTCGCCTGTTGCTATTTCGGTCTGTGTTTTGCCAGTGCCGCGTTCTTATATTCCGGATCATCGGTCACTTCTTTGATCACTTTGATCTGCTCCGGGAAGAAGACCTCATCGCTCACATCGTACATTTCTATCGCAGCGAGGGCTTTATCCTTCCAGAAGGGGTACACATCTATCTGGAAATACTGGTTATTATAAGCAAGGCAGTACCTTTCCTTTCGGATCCTGCCCAGGGAGGCATCCGCGTTCATGATCAGGTTCAGATACTCGTTTTCCGAGATCCTTCTCTCTGTCTTGAGATGCTTGTGCTCGTTGATCCTGATCTTTCTGGTCAGGTAATAGATATAATGGCCGTCGCTGCCGCGCTGGCGGACCCGGATCTCCTCATTTTCATCCACTTTGAGATAAATCTGTATGATATCCACCTTCTCGCAGCTGGGGATCGATTGCAGCCATTCGAGATCCGGATACTCAATAAGGTATTTGCGCTCGATCTCAAAGGGTGCGGGCTCTCCGAGGAAGGAACTGATCTCCGCGATCAGACGCCTCATCTTGTCTGTGAAATCCGTGGAGTTGTCGATTACCCGCAAATGGGGATGGCCGGTCCAGGATTCTATGAACTTGTCGTCCATGGCAGCCGCTTCTTCCACAGTCTCGATCCTTGCCGAATTGTTGGAGTTTGTATAGAATTCCTCAGCTCCCTTTGCTGCGGTCACCAGATGAAAGACCGCGTCGTACTGATCCCGCAGCTCCACTTCGCTTGCGCCGACAGACCTGCAGACAGACTCAAATGTAGCCTCGTCCATATATACCTTATTATCGAGGGCTGCCCTGTCACATACGATCAGGATCTTATCCTTCTTCATTACCTTCGCGGCCTGCTCAAAGACTTTCTCCTTGTCAAGCTGAAAACGCATATGGCAGTGCTGGTAATCCGAGTTTGTTTTACAGGTCCAGGGGGCTACGCCTCCGGTGATCAGCTCAGTTGCTGTCTCCGGTACGAACAGGACGTCGTATCCTCTCTCCCTGAAAGCATTGCTGATCCAGTTCATCGCGGTGGTCTTACCCGCGCAGGGTCCACCTGTGTTCACTATTTTGCTGATATCCATTATCTTCTCCTTGGCTTCAGATTCACAGTTGCTCACAAGTATTAGTATAGCAGAAACAAGGCCTCGATTTGCAAAAAAAGAGGCTGTGAAGCCCCGGAGATCAATCTTTTCCGTTTCTTCACAGCCTTCTGTTCAATATTAATGTGTTATTCTCTTACATTTTACTGGGCAAGAACCGCAGTGATGTGCGGGTTAGGTCCCTCGTACCAGTACAGGAAGCCCTCAAGGTCGATCACATCACCAATGTGGAAGTCCTTGACTGCCTTGTAGATGTCGGTGTCAGGTCCGCAGAGATAGGACTCTACCGTGAAGGTATATGTCTGATCGTTTACGGAAACGTTGAAGTAAA
Organism: uncultured Lachnospiraceae bacterium; assembly: GCA_902785055.1. Taxonomy (GTDB): domain Bacteria; phylum Bacillota; class Clostridia; order Lachnospirales; family Lachnospiraceae; genus CAG-791. Next base: position 14,677 of record CACZXG010000005.1, read on the forward strand.
GGTCATCGCCTTCAGCACCGGAACCGTCCCAGTTGTACTGGAAAGCAGCTGTGCCGTCCTCTCCGATGGGCTCAACTTTCACGCCTTTGAAGACAACTTTCTTGTTCTGCTTGCTGATCAGTTCGTCTGTACCGAGAAGAGCAGTGACGTCTTCGGGCTCCGCGATGTATTCGCCGTCCTCAAACTGCCAGATCGCGTCGATAACTTCAACCTCGCCTGACCACTCAGTCTTGTAGCCTTTGGCTTTGATAAATTTGCCGACTTCGATCAGTTCATATTCTTTCTCTGTGCAGGGAAGCTCATAGAGGAAATACGCGCCGCCGGTCTCGTCCTGCAGATAAACGTTTGCAACGCCTTTCTCCGCGTAATAAGCCTGCTTGGCCTGAACAGCGCCCTTGATCACGACTTCGGCGTCGACCGCAGCCGCGGCATAGTCTTCGTAAGTCATCGGATCTTCGGGTACATTCATCTCTGTTTCCGCGGTCTCTTCGACCACTTCAGTCTCAACGGTCTCCTTCTCCTCTTCCTTCTTCTCTTCCTGCGCAGCCTCTTCCTTCGGGGCGCTTGCAGCATTATTGCTTCCGCCGCCGCAAGCAACTGACATCGCCATTATGGCGCCTGTTAACAGGATCACTAATGCCTTTTTCATAACTTTTCTCTCCTTTTTTCCGCATCCTGCGTGGGATGCTGTTTGCAAGATACAAACTGCAGCGGATCCGGTTGTCCGGGTCCATTTCTATTATAGCAAATCTCGTCAAAATATCATCCGTTTCTTATTTTTGGGATTTCCGCATCCTTTCGCGCAGGTAGTAGATACCGATAAGGATCCATGTGACAGCCAAAGTGGCGATCAGCGCCTTGGAGGCAGTCGGCAGAGGACCCATATCCTCCTTCGAGCCGCTTCCCATCCCCGTGGTCTGATCGAGCCGGTACAGAGCCGTGACGTCGTCAAACAACGCGTCCAGATAGGCGTCGTCGACCGTTTTCTTTCTGCGGACGGATTTTGCAACATCCTCGATCAGTTGTCCCGCGGCGTCACGAAGTGATGTGGAGCCGTTGAACACAGGCGTGACAAAGGTGTACTGCACGTTGTCGATCAGAAGCTTTGACGCCTTGATCTTGACGTCATAGTGCAGGTCGTTGTCTTCCCCCATCCTTGACAGATAATCCTGATACGCCTCTGCCTCCATTGCCTTTGTTGTGACCGGCACATATCCTTCCGTCTGTGCGTAGGCAATCTGCACGTCGTTACTGATAAGGTACTGGGTAAAGAGCCAGGAGGCCAGGACGACCTGGGGATCTTCTTTGTTGAATATACAAACGGAAGGTCCCTGTGAGATCATCTTGGGATTCCCCGGATCATACTGGGGGAACATTCTGACTTCCGTCTCAAACTCGACGAACTTATCCTTGCTGATATCCGAGAGGGGCGCGTGGCTCCCCATCCAGGTTGCACCGGCAGTGGAGTCGATCGCGAATATACACTGACCGGCATCCAGGAAGTTAGCAGGATAACTCGATATTTTGAACGTGGAAAAAGCGCCCGTCTTCGCGTGCTCCGCCACTGTCTTTAAGATCTCTCTGGTAGTATCGTTGAACAGCTGAACTTCCCCCTGGTCCGTGGAATATCCCGCATCAAGCTCCTTGAGCATCTGGATCATCATATTGTCGGTGGACTTGTCAATGAAGGGGATCATGACTTTCTGTCCGTTGACTGCGAAATTCCCGGCGGCATCTTTGGCCATAGCGGCTTCGGACACTTCCCACACAAAGTCCCAGGTCAGGACGTCCGGAAGCTCATAGCCCAGTTTCTCAACAAATGTCTTATTGACATAGCAGGCCTCTGTAGAACGCATGTAAGGAAGCGCGTAGTATGTACCGCCGATCGAGCATTCCGAGAGAAACTGCGGCACTACCTCATCCTTCGAGGGACCGTCGAATTTAAGTTCACTTCCCGCAAGTCCGTACTTGCTGTCTGAGATCAGCGAATCCAGCGGCACCACAACATTGTCGCCGGTCATATAAGTCGCGATGTGGTCCGGGTAGGTGATACAGACGTTGGGCGTCGTGTTGGTGGAAATATTCGTAATGACGTCGTTGTATATTTTGCCATAGTCCGTGTACAGGCGCATGTTGACATCGATATTCGGGTAGAGCGCCTCAAAATCCCTGATCGCTTTCTCGTAGATCTGCGTCTGCGTCTTGTTGGTGTCATTTTTGGCCCAGAAGGTCAGTTCGATCTTTTTGCTTTCGTCGAGCTGCTCCGGCACTGCGAACTCAGCTCTCCCCTTTGAGCCGTGGCAGCCGGTCAGAAGGGTTCCGGCAAGGATGCAGACAGCAGCAAATACTGCGGTTTTTCTGAAAATTCTCATCCCTTGGTACCTCCTCTCGAGACGCCTGCCATGATCTTCTTGTGGAAGATCAGAAACAGCACGATAAGCGGCACGGAAATTACCACGACTGCAGCCATCATAGCCGGGATGTTCTCTCGCCCGAAGCCGTTCTCGCGGATCTCCTGGATACCGTTGGAGACCAGGAAATAGGCCTGATCATCCGTGATCAGACGGGGCCATACGTAAGAATTCCAGCACTCGATGACCTTCAGGATCGCGATGGTCACCATAGTAGGCTGGCAGATCGGAATCATGACCTTCCACAGGTACTTGAAGTCCGAGGTGCCGTCAACCTTGGCCGCCTTGTAGAGCTCTTCCGGGATCTGCTCGAAGTTTTCTTTGAGCAAGTAAATATAGAACACCGAGGTGACCGAAGGCAGGATCAGACCGATATAACTGTTGCGCATGCCCGCGTTCGTGATCGTGACGAAGTTGGTGATGATGACCAGCTCATTGGGGATCATCATCAGGGACAGGAACAGAGTGAACAGGATGTCCTTGCCCGGGAACTTGAGCCTTGCGAAGGCAAAAGCGGCCAGCACGGTGACCACCATCATAAGTAATGTAGTAACCACCGTAAAGATCAGCGTGTTCAGGAAGTATCTCGTGAGAGGCACCGCTGTAAACGCATCAAAATAGTTCTGCATGGTCGGAGACAGCGTATAAAGCTGAGGCACATACTCCGAGTTGTAGGCGCTGTAGCTCTTCACCGAAGTCAGGATCATCCAGTAGAAGGGGAACAGCACGATCACGGCCCAGAACGTAAGAAGCACGTAGGTTATGATCTTGCGGATTCTTTCGTTTCTCTGTGACTTTCTCTCGATCGCGGAGAAATCTGTATTTGTATTCATTCTGATCCCTCCTTACGCGTAGTGAGTGTTCTTATTGCTGATGAGCAGGTTGATGCAGGTGATGGTCAGAACGATCGCAAACAGGATCAGGGCTGCCGCCGCCGCGAAGGACGGATATCCGCCGCTGTCGCCGTAGAGCATGTCATAGACATAGCCGACGATCGTATTCATACCCGCCGCGTTCAGGTCTGTTCCGAAAATAGCGACCACGTCGCTGTATGCCTTGAAAGCGCCGATAAAACCGGTGATCACAAGGTAGAAGATCATGGGTGAGATCATGGGAAGCGTGATCCTGGTAAAGATCCGCAGCTTGGAGGTGCCGTCCACTCTCGCAGCCTTGTAGTAATCGGGATTGACACTCGCCAAAGCACTTGTGAGGATCAATATTTTGAACGGAAGGACCACCCAGACTGTGTAGAAACACATGACGAACATCTTGGCCCAGTAGGGACCATCGATGAAGTCCACCGCTGTGCCTCCGACCGATGTGATCAGAAGGTTGGCAAAACCGTCCGAATAGGGGGTCTTCTTGAACAGGATCATGAATACCAGGCCGACTGCCAGCGTGTTAGTGACATAAGGCAGGAAAAATACTGTCTGGTAGAAATCCCGCAGTTTCGTGATCGAGTTGATTCCGACTGAGATCAGGAGGGCTATTCCCGTGGACAGCGGAACCGTGATGATGACCAGTATGAAAGTGTTCTTGAGCGCCTGCAGGAAATAGGTGTCCCGCAGAACATAGGCGAAGTTGTAATCGCCTATGCCGAAATAGGTCTGGGACGCGAAGTTGTATCCCTCTTCCACGGAGTAGACGATGACGTCAAACAGAGGATAGATCATGAAGACGCCGAGGAAGATCGTCGCCGGGAGCAGATACAGCCAGGCTTTTGAATTATTCTTATCCATGGCAGCCTCCTTACTCAGCGAAGAGGAGTGAAACGGCAGCGGACGCGGGCACCTGTCTCATGATCAAACAGATAGATCCTGCCCGGTTTGATCCGGAAATTCACGGTCTCTCCGCTCACCTCCGAGAGTTCCTCCGTGCTGACGATCGTGCGGATCGAACCGTTTGCTGCATAGGAATTCGTTGCCACAATGCTGGTATCCCGTCCCATTACTTCCACAGCGGTCAGGCCGCAGCGCAGTTCTCCATCCTTCTCGGGGTCAAAACCCTCCGGCCGGATACCGATCGTGACAGGTCCGTCCTTTAAAGGCACACCGGGCGCCGCGTCAGGCGCGCCTTCTTTCCAGCTGCTGTCGGGCTCCGCCTTCATGACCGCGTCTTCTCCGATATAGACGACCCCGCCCTTCACTTCGCCTTCAAAGACATTGATCGGAGGCGTCCCGAGGAATTTGGCTACGAAGAGATTGATGGGATCTTCGTAGACGAGCTGGGGCTTCGCGATCTGCTGCACAACGCCCGCCTCCATAACTACGATCAGGTCGGAGATACTCATCGCCTCCTCCTGGTCGTGAGTGACGAATACTGTCGTAACCCCGGTCTCTCTCTGGATCCTTCTGATTTCCTCCCTCGTCTGCAGTCTCAGACGGGCGTCGAGGTTGGAAAGGGGTTCATCCAGCAGGAGAACTCTAGGAACCTTGACCAGCGCTCTGGCGATCGCGACGCGCTGCTGCTGTCCGCCGGAGAGTTCGCTGGGCTTTCTCTCAAGGAGCTGGTCGATCTGAACCATTCTGGCCGCTTCCTTGGCCCTGGCACGCATGGCTTCCTTCGTCATCTTATCCTTCCCCTTGAGATTTTCCATGGGGAACATGATATTCTGAAGGACTGTCAGATGCGGATAGAGGGCGTAACTCTGGAACACCATGCCCACTCCCCTGTTCTCCGGAGGCAGATCCGTGACATCGTCGTCACCGAAAAAGATCTTGCCTGAAGTAGGTTTCTCCAATCCGCAGATCATGTTGAGCGTCGTGCTCTTTCCGCAGCCGGAGGGCCCCAGAAGACCGATCAGCTGGCCGTCGGGAATCTCAAAATTGAAATTGTTGACGGCGATCACATCTTCTTTGATCTTCTTGTTGCGGTTGGGATACCGCTTGGTCAGGTTTTGCAAAACGATTTTCATTTACCTTGTTCCCCCTTACGCTTCTTTCATTTCAGTCAACAGTTCCTTGCGCACAAAATAGTGTCTGCCCAGCCACTCGGAAATGCCGTCAAGTCCGGGATAGACTACTCTTTCCGTAATATTCTGATGGTCCAGGAAATCCCTGATCTGCCAGCGCAGCTCTCTGGCGATGACATATCGGGCCGTATTCTGCGTGTTCTCATTGAGAAATCCCACAATATCGGTCATCTCGATCGGAACAACACTAAAGAATGAGTATTGACTGATGATCCTCCTGTCGATCGACGGCGGCTCGATCACGACCATACTCTCATCCTTCATATCCAGGTCGTACTCCTCAGGCGACCCGCAGGCTTCGCTGAACATATCTACCGAAAACACGGTCGAATGGTATTTATTCATGATCTTCCGGTATTTGTCCGGAAGGAGCTCATGCAGTTCATGCACGTCAATTCTCCACACGACGGAATCGTGTTCCGTCATCCGGTCCAGATCCTGCTCCGCTGTGGAAAAGTGCAGCGCCATCAGCGGTGAAAATGACCAGTCCAGAAGTCTTGTGGGAAGCCCGTGATGCTGACCGAGTATCATCTGCTGCCAGACATTTCCCTCGATGACCGGCTTCTCCATGACCGCGTATTTGGTAAAATTCTGAAGCATCGGCATCTCAAGCTGCCTGCTCAGAGATTTACAGTTTCTCATAAGACTGGTGGAGAGCGTAAAACCCGAATCACACTCTCCCCTGTAAATACACAGATCTCTGTAGCGTTTCAGTTCAGGTCTGTATGTCTTCTCCCCGATCAGATCCATCAACTGATCCATCGTCTCAATTCGTATATTCCTGATCATTTTTCCTTCTCACTTTTTGGGAAATAATTCTGACAGAAGATCCCCCAGTTTCTTCGGATCGATCACGCCGTCGTGCTTGTCTGCGTAGTTCTTCACCGCCTTCATAATGCCCGGCATATAGTTGCTGAACAGGGATAGTGCCTCAGCCTCCCAGTCAACCGCTTTGTATTCAGCATCGCCCTTATAGACCCGCTCAAACATCGTGATACTGATCTCACCCGCGGCAAATGTGACGATCCCGGCAGTGACCGCGTTAAGGACCGATCCCGCCGCGTTAAGCCCTGGGATGAGCTTGAGCTGGTTCAGGAGCGTTCTGCCCGCGATGGTTGTCATCCCCACTTTCAGTACACTGTTGACGATCGAATTGACCTGAGAATTCTCCCTGATCCCATAGGTCTTCGCGATCGCCCCCATCATGGCCGTCTGCAGAGGCACGAGTACGGCCGCGTCCGGCGTCGGGATCGGAATAGCGCCCACCGCACAGGCTGCCGTAGTCGCACCGGCCACAATAGACTGGGCCATGCCGCGCTTGATGCTCACGTCGATGTCCTTGACTGCATTGTTGGCCATCCGTATTCCCTTGGGCGCCAGTTCATTGGTCTTCTCTACCAGTTTATCCAGATTCCTGGGCGCGACACTGAAGGTCTCATTGATCGGATAGAGCTTCGCAACGACGGGAATGATCCCCTCTATGACCAAAGGGTTCTTTGTATGCTTACTGTTATACTTGTGGATGGCATCCTTGGCCATCCGCACATTCTCTTCCTCTTCGATCTCGGAATACGATTTGGTAAAGACCAGGATGATCGGAACTCCCTTCCAGTCATCCGAGACTGATTTGATATAGCTCAGTACTGACTGGTCGATCCTCTTGACTGTTCCGTCAATGCAGAACCAGATCATATGGATCAGTTTCTCCACATTCTTCTGCCTGACGCCCTCTTTTCCGAACTTCGCGATATCGTTTCTTGTCTTGTGCTGATGGAAAAAATCGAACTCATAACCCGCGGTGTCGATCATCCTGAAAGGCAGAGAGTCGCTCTGATAGACGGCGATCTCTTTTGTAACCGGGTCCCCGATGCCGGTCCCGGCCTTTTCCTCTCCCAGCATCGCGTTGATCAGTGTGCTCTTGCCGCATCCGGAAGTGCCAAGGAGCATTACATTGATCCTGCCGTCGTTCATGTCAATGATCTCTTCATACCCCGACTTATCTCTGTTTTGCCCAAGGCTTATCTCTTTCTTATCACCAAAAGGAAACATATTTCTCTCCTCACACCAGTTCCTTCAGCAAAATATCGGCGATCTTAGTACTGTGCACGATATAACTGCCGTGATTCTCTCCCTTCAGGATCATCAGTTTCGCATTCGGAATCGACTCCGCGATCAGTCTTGTCTCTGACTCCCTGATCAGATCCCTGCTGCCTGCCGTAATCAGGGTCTTTATCCTGATCCGCGAAAGCTCCGCCGGTGCGATGTCAGGCTCGTTCTTCATCAGTTCGATCAGCGGATCATATTTCACAAATGAACTCACTTTCAGGAAAAGCCTGAAGGGCCATGTCGTGCCTTTCGTAGTGATGTTCGCTCCGCTCACCACCAGATTTGTGATCCTGCTGCAGTCCATAGCTGCCAGGAGCGCCACGATCCCTCCGTCCGAGAATCCGTAGAACGCTGCATCGTTAAGATCCAGTTCCGACATGAACGCGATCATATCCCCGGCCATGTCCTTGTAATGCAGTTCCTTACAGGGACTGCTCTGTCCATGTCCCCGGGAATCGATGCAATAACAGGTAAAATGCTCCTTAAGAACACTGACTGCCTCGTCGAAGATCGTGTGATCCTCTCCGTTTCCATGCACCATGATCAGCGGTCTGCCCTGACCCGTTTTCGTATAATAAAGCTGAATACCGTTTACGCCTATAACCATTTGTGCTGTCCTCTTTGCTGCCGACACTACAAATCAATTATAGCGCATTAATGCGGTGAATCAGTCTAAATTTTGCAAAAAAAGGGAGCATATCAGTGGGGCTGCAATCCCCTGATACGCTCCCTTTTATTATTTACTTATTGATTATCCCGCGCAGGTTCATTCCCTGTGCGCCAGACCTGTCGGATCAGATCTCAAACATATCCGCATACGCCTTAAGAGCGCCGTCGGTGTCGTGAGCCAGAACGCGCTTAGCAAGGAGTTTGCCGAGCTGTACGCCTTCCTGGTCGAAGCTGTTGACGTTCCATACGAAGCCCTGGAACATAACCTTGTTCTCGAAGTGAGCAAGGAGTGCGCCGAGAGACTTGGGAGTCAGCTGCTTGCCGGCGATGATGCTGGAAGGGCGGCCGCCTGCGAAGGACTTGTTGGGATTCTCGTCGGTCTTGCCGCATGCAAACGCCATGATCTGTGCCGCGACGTTAGCGCAGAGCTTCTTCTGGCTGGTGCTGCCCTGAATGACAACATCCATGCCGATCTGGCTGTCGTTGAATCCTACAAACTGCATAGGAACGATGTTGGTTCCCTGATGGAGCAGCTGATAGAAGGAGTGCTGGCCGTTTGTTCCGGGCTCACCGAAGATGACCGGTCCGGTTACATAGTTGACGGGCTCGCCGAAGCGGTTGACGGACTTGCCGTTGGATTCCATATCCAGCTGCTGCAGGTGTGCAGGGAAGCGGGACAGAGCCTGGGAATAAGGAAGAACTGCTGTGCAGAGATAGCCGCATGCATTTCTCTCATAGACGCCGATGAGGGCATCGAGAAGGGCTGCGTTCTTCCTGATATCGGGATCCTTGGCCAGAGCGTCAGACTCTGCTGCGCCGTCCATGATCGCCGCGAATACTTCCGGTCCGAATGCCAGGGACAGAACAACTGCGCCTACGCAGGATGAGGAAGAATAACGGCCGCCGATGTAGTCATCCATGAAGAATGCTTCGAGATAGTCAGCGCTCTTCGCCAGAGGGGAAGTCTCACTGGTAACAGCAAGCATGTGCTTGGAAGGATCTACGCCTGCGTTCTTGAGGGCATCTCTTACGAAGGACTCGTTGGTCAGAGTCTCAAGCGTTGTACCGGACTTGGAAACAACGATGAAGAGGGAGTGCGCGACATCGACAGACTTCAGAACTGCTGCTGCGTCGTCGGGGTCAACGTTGGAGATGAATCTCGCTTCCATCTTCTGGACTCCGTTAGTCTTCGCCCAGTTTTCAAGAGCGATATAAAGGGCGCGGGGACCCAGGTCAGAGCCGCCGATACCGATCTGGACTACTGTGGTGAACTTCTCGCCTGCAGCGTTTGTGATCTCGCCGGCGTGAACCTTGTTCGCGAAATCAGCCGCCTTCTTCTGCTGGCCTGTATAGAAATCTCTCTTGTTGACGCCGTCAGCGATGACGTCGCCGCCCTGCTGTCCGCGGCAGAGCTGATGCAAAACCAGACGCTTCTCGCCTGTATTGATCACAGCGCCGTTGTAAAGCTCTGCATATTTCTCTGTCAGCTGTGCTTCGTCAGCCAGTTCCTGAAGAACTGCAAGAATATTGTCATCAACTGCCTTAGCGGCGAAGTTGTACTTCATATCGCAAGCCATGGGAACGCAGTACTCAGCGACACGCTTTGCTCCGTTCTCACCGGACATAACTTCCACCAGATTGACACTGCCCTTAAGCGCCATCAGTTTCTCATAGGATGCCAGTGTGTCAAAATTCTTCCAAGAAACCATAATTTTACCCTCCTTATAACTTTGCTTGATGTGCAGCCGTATACTGCAAAATATACAACTATTATAGTGTATTACCTTTTCTATTGTCTATATTACCACATCCGCGCGCGCATGTTAGTACACAAATATTCCACATCCATGGATATTTTCAACTTATTGCATAGCGAAGAAAGGACCGCGCATTTGAGCGCGGTCCATCCGTTTTATCATTCAATACTTTGCACCATTTCGCCCACTGCTGTTCTCATATCTCTGATCAGTTCCTGCGATTCGTTCATGTTGTCCGATTTCGCGTAGAAGTAGAATTTGATCTTGGGCTCTGTTCCTGAAGGCCTCATGGCGAACCAGTTGCCGTCGGTCATTTTATATATGAGCACATTTGAGGCCGGAACATCTTTGTATCCGTTTATGTAATCCGTGCACTTGTCAACCACAAATCTTCCGAATCTTCCGGGCTTATTGCCGCGGAACACATCCATGATGCGCCCGATCCTCTCGGCGCCCTCAATGCCCTTGAGCACCAGTGACACCTGGTCCTCGGCATAATAGCCGTATTTTTTATACAGGGAATCGAGATACTGCAGCAGGGTCATGCCGTTCTTGCGGCACCAGGCAGCCAGCTCCATGATCAGCATGGAGGCGCATATGCCGTCCTTGTCGCGGATCTCCACGCCGGGCGCGCACCCGATACTCTCCTCATAGCCGAAGAAATAAGTGTATCCCATATCCTCCGCCTTCGGAATGACACCGCAGATATTCTTGAATCCGGTCAGAGCGTCGAACACGCGGATCCCGAAATTCTCGCAGATCACCCGGCCGAAATTTCCTGTGACGATGGACTTTATCATCGCGGCTTTTTTGGGAAGTTTACCCTTCTCGTTCATGCTCCTTGCCATATAGGCGATCAGAAGCGCTCCGGTCTGGTTTCCGTTCAGAGGTATATAGCCGCCCTTCCCGTCGGAGACCTCAACAGCCATTCTGTCGCTGTCCGGGTCTGTCGCGATCAGGACGTCCGCGCCGACTTTGCGGCCCAGCTCCTCTGACAAGGCAAAGGCTTTAGGATCCTCCGGGTTGGGATAACCCACAGTCGTGAATTCCGGATCGGGATCCTTCTGCTCGGGAACAATGTAAAAATTCTCGTACCCGAGGTCCGCCGCCAGTTTCTGCATCGGGATACTGCCCGCGCCATTGAGGGGGGTATAGACGACAGGGATCGTCCTGTCGATCTCGTCATCCGAGCGCTGTCTCATGGACATAACATAGTCGAGGTATGCAAGGTCCATCTCCTCGCCCAGCATCCTGACTTTTCTCTCCTCGATGGCCTCTTCCAGCGGAATTCTCTTAAACTGATCAAAGAGATCCAGCGCCAGTATCTCCTTAAGCATCCCGTCGGAGATCTCGCCGGAGATCTGCGCGCCGTCCATCCAGTAAACTTTATATCCGTTGTATTCCTTCGGATTATGACTGGCTGTCATATTGATGCCGCCCAGTGCCGCGAAACTTCTTATGGCAAATGACAGCTCGGGCGTAGGACGGAGCGAAGGGAACAGGTACGCCTTGATCCCGTTTCCTGCCAGGATCTCCGCTGCAAGCTGCGCGAACTCCTTGGAATTGTAGCGGCTGTCATAGGCCAGGACAAATCCCCGGTTCACATCCTCCCCTGAACTCAGAATATAGTTGGCGATACCCTGAGTCGCGCGGCCTACCGTAAACTCATTCATGCGGTTCGTTCCGGCTCCGAAGATCCCGCGAAGACCTGCTGTTCCGAACTCGATCTCCTTATAGAAGCGGTCCTTGATCTCCGCGTCATCGCCCTTTATCGCGAGAAGCTCCGCGTGAAACGGATGATCCTCCGGAAGCCTTTTAAGCCACTCCTCATATCTTTCCATGTACCCCATACTGTTCCCTCCTTTTACTTAACAAGCGTTTATTTAACGCGGTCAGTTCCTCGCTTCAGCTCTTCATATAAATGATCCGGCCGTCTCTATTTTATCATAAGTGCGCTCCGATTACCCTTTTACCCGAGTTATTTTATTAAACTGTTGCATCCTGCCACATTACTCCATGTATCATAACTGCGCCTTCTGCTATCCTGTAACAAAATATCTTAGGAGGGGTATGACTGTGAAAATAGCTTTTATGGGTGCAGGAAGCACCGTTTTCGCAAGAAATGTGATCGGAGACTGCATGTGCAGCGAAGCGCTGCGCGACAGTGTCTTCGCCCTGTATGATATCGACGCGGCAAGGCTCGAAGAGAGCCGGACTATCCTCGAAGCCATGCGTTCTGTTCTTGGCGGATACGGCAGGATCGAGTGCTATTTGGGCGTCGAAAACCGCCGTAAGGCTCTTGCCGGCGCATCCTTCGTCGTCAACGCGATCCAGGTGGGCGGATACGATCCCGCCACCATTATTGACTTCGAGATCCCCAAAAAATACGGCCTGCGCCAGACTATCGCGGATACTCTCGGTATCGGAGGCATCATGCGCGCGCTGCGCACGATCCCGGTCATGGAAGATTTTGCCGGGGATATGGAAGAAGTGTGTCCGGACGCGCTCCTTCTGAACTACACTAACCCGATGGCCATGCTGTCCGGTTATATGCAGCGCTACACCGGCGTCAAGACCGTGGGCCTGTGTCACAGCGTGCAGGTCTGTTCGAAAGATCTTCTCACTTTTGTCGGCATGGAAGACAGGCTCGAGGGGCGCAAAGAGCTGATCGCGGGGATCAACCACATGGCGTGGCTGCTTGAGATCCGCGACAGGGACGGCAATGACCTCTATCCCGAGATCAAATCCCGCATCGCTGCCAAAATAGCGGATCCCGAATTCAAGGACAAAGTCCGTTTTGACTATATCCGTAATTTCGGCTACTATTGTACTGAGTCCAGTGAACACAACGCAGAGTACAACGGCTTTTATATAAAGAGCAGATATCCGGAACTCATAGACCGCTACAACATCCCGCTGGACGAATATCCGCGCCGCTGCATTAACCAGATCGAGTCCTGGAAGAAGGAATATGCAGAACTTCTTGAGACAGGTGTCAAGACTCACGAGCGCTCCAGGGAGTACGCCTCCCACATCATGGAATCCGTGGTTACCGGCACTCCCTATCAGATTGGCGGCAATGTCCTCAATACCGGCCATCTGATCAGCAACCTCCCCGAAGAGGCCTGCGTAGAGGTTCCCTGCCTTGTTAACGGCCGCGGGATCAATCCCTGCCGCGTCGGAGCTCTTCCGGTCGTATGCGCGGCCATGAATATGACAAACATAAACGTGCAGCTCCTCACCATTGAGGCAGCCCGCACTCATAAGCTCGAGCACGTCTATCAGGCGGCCATGCTCGATCCCCACACGGGGAGCGAGCTCGACATCGATACCATCAAAAAGATGGTTGACGAACTGATCGCGGCGCACGGGGATTATTTGCCGAAGTTTCACTGACGCATAGATAAGGCGGCCTGCGCTGACCATATCTTCTGTGAAAAATCGGCTGCAGGAGGAATCTATGAAGAAAAAAGCTGTGATCTTTGATATGGACGGGCTGATGTTCGATACCCAGTGTATCTACGACAAAGCATTTGACGACATAGCCATGAAACTGTTCAGGTTCGAAATGTCCGAGGAGATGCATCTGGCTCTGATGGGAAGAAGCGGCCAGGATATGATCGATACTGCCGCCCGCTACCTGCCTGAAGGAGCGGATGCGGAAGCTTTCATACGTCAGACTTTTGATCTGGTCGCGGAACTTGTCAAAACAGAGCTGCGCGCAAGGCCCGGCCTCGATACGATCCTGACCTATCTGTCAGCTAAGGGACATCCCATCGGACTGGCGAGCGGAAGTGACCGCAAGATCGTCAACAGCAACCTTGAGAGTGCTGGAATCGGTCACTATTTTGCCGCTACTCTGTGCGGCGACGAAGTGGTCCTCGGCAAACCACATCCGGAAGGTTATATCAAGGCTGCGGCAATGATCGGATACAGGCCGGAGGACTGCTATGTGCTCGAAGACAGTCCCAACGGTATTCTCGCCGCTTACAGAGCGGGCTGCGCGCCGATCATGGTACCGAACAATGTAGCGCCGGATCAGGCCGCGCGGGACATGTGCGCGGGGATCTACGATTCTCTTTCTGATGTCGCCGCGGCAATGGAGAGCGGTGAACTGTAGACAATTGATAAAAGAAAGGGGCCTGCGCAGCAAGCCCCTTTTTCAATGATCATAAACAGTGTCTTATTTCTCACGCCTCCAGGAAGAAATTACGGTCCACCAGACTCACCGCTTTCTCCTCCTCAGGCTTTCCGATCGTCAGGATCAGGTCTGCCTCCTCCGCGGAGTCCGCATACACAGCGCCCTGCGCCTCCAGCATCAGGTCCAGATATCTCTTAAGTGACAAGGTCGGCGCCGTTTCTCTGTACATTCCCTTGGGCATCGCAAATCGCGAGGCCTTTTCCGGTGCTCTGCCGGTGAAGAAAAGCAGTCTTTTCTTCACATCCACATATCCGTAATTGAGCCTTGTTTCCCCGGAGCGCAGTTCGTGAGTAAAGAAGCAGTTCTTCGGATCGTATAGTTTTACTTTCTCCCCAAATCTCTTTACAGCCATCATCCCGACATAGCAGGTCTCTATCCGGTCAAAAGACTGCTTGCCGTAGTAAAGGTGAATTGAAGCTTCAGCATTGCGCAAAGGCGCGTCCATATTGATATCGATATACTCTGCCGCATTACTGTGGGTGATATCTCCGGAGTGAACGATCCCCGACTTGTTGAAATGAGCGTCCCATCCCACATCGATGGATTCTCCCTCAAGGTCATATGCCTTTGCGTGAAGATCCACGTCCACACGGCTCTTGTCGTTCCAGTAGACAAAAAAGCGAAGCCGCTTCACTTCCTCCGGGATCCGGATCGCCATTCCGCTTGGCAGGTAGCCTCCCTCCGAAGATTTCTTCCCGCCCTCGAGACGGCTGTACGACAGATCGAATTCCTCTGCAGACACAAAGACCTTCTTTCCTGCCAGTTCCGTGTGCGCTTTCTCCATGTGCGCTCGCAGAACATCTTCCAGGATCGCTCTCACCCTCCCTGAATAGGGGGCGGTTCTTCTGTAAAGATCACAGGCCGCCTTATACTCCCGGTCCATTTCCCGGATTTCCCTTCGGCACTGACTGATCCTGTCCTTTGCATTCCGGATCACTTCGTCCGCATAACCTTTTGCAAGCATCAGCCTGTACTTCGCATAAACCGCTTCCGGGTTCTTCACAGTCTCCGAACACTGTTCCATGTATCTTTCCTGTTCAGCTCTCATCCGCCGGTAAATATCTTCCTGCGGGGCATTTTCCTCCTTGAAATCCAGCGCGTTTAAAATGTCTATGATCGTGTGGGCGCTCAGCTTGCCTGCGTTCTCCACCAGCCTGTCCCGGATTTCCCGGTCCGGATATCCCATCCGCAAAAGCCATCCGATCATGCGCAGCATCATTCCGGGGCGCTTTGCTATGAAGTCCAGCGCGCCTTCGTCACCTGAAGCAAGCAGATATTTGACCTGTGCCTCCCAGGACCTCAGTTCACCGTTTCTAAGAGCCCGCACCGCTTCCAAGTGTGCCGCACTCCGTGAATACATGTTGTAATCGAGGAACTGCAGAACCGTGATGCACTTCTCCCTCTTGCCGCGTGACAGGATCAGATTGGCCTTAAAATCCGCCGCGGGATATGACTCCAGGAGTTTGACGATCGCTCTCTTTTCACTTGTCCGGAAATGATAGCGGTGCATTGGCAGAACAGCACCTGTACTTTTCATCACGTCGCCGGTATGCTGGCAGATCTGCCGCCAGAGCAGGACCCTTCTGTCTGCAGCATCCCCCGGGATCTTCCCGACTTCCGGTCCGGTTCTCAGGATCGCGTCAAAGAGCACTGCCAGGTTTTCCTTAAAGGGCACCTGCAGACCCGCAATATCTTCCGGCTCAATGTATGGCAGAGCCTCAACTGTCAATTCCCGCCCGGGGAGCGTCAGCCGCTCTCTTTTATGCATGATACGGGTGAGCGCAGTGAGCGGCGCCTTATCTTGGGGCACAAGTTCCAGGACCTTGGCCTTCAGCAAGGTGTCATCGCTCTCCGTTTTCTCAGTCGACGTCACATCCGGCAGCCATCCGCGCTTTACCTCCACCCCGAAAAGCAGCTCCAGATCATAAGTGGAAAAATAGTGGATCATCTGGTGCATGCGGAACTCGGCCTCGCTCATCCCCATCACCTGAAGCGGGAAGTCAGGATACATGGGAGGTGCCGAGACCTTGGGCAAAAGACTGCGAAAATGCTGTGCGAACCCGTACAGCGAAGGACTGCCGGCGAGCGCGATCAAATCCTTCGGTTTGAGCGTAAAGCCGAGATTTATAAGCTCCTCGTTCACTGTCACAGCCTGCGCCAGCTTCTCGTCTGTCAGCTGCGAACTGTCCTCCGAAGCCGGAGTATACGCCGCCAGCCTGAGTTCGGATAGCAGCAGTTTCTCAAATCTGATAGTAAATTGATCCATATCATTCTCCTGCATAAGTCGGATTACAGCTCTTTTACCCCGGAAAATACACAAAAACAGGGGCAGGCTATCTGATGACTGACATTTGTACACCAAACAAAGGAGTTGCCTCCTTTACCAAGTTAAAAGGATGTCATCACAGGGTGTACAAAGACGCCTGCCCCTGTTTCTTACTTCCATATTCAGTTTACTACATTAATCCCGCTCTGACTACCTGTGCTTACAGATCAGTCAGATGCATTGGCGCGGCGGTTATTTCCCGTCTCATAGTCGATCTCAAATCCCGGCTGAACGTTGTAGCAGAAGGCACAGAATTGAACCCGCGGATCCTCAACCGATCTGGCCTCCATAAGGACACCTGCACAGACCAGATTGTCGCCGTCAAAATACGGCCTTACCCTGTACATCACATGATGACCGGTTCCCTCTACATACCTGACGACCGACTCCTCAAATGGCAGCATGCCCTCCACATTCATGTACCGGGTCCCGGTAATAAGGTTGCGCTCATTGGCATCCTGTCCTGTGAGCAAATGCCCGATCAGATGACACCTGTTAAAGAGCATCTCGCCGTCTATATCGCTGTAGCGGTTCGTGTTCCATCCCGTCGGCTTCACGGAACTGATATCGCCTCGCTCCTGCTTGGGAAGAGTTTCGGGTCCGACGCACGCGTATGCTCCCGTGCACCGCCCCAGTTCATCCAGGGGCCAATACTCGTGAAAAGCTTCCTCCGTCATCTCCTCTTTCGTGAAAAAGGGAATATCTCCGTTGATATCGACATAGGCCCTTCCGGAATAGACCGGAACCATGTCAAGATCAAACTCTGCCGCTGTATTTCCCGGATCCCTTCCCTCAGTCTGCGTCAGGGCCGGGACCGGAAACTCCTGTGTTCCTGCACTCTCCTGCTTCCGAATCCCGATATATGCCAGGACCAACAGAACCAGCAAAACCACGCACGAAGCTTTCTTCAGGTTTCTCCGGATGGCATATTGTCTCCGCCGGTCTCTCTTAGTCCCCCTTTTCATGGATTCCTTTACTCATTGAGATCAATGTTCTGCATCATCAGGTCGTCTGTACCCACTCCGCATACATTGACCGTATACCACCCGCAGGTGGCGCTGTGCGTTGTGCCGCCTCCGTCCTCGATCATCTCGAACATGCAGATTGTATAAGTGCCGTCCTTATTGGCTGTGTACGATACGTTGGGCGGATAGAAATCATTCGTTTTATAGTAGTGGTTCTGAGCCAGCTTGCAGAGTTCCTCCGGCGTATATACCTTGCTGTAAAGCGTCAGATCGATCTCTTTTCCGAAAACAGTGTCCGTACCCTTCGCATCCGTTCCGATCGAATACTGCGCGTAAGTCGTGCTGTGTACCGTACCGTCCGCTTCCTTTACTTCTTCAAAAAGGATGATCTCGTATAAACCGTTCCCCATGTCCCGGCAGGACACCTTGGGCGGATAAAAACCGCTCTCGCTGGTGCGCTTGTAATAGTACTGGGACATGCAGCT
The DNA here is from genome assembly GCA_902785055.1 of uncultured Lachnospiraceae bacterium. Lineage (GTDB taxonomy): Bacteria > Bacillota > Clostridia > Lachnospirales > Lachnospiraceae > CAG-791. Next base: position 32,568 of record CACZXG010000005.1, read on the forward strand.
GAGTTCTCCGGGGGTGTATTCCCGCAGTTCGGCGTTTTCAGCCCGGGCTGCCGCTGCAGCCGCGCCCGTTCCTGCTGCGCCGAAGATCACGCTGATCCCGAGGAACGCAGCAGCAATATAAATGATTAATTTATGGATATTCATAATATCGTCCTTTCTAAGCCGGACTTATATTATATCACTTTTTTGCCATTTTACAAATATCAAGGTAATCACAGGTTCCCGGAGCCGTCTTTTAATTAAGAAATCCGTCTGTTTTCAGACTGCGGCACAGGCAGTTGTGAACATACTGTAAAAAGATGCTTTCGATACTTGCGCTAATTCGATCACTTCCGTTACAGTAATAACAGATATTCCAATTGTTCTCAATTAATGGAGGCACAATGCTTCAACTTAAGAATATAAAGAAAAAATATAATACAGGCGGATACGAACAGATCGCCCTCGACGATGTCTCTCTCAACCTTCGGGACAACGAGTTCGTAGCGATTCTGGGCCCCAGCGGATCAGGCAAAACTACCCTCCTCAACATCATAGGTGGGCTGGACCGCTATGACACCGGCGACCTGATCATCAACGGCATTTCTACCAAGAAATATAAGGACCGCGACTGGGACTCCTACCGCAATCACACGGTCGGTTTCGTCTTCCAGTCTTACAACCTGATCCCCCACCAGACAGTACTTCAGAACGTCGAGCTGGCCCTGACCATCGGCGGCATTTCCGCTGAAAAGCGCAGGGAGATGGCTCTCGAGGCCCTGGATAAGGTCGGTCTTAAGGAGCAGTCCCACAAAAAGCCCAACCAGATGTCCGGCGGCCAGATGCAGCGTGTGGCGATCGCCCGCGCCCTGGTCAACGACCCCAAGATCCTTCTGGCTGACGAGCCCACCGGCGCTCTGGACACAAAGACGTCCGTACAGGTCATGGACCTTTTGAAAGAAGTGGCCAACGACCGCCTGGTCGTCATGGTCACCCACAACCCGGAACTCGCCGAGCAGTACTCCAACCGAATTGTCCGTCTTAAGGACGGACAGATCACCGACGACACCAACCCGCTCATCGTTGAGAGCGAGGATCCCGGCATCCACAAAAATCTTGGGAAGGCCTCAATGAGCCTTGCAACCTCTTTCGGTCTGAGCCTTAACAACCTCATGACCAAGAAGGGCCGCACTTTTCTGACCGCCTTTGCGGGGTCCATCGGTATCATCGGCATCGCGCTGATCCTGTCGCTCTCCACGGGATTCCAGAATTACATCGACCAGATCCAGGAAGAGACCATGAACAGCTATCCGCTGACCATCAACGCGGAGGAGGGAGACCTGGCCAGCATCATCCTTTCCATGCAGGCGATCAGGGATGTCAAGGCAGAAGGCAATTCCCTTGTGGAACAGCAGTACATCACCTCCTTCACCGACTCCATCAGCAACAACGACCTCAAGAGCTTCATGGATTATCTGGACGCGCATCCCGAAGAGTATGAAGAAGATGTGCGCATGATCAAGAAGTCCTATGCGGTCTCACCGGTGATCTACACCATTGACGCTACGGACCGGCTCGCGCAGATCTACCCCACAAGTTCCTCCGGAGGGGGCATATTCGCCTCCATGTCGCTGGGAGGCGGATCCATGTCCACCTTCTCGGAAATGATCGAGCCGGAGCGGATGAAGAATGAATACACGATCGCTTACGGCAAATGGCCCGAGAAGTATAATGAGCTGGCGCTCTGCGTCATGGATCCCAACCAGATCTCCGATCTGCTGCTCTACTCCCTCGGTTTCCGTGACACCAAGGAGCTCTCGGACATCATGAAGGACCTGTACCTTGGCGAGAAGATCACCGTGCACAATGAGCCGATGACTGTCTCTTACGATGAGATCCTTGGCAGAGAGTTCAAACTCATCGAACCCTCGTCAAAATATAAATGGAATGAGGAATACGAGATCTACGAGGATATGTCCGATGACGACGAATACATGCGGGATGTCTACGAAAACGCGGAGCCTCTTAAGATTACGGCGATCATCTACAAGCCTCAGGAGAAGGGATCCGGTTCTTCCTCGACGACCGGCGTCCTCTATCTGCCGGAGCTCACCTCCTATGTGATGAACAAGGCTTATTCTTCCGAGATCGTCCTGGCACAGCTTAAAGACCCGGATTACGATGTTTTCTCCGGCAAAGCCTTCGACGATGAGGACGACGATGAGGCGCTCAATTTCGAAGATATGATCACTGTCGACGAAGATCTTCTGGCAGAAGCTTTCGTCATAAACATGGACCTGGACGGCCTGAGCATGGACCCCAATGCCATGACAGACATTATCATGAACTCTTCGAAAGAAGTCGTTGACAGCATCGACGAGATCACCGGTTCCATGGTCAAAGCAGTTACTCAGGCAGATTCCGCTTTCGCGAACGGAATCATCGAGGGCTACAAGCAGATGGCGACCGTCACGCTGACCGAGTCCACCGCGCCTGAGGCAGCTCCTGATGTATCCGGCGCTGTAAGTACCCTGGAGAGTCTTAAGGAGACCATAGAGACTACGGCCAGGGAAGAAGCAAAAAAGGTCGTAAACGAGCGAATCGACAAGACCATTTCCGATCTTGAAGGCGTCACAACTGTCGCCGAGGCGGAAGCCTACATCGATTCCCTGGGTCTGAACGAAGAAATGACCGCACAGCTCAAAGATATGATCCGTCAGAGCTCTTCCGGCAGCGAATCCGGCGACGCCGAGGCTCCTGTCGACGTATCTGAACTGATCAGCGGACTGCAGTCCATGAAGGAGACCATTGCGGATCTGGCCGCGAACTCTGCTGCATCCCAGGCCACGGAAGGTATTCAGAAGACGATCGATTCCCTGCAGAGCGCATCCACCAAGGCGGAGGCCGACGCTGTGATCGACGGGATGGACACCTCCGGAATGGACGGGGAAAATGCCGGGCTCATAAAGTCAGCGCTCAAGTCGCAGATCAAAAAGCAGTACGAAGACGGCGGAGAGACTACCGAAAAGAAATACATCACCTTAGATTATCTTGAGATCTACAAGGAAAACGCCATCTCCGAGGATAAGGTCGCTCAGATGCTGGGTTCCATAGAACAGATCAAACTTGATCCTGCTCTTACCACCAGGATCATCGAGGAATCCTTTGACAACTACTATGGAAGCCTTTCTCCCAATGAGAACAATATGGTCCCTGTTAGTGATCTCCCCTCCACAGATGAGGCGATCGGGCAGGCAATGAAAGACAACAGCTCCGCTCTCTTTGAGGAGGGTTACAACCTTGCCAAAGAATATATGGCCCTGCTCGTCGCCAAAGGCACCGGTGAGGCCCTGGCGGAGGCTTTGGCTCCCCTCTCCAATATGTTCAGTGGAGACGGCGATTTCATGACCTTTGATACGGACAAGTTCGCGGAGGCTTTCAAGTTCAACAAGGACGAGGATGAGATCTCCAGACTAATGGAAACAATGGTCAGCGGAAAAGAGCGGTCCTATAAAGGTAATCTTCTCAATCTGGGATACCAGCGGGAAGATGATCCGACCAGCATCTCTTTCTATTTTGACGACTTTGAGTCCAAGAACCACTTCACCGACTTCCTCACCCGCTACAATGAGAATGCGGATGAAGCCAAAAAACTGCAGTACACGGACATCACGGGAATCCTGATGGGCTCCGTCGAGACGATCGTCAACGCAGTCACCTATGTGCTCATTGCCTTCGTTTCGATCTCACTGGTCGTCTCCTCGATCATGATCGGCATCATCACCTACATTTCAGTCCTTGAGCGGACCAAGGAGATCGGTATCCTGCGCGCCATCGGCGCCTCCAAGAGGAACATTTCCTCCATCTTCAACGCGGAGACCTGCATCATCGGTCTTCTCTCGGGTATAATCGGCGTAATAGTCACGCGGCTGCTGCTGTTCCCGATCAACGATATAATCCATAAGGTCACCGAAATCGATGACATCACAGCTGTCCTGGAACCTCAGGCAGCGGTTGCGCTCGTCATCATCGCCACGGTCCTGACCATGATCGGCGGATTGATCCCGTCCAGGTCGGCGTCCAAGAAAGATCCTGTCATCGCGCTGCGGACCGAGTGATCCCGGCGATCGCTGCAGCTTTATAAATCAATACACGCACAAAAAAAGGGACTGCACATACAAGTCCCTTTTTTGTGTGAAGAAGAGTCAGTCGGTTATCACTGCCGGAAGATACTTCTTCCGCTCTTTTTCCACGATCCGGCGGATCCACTCTTTGTCTGCCAGCCCGTCGGCCGCCTCAGCGATCGCCGAGTCGTGGGCGAACATGTCGAATTCCTCTTCTTTGACAGCCAGGATCTCCTGCATAGCCTCATCCACAGTGTTCTCGCACAGCAGATGGTAGACCAGCACGTTCTGCACCTGGCCCATCCTGTAGACCCTGGAAATGGCCTGCCAGGTAAGAGAGGGCTTGATCTGCGGCTCACAGAAGATCACGATGCCTGCCGCCTGGATATTAAGTCCTGTACCGCCGGCCTGGATCTGGCAGACCAGAACGGCTCCCTCAGGGGTCTTGGAGAATCTGTCGATCAGATCCTGCCGCTCCTCGGGCGGCGTACTCCTGGTGATCGATCCGATGACCACAGGTCCCAGGAAGTCACATACCTTCCTGATCGTCTCCCGGAAATAGGAGTAGATGATCACTTTCTGACGTCCTTCCATCGCCTGGTCACAGAGTTCATAGAGGCGCTGTGCCTTGGAAGAAGTCCGCAGATCCTCCTGCAGGTAGGAAACGCGCCGCATCCCCATGAAGTTTCCGCCCATTACTTCTACGCCGTAGGCTGCCGCATCTTCCGCCGTCATCTCGCACCACTCCTCTTCCACAGTCAAAGGAGGCAGTTCATCGAGAACCATGTCCCTCTGCCTGCGCAGATAGACCGGTGCCAGCATCTCCCTGAAAGCTGGAAGCTGACGCATGCCCGCGTAGGTGCGCACATTTTCCACCATGTCCGGGCGGACGAAGCCGATCAGCTCACACATTTCTTTGACTTTATTCTCCAGGGGTGTGCCTGTCATGAGAAGGATCCTCTCCGACTCATCCTCCAGCGCATGGATGTACTGCGTCCTCTTGGCCTCCGGATTCTTGATGTAATGCGCCTCATCGATGATCAGCATGGAAAGGGTCAGATGATTATCGATGGTCCCCACTATTTTGCCCATGCTCTCATAGTTGGTAACAGCGGCTCCGCCAAGTTCCGTAAAGCTCAGCAGCGCGTCTTCCAGCAATTGCCCATGCAGGAGATTGACCGGAATATCGCTGAATTTCTGGATCTCCCGGCACCAGTTGATCATGACAGACGCCGGACAGACCACCAGAAAGCGGCTCCGGCTGTTCTCCCTGTGCAGATGTGTCATAGCGGCAATGGCCTGGATCGTCTTGCCAAGACCCATTTCATCGCCCAGGAGCACTCTCTTCATAGTCAGAATGTACCGGGTGCCGAACTCCTGATAGGCGCGAAGATTACCCTTAAATCCGCCCAGGTCCAGCGCAAAGGCGTCGATTTCCTCTGCCAGCTGCGCAGGCACACTGCTGTATACCAGTTCCCGCTTAGCGCCGGCTCCCGTCAGCCGCTCGATAATAGCGTAGTAAGAGGCACTGTTCTTCTTAAAGTCCTCCATCGCGTCGAGCACGCCCATGTTTTCGGCTTCGCCGTACTGGGAGATCAGGCTCTTTACCAGGTTGTACTCGGCGCTCCTGCAGTAGGTCAGAATATCGCCGATCGCCCTGATCGTCTCTTCCTTTGTACTGCCAAAAGAAAAGATCCAGCGAAAGCGGTTCCGGATCGGCACCGCCGCGGTCAGCGCGCTGATCGTCTCATGCACACTCGCTGTCAGCGGTCCCGCCTCTCTCCTGATCTGCTCGATCTTCCGAAATCTTGCGATCTCGTGAATCAGAGACCTGCTCGCTATGTCATCCCTGTCAGGCGTCAGCCTGATGCGGGCTCTTACGGAGAGACGATTTAAAAATTCTCCGATAATGCTTCGGATCGAGGAGATCTGCTTCTCGCCGATCCCGTCTATTCCCTGAAGTTTCCAGTTATCCGCTTTATAGAGATCATACAGCGTGTTATACCCCGCACTTTGAAGCGCGCTGATCCTGATACCGGCCTTGGAATTTTTCAGTTCCTCCACCGGGATCTCTTTGAGAAATTCCGCAGACTCCTTCTTAAGCTGCGCCATTAAAGCCCGCTTCACTTTCTCTTCGTGTTCTTCGTATTCCGCAGTGATCCTCTGAAAACTCCGGTCCAGCATCTGAAGGCTCTCGATCAGCCTGCTGATCTCTTTAAAATCAGGCATTCTTTCCGCCGCCATTACCGCTTCCTCATCTTTTCTCTGCCAAACAGTTCATCCGCAAACACCGACTTTGCCCCCGTCGTGAACACACACAGGCGCTTCCTGGCTCTGGTCATTCCCACATAGAAGAGCCGCCTCTCCTCCTCGAAAGCCCGGCGCTCCTGCGGCTGCATATACTTCATACTCGCCGGAACTTCCTCCGGGAACAGCCCGTCGGCCACATCCATTAAGTAAACTGTATCATATTCGAGCCCCTTACTGGCATGAATTGTAGAAAGAATGAAGGGACAATCCGGATCAGACTCCTTCCCGCGGAAAATATCTTCCAGAAACCCGATCCGGTCCAGAAGCTCCGCCGGCGACTCTGTCTGCGAGCCGATCGCTTTCAAAATATAGATCTTGCTGTCCCTGATCCCCGCATTCTCCAGATACTCGCCGTATCCCATGAAGCGCACGATCCGCAAAACCGCCTGGTCTCCCCGATCCTCCTTCATATTCTCCAGATGCGTGCGGACCGATCTCACGCTTTTAAGCGTCATGGGTTTGAGATCCGCATACCTTAAGGCCGTTTCCAGAATCGGCAGTCCCAGCCGCCTGCTCAGGTCACAGACCAGTGCGGCCGTCTCCTTGTTCAAATACAACCCCAGTTTGTAATAAACCGCCATGAAAGCATCCGCGTCATGCGGATCATAAGCCAGCTTAATGATATTCGTAATATCTATCACCGTCCGGTGTGTGAAAAAGCCTATCTCCGCATTCCTGATCCGGTACGGCACATTATTTCTTTCCAAAAGATCGACCACCGGTATAGCGCTCTCGTTATTCCGATACAGAATCGCCGTCTCCTCTTCGCACCCATCCGCCACTTTCAGCAGATAGCTGTACTGGGTCTTGCGGTTCCTGAGCGCGATCTCTCTGACTTCCGGCCCCTCCGCCGCGCCGTCTGCGCAAATCATGTGTTTGGCGTGCCGGAGCGTATTCCTCTGTATAAAGCGGTCCGCCGCGCGAACGATCCCGCTGCCGGAGCGATAATTCTGCTCCATCAGCAATACTTTGGCACCTCGGTGCTCTCTCTCAAAATTTATCAGCGCCTCCGGACAGGCGGCTCGGAAGCCGTAAATACTCTGGTCTTCGTCGCCGACCATGAAGAGATTGTCATATTTTGAAGCCAACAGGGCGATGATCGTGTGCTGGATCCTGGATGTGTCCTGTGCCTCGTCCACGCAGATATATCGGTACTGCTCCCGGAAATGCTCCAGCACCTGCGGCACCTTGCGCAGAATCGTCAGCGCATAAACCATCTGGTCATCGAAGTCCATCAGATGCTGTTCCCGCAGCCAGCGGTTATACCTCTCATAGATCGCAGCGATGTTGATGTCATAATCCGCCGCTCTCAAGGGGCTTCCCTTCTGCTTACTGAGTGCCTTGATTTCCTTTTCCGTCAGCATCTGGTTCTTGATGTATGTTATCAAAGTCCGTACATTGCGCAGATCCGCCTCCGTTGGCCAGGTCTGCTCCACCTGCTGATAAATCTGAGTCAGGATGCCCGCCGTGCTCTTTTCATCTGTCACCAGTTCAAAGGGCTTTTTCCCGATCATCCGGCTGTAATACGCGATGATCTTCGCGCAGATCCCATTGATCGTCCTAAACTCCAGCCTCGCCGCCAGCTCCTCGCCAAAATATCCCGCAAACCTCCGTGCCATATCCCGCGTGGCTGCTACCGTATACGTTACAGTCAGAATGTTCTCCGGAGCGATCCCGCAGTTCAGGATCATATATCCCAGCCTCAGTACCAGAACTGTCGTCTTTCCGCTTCCGGGTACCGCCAGCAGCAGTACCGGCCCTTCCACCGTCTTCACCGCTTCCGACTGCTGGGCATTGAGCACGATCCGGCTGCCCGTATTATCATGCCCGGCTTCGGATTTATTGTTCAATTCATTGTTTGATTTAATATCTGATAATTCGTTCACCGATTGTCTACCGATTCCGGGTTCATGTCAAACCACATCATCCGGTTCTCCGCGATCTTCTCCCACTTAGTACCGGGCTTGCCGTAATTGCACCAGGGATCTATGGAAATGCCGCCCCTGGGCAGGAATCGGCCGCGCACTTCGATGTACTTGGGGTCCATCAGTCTGATCAGGTCTTTCATGATCTTGTTGACGCAGTCCTCGTGGAAATCGCCGTGATTGCGGAAGGAAAAGAGATAGAGTTTCAGGCTCTTGCTCTCTACCATACGCTTGGCGGGCACATAAGTGATGATAATATTGGCGAAGTCCGGCTGCCCGGTGATCGGGCAGAGTGAAGTGAACTCAGGGCAGTTGAACTTGACCCAGTAGTCGTTCTCCGGGTGCTTGTTCTCGAAAGTCTCGAGCAGGTCCGGATTATAATCTGTATCATATTTCACGTTCTTATTTCCCAGTAAAGTAAGTCCCTCGGTTTCTCTCATTTTAATTCTCCATTCCGGTAAGGCTGTGTTTCGTTATTTTCTGTTCATATTAAATGCTCAGCGCCGGGTCTTTGACTCCGTTGGCTGCAAACGCCGCTGCTCTGTCGATGCAGGTGCCGCACTTTCCGCAAGGCTTTTCGCCGCCCTCGTAGCAGGACCATGTCAGCTCGTAGGGAACGCCAAGTTCCAGACCGGTTCGAACAATATCGGCTTTGTTCATATTGACAAAGGGCGCCTCAATTCGAAGCTGGCGGCCGGAGCCCTCCCAAATTGCCTCATTCATTGCATTATTGAAGACCGGCGAGCAGTCGGGATAGGCGCAGCCCGCCGCGTCGTCCGCATGGGCGCCATAGTAGATCACGCCGCAGTCTTTGCTCAGGGCGATACTGGCGGCTGATGACAGGAACAGGCCGTTTCGGAAGGGCACATAAGTGCTCACAGGCTTGCTTCCTCCGGTCTCTTTGATCTGCTCGGCGTAACTCTCCTCCGGAATTTCCTCGGTGGACTGCTTCAGAAGGGAGCAATTGCTGTAACTGAAGATCAGGCTCAGGTCCAGAAATAACTGTTCAACGCCGTAATACCTAGCCACGGCGGATGCCGCCTGAATTTCCTTATCGTGCTTCTGTCCGTAGGAAATGGACAGCGCGATCACGTTTTCTTTGCCATATTTGGCTACTGCCATACCGAGCGCCGTCGCGGAATCCACGCCGCCGCTGCTTAGAACTAATGCTTTCACTTAATTACCTCACATTCCAAATATATTGTGCAGGCTCACTTAAGGCAGAACTGCAGCAACGGATCCGCCCTGAAGCGTCCGCGCAGTTCCGCTGTGTAAGTCTTGGTGTTCGTCTTCTTGATGCCGCGGGCTGTAACGCAGCTGTGGCAAGCCTCCAGAGTGACCGCCACATCTTCGCTTCCGGTGATCTCGGAGATAATATCCGCGATGTCCCTGCCGATCTTTTCCTGCAGCTGCAGACGGCGGCCGACCATGTCACAGACGCGCGCTATTTTGGAAAGGCCGATGACTTTTCCGCCGGGCACATAAGCCACTGTCGCCTTCATATCGTACATAAGCGCCATGTGATGCTCGCAGTATGAGAACATGTCAATGTCTTTCATCACGACTACGCGTCCGGGATCAGAGGCCATTTCCTCGTCAAATCCTTCTTCGAAAGTCTTGCCGAACATCTCCGCGATCTCGTGATTTGTATAGTTCATTCCCTCGAAAACTTCAGAGTACATCTTTGCCACTCTTTTGGGCGTGTCCTTAATACCCTCGCGCTCCGGGTCATCGCCCAGCGCGATCAGTATTCCTCTGATATGTTCTTCTATCGCTCTCTCGTCAATCATCTGATTTCTCTCCATCGCACATAACGCGCATTTTCTGCTGTCTCCTGCCTTTTCGCGGTCAGACGCCCCGCTCATTGGGATCCCAGATCACCTTGTGCATCTGGATCTGGATCCTGGCCTTGTTCATCCGCTTATTCAACATAAATTCCACGATCTCCACCGGCTCGATCCGGTCGAAGACCGGACTGAAGTACACGTGGCACCGGTCGAGAAGCCCGTGCTTCTCTATGATCTCACCGGCCCTCTCCAGATCGGCAGGACTCCCGGACACAAATTTCACCGTGTCCTCTGCCTCCAGCACGCTGAAGTTCTCCGTGATCATACGGTCCTCATATCCGCTGGACGGAAGCTTATAGTCCATCGTAAACACCGGCCTGCCTTCGGGAAGTTCCGAGAATGGCCGCAGATCTACCGCTCCGTTGGTCTCTATTTCGACCCGGACACCGCATTCATTTATAAGAAGACCGATCAATTCGCCCATGTCTTTCTGAAGAAGGGGCTCTCCGCCGGTCAGCGTCACATTTTTGATCTCCGTCGACCGCACATAATCACAGATCTGCGCGGGGCTCATATCCTCATAGGGACATCCCGGCTCGTTGGCCCACATCGTGTCACAGTAGCTGCACCGAAGGTTGCAGCCGGTGAAGCGCACGAACACTGCCAGTTCCCCGGCGCGGGTTCCCTCGCCGTTAATACTTATGAATTTTTCCGCAACTCTCATCTGATCCGCCCCTGTATCACTCATACGCCGCGTAATTTGTCGGTGTCTCATATACTTCCACACGGTGTACCGGAAATCCCGCCGCCGCAGTCTCCTCATGGAAATACCGTGCGAAGTTCTCAGCGGTCGGCCTGAAAGGCACTTCCACGATCCGGAACTCCTCCTCTTTCAAGGCTTCCATCGTTTTCTGCTTCAAGGAGCCCTCTTCACAGATCAGGCAGTGGTCCAGATTGTCGCACATCCCTTTAAGAAAGCTTTTCAAGTCGCCAAAATCCAGAACCATGCCCCTCATCTGCCCCTCGCCGATGAGTTCCTCCGCCTGCAGTTCCACCACAACTCTCCAGCGGTGACCATGCAGGTTGCTGCACTTTCCGGAATATCCTTTCAGAAAATGAGCTGAGTCAAAACTGCTCTCTGATCTGATGTAGTACATCGCTTTCCTCCCAAACAAAGTAAAAAAGCTCCGCGGCCTGTACCGCGGAGCTGAAGTTCATCTTAAATCCAAATGAAAATACCGATACATGTATGAAGCATATATCGCAGCTGTCCTGGTTTTGTTTTACGACAGGATGGCACAAACGAACTGTCGGCGCGAACGCGCTAAATCAGTATAACACGGCGGCTAAAATAGTCAAGCGCCGCAGCTGTCACAAAGTCTTATGATTATCCACGATCAGGTTCTTATAGAAATCCACCGCACCCGGCAGGCAGTCATAGCGCAGAGCTTCATTGACGCCGTGAATCCCCTTCTTCTCCTCCTGCCCGTACACGATCGGTGCAAATCGAATGCAGTTGTCGCAGATCTCATCGTAAAA